>PMCP01000116.1 GCA_003155415.1 Gammaproteobacteria bacterium | reverse complement strand
CCGAAGATCCTGCGCACGGACTACGCCCACGAAGAATCGATCACACGGTTTGGTGCCGACCCGCGCAACTACGCGGTCGTGTCGAAGGACTTCGGCGACAACGGCGGCAAGGTCGCGTCCGTGAAGATCGTGCGCGTGGAGTGGCAACGTGGCGAAGGGCCACCGAAAATGGTCGAGCTGCCGGCTACGGCCGAGACGCTCGAAGCCGATCTCGTGCTGCTCGCGATGGGNNCGATGGGCTTCCTCGGCCCCGAGGCGTACCTCTCGCAGGCACTCGGCGTGGAGCTCGATCCGCGCTCGAATTACAAAGCCGAGCACGGCCGGTTCGCGACGAGTCAGAAAGGTGTCTTCGCCGCCGGCGATTGCCGTCGCGGTCAATCGCTCGTAGTGTGGGCCATCAACGAAGGCCGAGGCGCAGCGCGGGCCGTCGATGAGTTCCTGATGGGTTCGAGCCTGCTGCCGGCGCCAAAGCTTACGACGGGTGGCACGACCGGCTGATCCGCCGCCGTCTGCCCGCAGCTCCTCGGTCGAATCAGATTCCGAGAGTTGAGGCGAGACGTAGGAGGATTTCGGTGAGACGCTTCTTCATGGCGGCAGCCCTGGCTGCGCTTTCGTGCTCGTCGGCTTTCGCGCAACCGAAGGTCGATTACTCAAAGCTCGAGATCAAGACCACGGACTTAGGATTAGGCGTCTATCTGCTCAACTGGCGGGGCGGCGATTCGCTGATCCTGGTCGGCGATGAAGGCGTCCTGCTCGTCGACACCTCGGTCGCGCCAATGGGCGACAAGATCAAAGCGGCGGTCGCCAGGATCAGCAGCAAGCCGATCAGGATCGTCATCAACACGCACGCACACGCCGACCATTTCGGCGCGAACGAGCTGATGGCGAAGGGCGGCGCGATGATCGTGGCTCACGACAAGCTGCGTGAAAGGATGGCCCAGGGCCAATATCTCGCCGCCTTCAACCAGACTATTCCACCCTCGCCGCCGGCCGCTCTGCCAACCGTCACTTTCGCAGACGCCATGACGCTGCATTTCGCCGGCGAGACGGTTCAGCTGTTCCACCCACCGAACGCGCACACGGACAACGACACGCTGGTGCATTTCAAGCGAGCGAACGTCATCCACGCCAGCGGCACGATCGGCGGCGATGGCGGCTATCCGTTCTTCGACATGTCTTCGGGCGGCTCGCTCTTGGGAACGATCGCCTCGGAAGAAAAGATGCTCTCGCTGGCCGACGCCAAAACACGCATCGTCGCTGACGAAGGTAATCCGGCCAGCAGCGAAGATCTCAAGGCATCGCGCGACGCGCTCGTCATGATCAGGACGCGCGTCCAGAAGCTGATCGACGACGGCAAGACCGAGGACGAAGCAGTGGCCGCGAAGCCAACCAAGGACCTCGATGCCCGCTGGGTACATGGCGCCTTCCTCACCGGCGACGCCATCACGCGGCTCGCGTATCAATCACTGAAGGGCGCTAAACCCCCAGCGGCGCGATAACACGGCGGCGCGGAAACCACACGCGAAACACCACGCCGCTGCCGTCCGGCAGATCGTCCGCCTCGCAGCGGCCCCCATGAAATTGCGCCACCAGCGCGACGATATGCAGGCCAAGGCCTAAATGCGGCTTGCCGTCGCGTTGCTCGCGGATCGACACCAGTGAATCGAATAGCTGCCGGCGCATCTTGGCCGGGAGCGTGGGGCCCTTGTTGGCAACGGAGAGCACCAGCTCGCCGCCGGCTTCGGCAATCTCGACGTCGATGCGGCTGCCGCCCGCGCTGAAGCTCGCGGCATTGTCGACGAGCTTGTCGAGCAGCTGCGCCACGAGTTCGCCCGATCCCACGATACCGGTCACCGCGGCGTCGCAACGAAACGTGATCTCGCGCTCACGGTACACGTCGCGATACGCGCTGCAGCACGACTCGACCACGGCTTTGAGATCGACGGGTTCGGCCACGGTCTCCGCGATCGCCTGCTCGAGCTGCGTGGCCTCGCTCATCGCCACGAGAATTGTGTCGAGCCGCGTCGCGCCCTCGCGCAGCCGTTTCAGATACTGGTCGGCCGTGCCCACCTGGATCTCGTGCTCGAGGTTGTCGAGCGAAGTCGTGACGACGGCAAGCGGCGTGCGCAGCTCGTGGGAAAGCTTGCTCGATAGCGTGCGCAGATACTCCGTGTGCTCGCGCAGCCGCTCCAGGAGCTGCGCGAAGCTTCGCGCAAGCACGCCGAGCTCGTCCCTCGCTGCAGCGCCCGGCATGCGCGTGCGGATCTCGCCACGCGGGCCGAGCGCCGTTTCGGCCGCGTGCGCGAGGCGGCGCACGCGCAGCGACAGCCAGGTCGCGTAGCCGAGCAGGCCCAGCCCCACGATCACGGTCGCAAGCAGCGTGACCGTCATCAGNNGTCAGCGTGAGAATCGGATCGCTGGCTTGCTCGAGCAGCACGGCGCCCTGCGGCGCACCCGCGCCCATGATCGGCACGGCAGCGGCAACAATGGCCTCGCGGTCCGGTCCACTGCCATACCACGCCGTCGCACCGTTGCCTGCGAGCGCCACTCGCAACGCGGGGTCGGCTACGCGTCCCGGCGGCAACTCGCCCGCATACGGCGGGTCGTCGCGGCGCAGTAGCCAGCGAAACAGATCGCCCGCGAGAGTCGTCGTGCCGCGGTCCGTCGCGCGCGGCTCGACGTTGCCCACTGCGGACAGCACCCAGCCGTCTGCGTCCAGGATGCGAAACCGGCCGGCGCCGCGGCCGAATTGGTCGAGCACCGTCTTCAACTCCGGCCGCTGATAGATGAAGCGCCCCGGCGTGCTACTCGTCTCGTCCCACGTCGCGGCGAGTGCGGCGGTGTAGTCCGCGCCGTCGCGATCGACGTCGATGACACCTACGCCGAGCGCGGAACCCACGAGGTTGAGCGGCACACGCACCTCGAGCGCATAGCCGGTGGCCGTCTCCTGCCACGCACCGATCACTCGCGCGTCGTAGGCTTCGGTGGGCTCGAACCGGTCGGGGCTCGTCTCCTGCGCGCGAAAGGCGCCAGGTGCCGCGGTGTTCAGCAGCAGCCAACGCACGACACCCGGCGACGGCTCGAGCGCGAGCGCCACGCGATCGCCGTACGGCCGTTGGCCCGGCGAACGTTGATATACGAGGTCGCGATCCGCCACCGTGATGAACAGATACACGAACCGGCCGTAAACACCGGCATACAGTCGATGGCCGTCGCCAATCTCTATGGCGGCGTCAGCGCCGTTCCAATCGTCGCGCACGCCGTCAACACTCGGCTCCGCAGCGAGCGGCGCGGCGTAGATTGTCGTGCCGCGCACCGTGTCGTCCGGCGTGCACGGCGGCGCGCTGCAGAGCGGCAGGTTCTGCTCTTCGAGCGCGGCCGCGACGGTCGTCGCCCTGCCCTGCAGCGACTGCTCGAGGCCGCCGCGCAGAGCGCCTTCCATCTCGCGCACGTAACGCAACCCCGTCCACGGCAGAACGAGCGTCAGCAGGCCGAACAGCAGCAGTTGAAACCGCAGCGACACGGCCGCGGCTTAGCGGGCGGCGGTCGTCGTCAGCGGTGCGTCGCCGCTCGAGGTAAATGGCACCTCGGCCTTGGACTTCGGACGGCGATCGAGCGTGACCTTGCCGTACATCTGGTACGGCAACGTGTGGGTCGGACCGCTTGTGAACGACTGCAGCCGCGACAACGACGACACGATGTCACTGTGCAGCTCGAGCGTGATGCTCTGCTGCTCGAGCGCACCTATGACCACCAAGCCGTAGGAGTCGCCGTCGATGATGCCTTCGCTCGCGAGCTTCAGCTTGAACTCAAGCGCTTTGACGGTGAGGGGCTCGGTGTTCAAGTTGTCGAGGCGCAGCGTGACGCGGAAGCGCTGCGGTGATGAAGACGGCAACGCGGCGATGGTCTCTACCGTGATGCGCGGCGGTGCGATGGGCGGTTTCTTGGCCGCCATCACCGGCTGCGCCAGAAAACCCGCAAGCACGCACATCGCCATCAAACGCCGCATCTCACTCTCCGATCGCGGGCCGTTGCCCGGCCCATCATGCGCCAATCGTCATCCGGTCGCTTAAGCCTAACGAGGCACGCGACCACGGGTGCCGTTGCTGCATTCTAGGGCGTGTAGCGGAACTAAAACACGACGCGGTACCGCACCACGGGACACATACGCACGTTTATACTTCCCCACTCCCCCTCGGCCGGAGCTTTCGATGCGGAATCAACAAGCCCGTCGCGTCGCCATCGTCGGCGGCGTGCGCATACCGTTCTGCCGCGCGCACACGGCGTACGCGCGCGCTTCGAATCAAGACATGATGACCGCAGTGCTGCAGGGAATCGTGAAGCGTTACGGGCTGCAAGGCCAGACGCTGGGCGACGTGGCGCTCGGCGCCGTGATCAAGCATTCCCGGGACTACAACCTCGCGCGCGAGTCGACGCTGTCGTCGGGGCTCGCGCCGCAGACGCCCGCGTTCGACGTGCAACGCGCGTGCGGCACGAGTCTGACTGCCACGATCCTGATCGCGACGAAGATCTCGACCGGCCTCATCGACGCCGGCATCGCTGGCGGTGTGGACACCATCAGCGACATCCCGATCGTGTATTCGGAAGCGTACCGCCAGCTGCTGCTCGAGAGCGCGCGCGGCCGCACGCTGATGCAACGCTTGAAGCCGTGGCTGAAGCTGCGACCGAGCTATTTCAAACCGGTGCTGCCCGAGGTCGTGGAGCCACGCACGGGGCTCTCGATGGGCCAGAGCATGGAGATCACGGCCAAGCAGTGGCAGATCTCGCGCGAGGACCAAGACAAGCTCACGCTCGCGAGCCATCAGAACGCCGCGAAGGCCTACGCCGAAGGTTTCTACGACGACTTGCTCGTCGAGTACCTCGGCGTGAAGCGCGACAACAACGTTCGCACCGACACGAGCTTGGAGAAGCTCGCGAAGCTCAAGCCCGTGTTCGATCGCAGCGGCACCGGCACGATGACGGCGGGCAACAGCACGCCGCTGACGGACGGCGCATCGGGTGTGCTGCTGAGCTCTGAGGAGTGGGCGCGCGAGCGCTCGCTGCCGATCTCCGCGTACCTTACCCACGCGCGCGAAGCGGCGGTCGACTTCGTCGGCGGCGAAGGCTTGCTGATGGCACCGGCGTACGCCGTGTCGGCGATGCTGGCAGAAGCGAACCTCTCGCTGCAGGACTTCGACTACTACGAGATCCACGAGGCGTTCGCGGCGCAAACGCTCGCGACGCTGAAGGCCTGGGAGTCGGAAAAGTTCTGTCGCGAGCGGTTGGGGCGCGACCGCGCGCTCGGCCCGATCGACCGCAGCAAGCTGAACGTCAAAGGCGGCAGCGTGGCGGTCGGCCATCCGTTCGCAGCCACCGGCACGCGCCTCGTCGCGACACTGGCCAAGCTCCTGCGCGAGCGCGGCCGCGGCCGCGGCCTCATCTCCGTCTGCACGGCTGGCGGCATGGGCGTCACCGCCATCCTCGAAGCTACCTGACGCAGCCGCTCCGCCTGAGGCCGTGTGTGTGCGAGCCCGCGTTTGGCTCGGGTGCCAATCGTGGCGTCAGCGGGCTCGCGCGAATCGCGCCGCGGGGTTACGCGGGTGTGCCGACGCGCGAGCGCCAGAGGCCGCCGTGTGTGTACGCGCGCCAGGCCCAGGGCAGCCAGCGCAGCAGACGGAAGCTGAGCCAGAGCGACCACGCGAGCATCGCCGCTTTGTAGAACCAGATCGACACCGAGAGCACGCCCGCGTCCGGCGTCAGACCTGCCGTGCGGTCTGCGAACCAGCTCAAGCGCTCGTAGCCCACCGGCGAGACCACCTGCATGTCGGGCGCCCCGAGCAGGCCCCACGGGATTGCGCTCAGCAGCGCGCCGAGCGCGGCCACGGTGAGCACCGCGAGCACGATCTGCAGCGCGTTGAAGCGGCCGGCCGAGTGCCGCCACTCCATGCGCTCGCGTGCGCTCATTGCGAAGGCCCAGGCCGCGAACAGCGCGAGCACCGGCCACGCGAACGTCGAAAGCCCCCAGCCGAGCAACAGCCACTCATGCGTGCGCAAAGGGCTGAGCGCGAGCCGGCCGAGAATGAACGCGATCACGACGAACGCCAAGAGCTCGGGCCAGTACAGCACTGCCGGACCCACACGCGGCCCGAACGTAAGCAGCACCCACCGGTCTTCGGGAACGTGCAGCGTCGCGCTGACGTTGCTCGCGCCGCCGCCGAGATCGACGGGCTGCACGTGCGTTGCGAATGTCGGGCCTTGCGCGTTGCGCCACGCGATCTCGACCGCGTGCTTCCCCGGCGTCACCGGCAAGCCAAGAGTGTTGCCGTCGAGCCGCAACGGCACGAGCGTGCCGTCGATCGTGACGCGCTCGAGCTCGCTCGCCGCCGGCAGCACGATGCGCCGTTCCGCGCCCCGCGTGCTGCGATACGCAAGACCGAGCGTCGATTGCGCTGCGCGCGCACCGATGTCGCGCCGGTAATCGACGGAATCGAACGCGATCGTGTCGCCACTCGCGGGCTCCGGCCTGCGCAGCGCGACCGTCAGCATCTCGCCGGGGCGCGGATAGTACTCAGGCACGTAGAGCGCTGAGTCGGGCACTGCCGGCTCCGTGGCCGGCACGCCGTTGTAGTCCGCGTGCCAGATCTGGCCCACGGCGAACCGCCAGCTCTCCGACCACGCCGCGGCGGCAGGCGCCGCGAGCGTGAGCGCGTCTGCGGTGGGCAAGCGCGATTCCCACGTGACCTCGTCCTCTCCCGCCGCGAACGCGACGGTTGCGCGACCGCCGGCCACCTCGATGCCCGGCGTCAGCACCGCTTCGTTCGCGATCAGATCGATCGGCAACGTGAAGGCGGCCGTGGCTGGCGCAACGCGCGTGACGGTCGTCTGCACACGCCAGTCGATGTCGAACGAAATGTTGCGGACAACATTCACGAAAGGCGGGAACACGCTGCCGCCGAGCTGACCGCCTGCGGCTGCATTACGTTGCCGCACGAGCTCGATCGTGCCGGATGGCAGCCGGCCTTCACTGACGCCCGCCACGTCCCAGCCGGGCGCGGTGACTGCGGCACGCCGAGGCCGAAGCGGAAACGCAATACTCACGGTATCGACGGCCGGCAACGTGCCACGCAGCGCGACGCGATGCACGCCGGCAGGTAGCGACAACCACGCGACTTCCGTCGGGTCGCGAAAAACGAAGCCGCTCTGTGCACCGTCGACCGTCACGGAAGCCGGGCGCCACACATTGGCGGCGCCGGGGAGTGGCACCGCAGCCGGTGCGGCCAGCGCGTAGGTCATGTCGACGCTGAGTTGATTCGTGCGCAGATCCACGCTCGCCGCGGTCGCTTCAGCGCATTGCGGATAACACGGCGCGGGTTTCGTGAGCCGCGCTTTGAGCTCGTCGAGCAATTGCTGCGGTGGAATATCGTTCGCACCCTGCGCAACCGCACGCTGTGGCTGCGCGAGCAATACCACGCCAATCGCGAGCGCCGCGGCGGCACCGCCACGCACTAGACCTGCAGGCAATCGTCGCGGCCGGCCAACGAGCACCCACAAGAGCGCGAGCGTCAGCACCACGCTCGCGATGCGCCACGCGCCGACGAGCACGGGGCCGAACAGCACGAGCCGTACCGATTGCTGCTCCGCAACGGGGCCGCTGAAGCCGAGCTCGTACTGCGTCCAGGTCCAATCGGGCAAGCCGGGCCCGGTCTGCACGAGCGCGCCCGGCAGGTAGCGCGACAGCGTTCCGCCGATGCGGCGACTGCCCGTCACAGTGATTTCCTCGACTGCCGAGCGATCACGAGTAAGGGACTGCAATGTGGACGCGGCGGCGGGCGCCGCTTTGCTCTCGAACAGCGCACCACGTCCCCCGGCGGCGAAGCCGCGACCGAGCTGCGACAACTCGAGCTGCGGGTGCACCGCGAGCCGCACCTGATCGATCGTGAATGGCACGAGCAACAGCGCCACGAGCGCAACGCTGACCCACTGATAGCGGCGCGCGAAGTTTCGCAAGCGCCCTTCCGGGGCCACACGCAGCAACGCGAGCGCGACGATGAGGTTCAACCACGCCCACGTCGGCACATCCGGCTCGTGAAACGCGACGACGAGCGCGACGAGCGCAATGCCGCCCGCGAGCGGCCCGAGCAAGCGCCACGCCGCGACGGTGATGATCAGCACGAGGAACACGTCGAGCAGTGTCCAACGCTCGAGCCATGCACCGCCCGCCCGATCCGCGCCCGGCGCAGCGACGAGCCGGTAGCCCGGCGGCGTGTGCAGCGTCGTGCTCACGCCGTCGAAGCTTTCGCGATAGCCCGACACCGGCACAGCGCCGTTGCGCGCGAGCCGGGCCGTGGTCGTCAGGTTGACGTTCGCGGCGCGCAGCTCCACGCCCTGCAACTCGGGCTCCGCGCCCTGCGTCACGAGCAGGTTGTCCTCATCGATACTCGCCATCGTCATGACGTACGGCGCGCCCATGTCGAGACGCCAGCGGCTCGACATGCTGCCGCTTACGCGATCGCGCGCGGTGAATCCGCCGCCATCGAAGTCGAGCCACAAGTCGCGCGCAAGGTGCAGGCGGTTCGCCTGCGCCGCATCGTTGCGGCTACGCTCGACGACGTTCACGGATTGGCCCGCCGCGACGCGATAGCTCGGCAATGCGCGCCATTCGCCCGGCACTCCGCTGCGGTCGGCGTCGACAGACTCCGCGCCTTCGAGCGCCGAGACACGCAGCCGAGGCTCCGTCGCGAAACTCCAGATCTCATCGCTCGGCCACGGCTCCACGGCGTTCGGCCGCACGAGTGTGGCCGCCGGCGCTGCGGCGCGCGCGACGAGCGTGAGCTCCCACTGGCCCGGGCGCACTTGCACGCGTAGCCGGCCTTCGGGTGTCAGCTGAGCGGGCAAATCGGCCTCGAGCGCCTCGGCCACGAAGCCTGCGATCGCGACGCCTTCGAGCGTGAGCTCGCGGCCCTGCCCGGCGACGTCGAGTGCGACGTGTGTTTGGAGCCGCATCGGCAGCGAGTCCTCGAGCCTGCGGTGCACGACGACGTCGAGGCGGTCTTCTTCCGCTTCAGCCTCGGGACGCAGGCCGAGCCACAACGTGGCGGCCTGAAGCTGCGGGCTCGGCACGGTCGCACCGTCGAGCTTCAGCCCGACGATGCCGGTCTCGGCGGGCACGGGAATCGACGCCGGCCGCGTGGCCCACGCGAAACTGCCCGCCACACGATGGGTGCCGCGCGCGAGGCGCATCATCGGCCGCCCATCGCGCAACACGACGGGCTCGCCCGCGCTGCCAGTGGTCACGTCGCTGGGCCACAGCTCTGCGCTACCGGGCAGCGGCACCCAGCTCTCTGCGTACACGGTCCAGGTCTGGTCGAACTTCGCGCCGCCGGCGGCGACGTCGAGGGTCAGCGTTCCGGGCCACGCGCATAGGTGGTTCGCGGGTTGGCCGGGAAGCGTGCCGTTGCGCACGGGGCATGCGCGATACTCTTCGCCGTACAGCACCCAGTTGCGCCATGGAGCGAGCGCGGCGGGCACGTCGGGCGTGGGCTGCGCGAGCAGCTCTGCACTGGGCCACACCGTCGCGATCAGCAAGCCAACGACGCGCAGTACTCGGTGCATGTCGATCCCTCGGGTCGATGGTGGCGGCATCTTTGCACGGGCGCTCCGCCTGTGGCCATTCGTGCGCGCCCGCGATTGGCGACCGTGCCAAACGTGCCGAGTGTCTACGCTCGCGGCGACTAGTGGCTGAGCCAGAGGGCGTAGGAGACGAGGAAGGGGAGCAGCACGGCGCCGAGCAGAGTGGAGACGAGGACGATGCCGGCGATGTCGTCGGCGTCGCGCTCGTAGCGGGCCGCAAAGAGATAGGAGAAAACGGCGGCTGGCATTGCGCCTTGGAGCACGAGCACGCCGCGCGCTACGCCAGTGAGGCCGAGCAGTTTGCTTACGCTGAGGGCCACGACGAACGCGATCGCGAGCCGGGCCGTGCCGAGCCCGAACGCGCGCGGCAGATTGTGCGCGCGCAGCCCGCCGATCGTGTGCCCCAGCGCCATCAGCATCAGCGGAATCAGCACGCCGCCGAGCGTGCTCGTGGTGTCCGCGATCCATTCGGGCACATGCACATGGGTCAGCAGAACAGCGAGACCGGCGAGCAGCCCGTAGATGATCGGCGTCGTGAGCAACGTGCGCACCACCGACACGCGCGCCTGCAGTAGCGGTACGAATGTGAACTGCAAAACGGAGTTCGTCACGTAAATCGCGACGGCCAGTCCGAGCCCCTCTTGTCCAAACGCGAACAGGCACAGCGGCAGACCGAGATTGCCCGTGTTGCCGAGTGTGAGCGCCGGCAGAAATGAAGGCAGCGGTAACCGCAGCGCCTTCAGCAGCAAGAACGAGATGAACGCCACTCCGAGCGTCAGCGCGATCGTCGCGCCGACCATAGCGCCGAACTCGGCGAGTGGAAGGGTGAGCTTCGACAAGCTGTCGAACACGAGGCATGGCCCCGCGATGTACATGATCACGCGCGTGACGAACGGGAGATCGAAGGGCGCGCCGGTCAGGCGCCAGACATAACCGAGCCCCGCGATACAAAACACCGGCAACAGAACGGCAGCGACTTGAGCGATCACGCGGGAGGTGTCTTGGGCGGTGGCAGTCAGACGGCGCAGCGACGAAGCGGCCGCAAGTCTGCCAGAATTGCGGCCGTGAGTCCCGCCGAGGGTCGGCGCAACGATGGTCGGGCAGTTTCTCGAGTTGTCGATCGCGGCACAGCCGCTGGCCGCGTCTTTCGAGTTCTATCGAGCGCTCGGCTTCGCCAGCTTGCCGGTCAGCGACACGCTGCCGGACCCGTATCTGGTGCTGTTCGACGGCACCGTCGCGATCGGGCTCCACGAGCGCGAGCAGGACGGCGCGTTGCTGACGTTCGTGCGGCCTGGACTCCGCGACTATGTGCGGGCCCTGCGGCGGGTCGGCATCGACCTCGCGTACTCGCACCTCGCGGACAATGAGTTCAATCGCGTCGGCTTCGCGGACCCCACGGGGCAGCCCATCGCGCTGCTCGAGGCGCGCACATTCCCGCCAGGCGAGTGGAACCGGCAGAACGTCTCCGCCTGCGGCGAGTTCCTCGAGTACAGCGTGCCGACGGCGTCGCTGTCCGCGTCAGTTGCGTTCTGGCGCTCACTGGGATTCGAGCCGAAGGCCGACGGCACGGCGCCGCATCCGTGGCAACAGCTCACGGGACACGGCCTCACGATCGGCCTGCATGAAACGCACTTTCGCGCCGGGCTTTCGTTCAGGTCGCCGCATCTCGACGCGCGGCTCGCGTATCTCGGTGCGAAAGGCATCACGGCCCGACCCCGCAGCCCGATTGCCGACAATGCGCAATCGTCGGCAATGCTGACGGCACCCGAGGGCACGGTGATTTATCTATTCGAGAGCGGCGAGCAATAACGCTCGTTAGGCGCGACGGCGATTGACCTCGGCCAACGCGTCGGTGAGCCGCGCATGCAACGGGCTGCTGCGCGGGAAATGCGTGAGTAGATACTCCATCTGATCCGCCAGCACGCGGCGCCCCTTCAGGTAGATGTATTCCGCGTAGGTGGGCGTGAACGGCACGGCCATGAGCTGCAGCCGCGCCTCTTCCGGCGTGCGACCGCCCTTGTGGTTGTTGCAGCGCCGGCANNACGTTCGCATCGCGCCGGAACAGCGTGCGATTGTTCAGCGGCGGCGTGTAGCGCTCGCGATTGCGCTCGAGCGTGTGCGTATCACCGCGCGTGGCGATGATCGAGTTGACCTCGATGAAGCTGCGTTCGCCGGACTTGGCGCTGAAACCGCCGTGAATGCGATACAAAGTCGAACCGCAGGCGTAAGCGACCTGGCCGCTATGATAAAGCGTGGCTGCTACCCGGTAGTCAATCCACTCGAGTGGCATTCCCGCGACATCGGTGCGGAGAACTTCTTGGCTGAGCGCGTGCAATTGGCCGTACATCGAAGACACCAACGAACCCGCTAAATCCATCCAAGTGTCTCCGAGACTCCGCGAATATTCAATGGCCTAGCCAACGGCTTTTGTGTCATGATCGATGCCGAAAAAGAACAACCCGGCTGTCCCAAGCCCGTTGCTGTGCGGCAACGCCGACGGGTGACCAGCTACCCCGACGGAGCATGAGATGCCGGTTTGCATCGGCGTACTTTCGGAAACCTCGGCCCACGAAGCTCGCGTGGCGTTGACGCCGGACGTCGCCGCCAAATTCGTCGAGCTGGGTGCAACGATCGCTTTGCAGCGCGGCGCAGGCGAGCGCAGTCATTTTGGCGACGCGGCCTACAAAGGGGCGCAGCTCGCCGCGAGCGCGGCTGAAGTGCTTGGCAGCGCAAACGTGCTGTTGACCGTTCAGCCGCCGACGCTTGCGGAGATCGACGCGCTTGCGCCAGGCACCGTCGTCGTCGGCTTCCTGCAGGCCCACCAACAGCTCGACATGGTCCGGCGGTTGCGTGACAAGCGCATCACCAGCTTCGCCGTCGAATTCATTCCACGTATCTCGCGCGCCCAGTCGATGGACGCCTTGTCGTCGCAGGCCGCGGTGGCCGGCTACAAAGCCGCGCTGCTCGGCGCGAACGCCCTCGACAAGTTCCTGCCGATGCTGACGACTGCGGCGGGCACGATTCGGCCGGCGCTAGTACTCGTGATCGGCGCAGGCGTCGCCGGCTTGCAAGCCATCGCCACCTCCCGGCGGCTCGGCGCGATCGTCGAGGCGTACGACGTGCGCTCCGCCACCAAGGAACAGATTCAGTCGCTCGGCGCCAAGTTCGTCGACACGGGTGTCGCAGCCGACGGCACGGGCGGTTACGCGCGCGAGCTCACAGCCGAGGAAAAGGCCAAACAGCAGGCCGTCCTCGACAGCCACATCGCGAAAGCCGACATTGTGATCACCACCGCGGCGATTCCCGGCCGTGCGGCCCCGCGCATCATCTCGAAAGCGGCGGTCGCGGCCATGGGCGCAGGCGCCGTCATCGTCGATCTCGCTGCGGAGAGTGGCGGCAACTGCGAGCTCACCGTGGCCGGCGAGACCGTGGTCACGGAAAATGGCGTGAAGATCCTGGGGCCGCGCAATTTGCCTTCCGAGCTCGCGCGCCACGCGAGTCAAATGTATGCGCGCAATCTGCTGAACTTCCTGCAACCCGCCATCAAGAACGGCACGCTTTCCATCGACTGGCAGGACGAAGTGTTCGCGCAATCCGCGCTGACGCACGACGGGCAGGTCAAGCACGCTGGCACGGCGAAGCTACTCGGCGAGGGGTAGAAGACCAAAATGATCGACGGCTTTATCGCGCTCTATATCTTCATGCTGGCCGCGTTCACGGGCTACGAAGTCATCGCGCGCGTGCCGGTGATCCTGCACACACCGCTGATGTCGGGCTCGAACTTCGTGCACGGCATCGTGCTCGTCGGGGCAATGGTGGCCATGGGCCGCGCGCACGGCACGCTCGAAATCACCATCGCGTTCGTCGGCGTCGTGCTCGCGGCCGGCAATGCCGTTGGCGGCTACGCCGTTACGGAACGCATGCTCGAAATGTTCAAGAGCAGCAAGCCCGCTCCGAAGGCCAAGCACTGATGCCGATCGAAGCCGTAACCATCGTCCAGGCGAGCTACTTCGTAGCCGCCGGGCTATTCATCTTCGGTTTGAAGCGCATGAGCTCGCCGGTCACGGCGCGCGGCGGCATCGTGTGGGCTGGCGTCGGCATGGTCGTGGCCACGTTGATCACATTCCTGACGCCCGGTATGGAGAACTACGGGCTCATGACTGTGGCGATCGCCATCGGCGGCATCATCGCGTGGGTCACGGGGCGTCGCGTCGCGATGACGGACATGCCGCAGATGATCGCGCTGTACAACGGCATGGGCGGCGGCGCGGCCGGCGCGATTGCCGCCGTGGAGCTCTTCAGCGGCGAAGCGCACGGCGCGGCCCAGCTCACCCTCGGCGTGCTCGGCGGCGTCATCGGCGCTGTGTCGTTCTCCGGCAGCCTGATCGCGTTCGGCAAGCTGCAGGGGCTCATCAAGCGCAGCATCCGCTTCCCGGGCTTCAACTACCTGAACCTCGTGATCCTGGCCGCGACGCTGGTCGTCGGCGCCATCCTCGTGGTGCATGGCAGCGGGGGCCTGCAGGGGCACGTCACCCTGCTGTTCGTGCTCGCACTCGTACTCGGCATCGCAATGACGCTGCCGATCGGCGGCGCCGACATGCCAGTCGTGATTTCGCTTTACAACGCGTTGACGGGGCTCGCCGTCGCATTCGAGGGCTTCGTGCTCGACAACGCGGCCATGATCATCGCGGGCACCGTCGTCGGCTCGGCCGGCACGCTGCTCACACAGCTGATGGCGAAGGCCATGAACCGCTCCCTCGCGAACGTGTTGTTCAGCGGGTTCGGCGAGTCGGCGGTTGCCGGCACGAGCGACGGCCCCGGCGGCACGATGAAGAGTATCGACGCGGCCGATGTCGCCGTGATGCTCGGCTTCTCCGAGAAAGTCATCGTGGTGCCGGGCTATGGCATGGCGGTCGCGCAAGCGCAGCACAAGGTGTGGGAGCTGTGTCAGGCCCTGATCGCGCGCGGAGTAGCAGTGAAGTTCGCGATCCATCCGGTCGCGGGCCGCATGCCGGGCCACATGAACGTACTGCTCGCCGAAGCCGGCGTGCCGTACGACCTGATCTACGATGAGGGCGAGATCAACGCGGAGTTCGAGACGGCCGACGTGGCACTGGTGATCGGCGCGAACGACGTCGTGAACCCGAGCGCGCGCACGGACAAATCGAGCCCCATCTACGGCATGCCAATCTTGAATGCCGACAAGGCCAAGAACGTCATCGTGATCAAGCGCGGCCAGGGCGCCGGCTTCTCAGGTATCGAGAACGCGCTGTTCTACCTCGACAACACTCGCATGCTGTACGGCGACGGTCAGGCGAAAGCCGCCGAGCTCGTGCAGGCCATTAAAGCGCTGTAGCTTTTTTCCTCAGCGTTCCCGCTGCGGCGCGCGTTGTGGGGCGCGTTGGGGGAACGGCTGGCGCGGTATCCCCGGCCCCTGATCGAGCCGCCGTTGACGCAACGTGGCGCGTTCCTCGGGCGTCAAATCACGAAACCGTTCACGCAAGTCGCGCCGCTGTTCTGGCGTCAGTTGTCGAAACTGACGATACGTTTTTACTAACCGCTGCCGCTCCGCCGGCGGCAGTGCGCGAAATTGCTGATAGCGCTGACGCGCGGCCGCGCGCTGCGCGTCGTTCATGTTGCGCCAAAGATCGAAGCGGTCGCGCGCCTGACCTCTATCGCTGCGATTCATCTCGAGCCAGCGCTGCGCGCCGCGCGCGATCTGGTCTTGCCGCCCGGGCTCGAGGTCTTTCCACCGCTCTGCGTATGGCGCGAGCACTTGGCGCTGCCCCGGCGTCAGGCTTTCCCATGCCACGCCTTGAGCATGAACCGCGCCCGCGAATGCGAACAGCGCGATGCAAAGTGCAACGACCCTATTTGCTTTCATCGTCGTCATTCCTCGCCTGCCCGGGTTTCTTCCCGTCGGGCTTATCTGCTGCGCCCTTGTGCTGCGCACCCGCGCGATCCTTTTGCCATTGCTCGCTGACGAGCCACTCTTCGTCATTCTCCTGCCATGCACCGAGATACTCGAGAAAGTCGAGATCCGGCGTCGGCGGTGGCCTCTCCGGCGCTGTCGGCGCCGCCTTCGCGTCCTGGGCGTGCACGGGCCTCGCGAACCACAGCCCGCCGATAGCGCACAATGTTGCTGCCACTCTTCGCATCAGCCGACGCTGTCGCTGCTCTTCAGCTCGGGCTGCTCCTCGAGCCAGCCGTAGAACTCGATGTCCTCATCGAGCATCTGCAAATCTTCGTCGCTGAGCAGAATCTCGAGATCGCCGAGCGGCGAAGACTGGAGCGCTGTTTCGGTCTGCGGCCGAGGGTGCACGAAGAGCAACGCGGCCAACGCCGCGGCCACCGCGACACCGCCCGCCGGCGCGAACGACCAGCGCCAGCGCGCCTTCGCCGGCGCGAGCTCCTCGAGCGCATGGTGCCGCGCACGCGTGAGTCGCGAACGTGTATCGGCATCGAGGCCCGCCACGCCGGCGTCGAACAATTGCTTCGTACGCTGTTCGAAACCGTCGCGTACCGGCTTTTTGTCACTCATCCGAGCGCTCCTCGCCATGTTCTTTTAGTAGCTCGCGCAGCTTGTGCACGGCGCGCGAGTAGTGAGTCTTGACGCTGCCTTCGGTGCACTTCATGGCCGCGGCGGTCTGCAACACGTCTAAACCTTCGAAGTTACGCAACATGAACGCTTCCCGCTGGCGCGGCGGCAACGTCAGCAGTGCCTGCTCGAGCGCCAGCATCGCGTCACCGGCCGCGACGCGTTCGAAGGGGTTGTCGCTCTTCGGCCCCGGCGCTGTGAGCAGCGGATCCTGCTCATCGTCCGACGCTACGCCGCCGAAAAAGCTCATCACGCGCGAGCGCACGCTGCGCCGGCGCTGCACGTCGCGGATCCGGTTTTGCAGAATTCGGTAGAACAGCGGGCGCCACTCTGTGCTCGGCCGCTGCGAGTAACCGCGCACGAGACGGATCATCGCATCCTGAACGATATCGAGTGCCTCATCGCGATCGCGGATGTTCAAAAGCGCGATTCGAAAAGCCCGAGTCTCTACTTCACGCAGAAACGCCTCGATTTCAACACCCGAATCCAGCGCGCACTCCCTATCGAGGCCTGTCTCTTTGTGGGCGGTTACCAATGCTAGCTCCATCTTAAGCCGCTCCGTGGCCTGCAAACCCGCGCCGGCCTGCTGTCCCGCAGTCTCTACCCCAGGGTCCCATCAGCTAACAACGGACTCGCCCGCGCCCGGTTGACACGCCCGCGCCGCTGGTGACGCCCGTAACCGTCTGATGCATATGACATTGGTGGACCTGAGTGTGTGCCAAGTGAGCGGTGGGTGCGCAATGAGGGCCTCGCGGGACACGCCGGAAATCGGGTCCCTCCGGCTCGGCTGCGCACCCACCGCTCACTTCATGCGATGTGCCAGTCCTCGCAGACCGCGAATCGCCTTCGTCACGCGATGCAGTAGTCCCGGCGCCGCAGTGCCGTCGGGACGGAAACGAAGTGACAATGGCAGCGTGAGAACGCACCCGTGAGCGATCGACGACTCGTACAAGTGGCCGTGCCCGTGCCGCTGGCGGAAGCCTTCGACTATTTGCCGGCGGACGATGGTCCGCTGCCGGCGCCGGGCAGCCGTGTGCTCGTGCCGTTCGGACGCGGCGAGCGGATCGGGATCGTCGTCGATCACCCGGCGAGCACGCCGCTGCCTGCGGGCAAGCTGAAAGCGATTCGCCGCGTGCTCGATACCGTGCCGACGATCGGCGCCGAGTTGCTGCAAACGCTACGCTGGGCCGCCGACTACTATCACCACCCGCTCGGCGCAGTGTTGAGTCACGCGCTTCCGGGCCTCTTGCGCGAAGGCCGCGCGCTCGACGAACCGCCCGAGCCGACGTGGCAACTCACAGCTCTCGGCAAAGACCAATCGCCGGACAGGCTGGTGCGCAAGGCACATCAGCAAGCCAAAGCGCTCGTAGCACTGCAAGCCGGCTCGCTCGCCGTCGGCGAGCTACGCGAGCGCGACATCACGACGGCCACCCTCGAGCGGCTCGCCGCGAAAGGTTGGATCGAAGCTGGCGCGCCGCGCACCGCGCCCGACGCGCGGAGCTTGGCTACAACGGCACCGAGGTTGCCGGAGCTCACCGCCGATCAACGCCGCGTGCTCGAAGAGATCGCCGACGACGAGCGCGCAGGAAGCGGATTCCGCAGCTATTTGCTGCACGGCGTCACGGGCAGCGGTAAGACCGAGGTTTATCTGCGACTGATCGCCGCCGCGCTCGCGACCGAGCGGCAGACCTTGTTGCTCGTGCCGGAGATCGGCCTCACGCCACAGCTCGTCGGCCGGCTGCGCGACCGATTCGGGGGCGAGCTCGCGATCCTGCATTCCGCGGTGACCGAGCGCGAGCGCTTCGACGCGTGGCGGCGCGCGTATCGACAGCAGGCGAAGCTCATCGTCGGCACCCGGTCCGCGGTGTTTGCGCCGCTGCCGGCCGCGGGCCTGATCATCGTCGACGAGGAACACGACTCTTCGTACAAACAGCAGACCGGCTTTCGGTATTCCGCACGCGATCTCGCCGTCGTGCGCGCGCAGCGGCTGAACGTGCCCATCGTGCTCGGCTCCGCGACGCCCTCGCTCGAAACGTTTCACAACGCAATCGCAGGGCGGTATCGCAAAGTCGATTTGCCACAACGCATCGGCGCAGCCGGCCAGCCGCGATTGAAGATCGTGGATCTGAACCGGCATGCAAACCGCCAAGGACTCTCCACACCTCTCGTGGCTGCCATCGATCAGCACCTCACCGCCGGCAACCAGGTGCTGCTGTTCCTGAACCGCCGCGGCTTCGCGCCAGCTCTGTTTTGCCCAAGCTGCAAGGACACGGAGCAATGCACGCGTTGCGACGCGCGCATGACAGTTCACGCTCGTGCCCTCGAGGTCCGCTGCCATCACTGCGGTGCCGTGCGGCCCCTCGAGTGGACCTGCAAACAGTGCGGCGGTGAGCGCATTGCGGTCGGCGCGGGAACACAACGCATCGGCGAGGAGCTCGCTGCACTGTTTCCAGCGGCGCGCATCGCGCGGCTCGATCGCGACAGCACCAGCCGCAAGGGCGCGCTGGACGCGGTGCTGGCCGATGTCGCGGCCGGCAACGTGCAGATCCTGGTCGGCACGCAGATGCTGACGAAGGGACACGACTTCCCACGCGTGACCCTGGTCGGCGTGCTGAACGCAGACCAGGGCCTGTTCGGCACCGATCCGCGCAGTCACGAGCGGCTCGCACAAACGATACTGCAAGTCGCGGGGCGTGCGGGCCGCGCGGACCGACCCGGCGAAGTCGTGATCCAGACGCATTACCCCGATCACCCGCTGTTGACGTGCCTGCTGACGCGCGACTACGCCGCGTTCGCAACGCTCGCGTTGGCTGAACGGCGTGAGGCGCACTGGCCGCCATTCGCGCATCTCGCCGTTTGGCACGCCGAGGCTGCGAAGCGGGAGCCCGCGTTCGCGCTGCTCGAGCGCGTGCGTAACTTGGCCGGCGGCGAAGACACGAACGGCGGAGTGACGGTGCTCGGCCCCGCGGCGCAGACGATGGAGCGCAAGGACGGCCGCTACCGCGCGCAGCTGTTGTTTCGCAGCGCGCAGCGCGCCGCACTGCACCGGCTCGTCGATCGCGTGCTGCTCGCGATCCGTGGCTCCTCCGAAGCGAAGCGCGTGCGGTGGAGCGTCGATATCGATCCGCTCGAGATCTGACGACGCGCCGCCGAGCGGCGCGCGCATCGGGTAGAATCCGCGCCAGTCACCTCCCCGATACGCACCCATGGCGCGCCGCCCGCAGAACTCTCGTCGCCGCGAGCCCGCACCGGGCTGGGTGTGGATGTTGTTCGGGATCGGCTTAGGGCTGCTCGTAGCGATCGGCGTGTACCTGCGCTCGCCGCGGGCGCCCGGCGCCTTACCCATACCCGCTAGCGCTGCCGCTACGGCCCCTAGCAGCAAGAAGCCCGAGCCTCGCGACCGTAACGAGCGCCAGGCGGCAAAGGCCCCTGCGCAACCGTCGCCAGCCGCGGAGGACGACAAGCGGTTCCAGTTCTACGACATCCTGCCGCAGTTCCAGGTAGTCGTGCCGCGTAACGAGCCGCGCGGAAGTACCGCGGCTCCTGCCGCCGCGAAAGCCGCGCCGGTGCAGCAACCCGGCCGCTACCTGCTGCAGGCGGGATCGTTCAGCACGCCGGCGGAGGCGGATCGATTCCAGGCAACGCTGGCGTTGCGCGGCATCGAGTCGCGAGTGCAGCAGGCAACCGTCGACGGCAACGTGTTCTACCGAGTACAGGTCGGGCCGATCGAAGAGCTCGACGCATTGAACCGAACGCGGCGACAGCTGTTGGACGCAGGCATCGAAGCACTGCCGTTGAAGGCGCGCGAGTAGCGCCGGCGAAATCAGTCGTCGGTCAACGACTGGCGGAAATCCACGCCGAGCGACCGCAACTTGCGATAGAGGTGCGTGCGCTCCATGCCCACGCGTTTTGCAAGTTGCCCGACCTTGCCGCCGCACAAGAGCAATTGTTGCTGGAGATACGCGCGCTCGAAATGCTCGCGCGCTTCACGCAGCGGCATCGCAAGTAGGTCTTGCTTCACGAGCGGCTCGCCTTCGGTCACCGCGGTCGCGATCTGAGCTTCGACCTCCGCCAGCGAAATTTCCTCGGCGCCGCCGAGAATCAACAGGCGCTTCACGAGATTGCGTAGCTCNNCGGACGTTGCCGGGCCAAGGATAGTTGCGCAGGCGATTCTGCGCCGCGACGCTGAAGCGCCGGAACGAAAGACCCTCGCCATCGACGAGCAGGTCGACGTGGTGGCGCAAGAGTTCCGGCACGTCCTCCGAATACTCGCGGAGTGGCGGCACGCGGATGACGACGACCGAAAGGTGCGACATGAGCTCCGGTCGCAAGCTGTCGCTGCGTTCGAACGCAGGAAACGCGCTCGAGAGAATGCGGGCGTTCAGGGGTCGATCGGCCGCCTGATTCGTCGGGCGGTAGTTGCGTTGCTCGAGCGCCGATAGCAGCAGCCGCTGACCCGTGGCGCCCACGTCGCCGAGCTCCTGAACGAACAGCACGCCGCCGTCGGCGCGCTCGAAGGCTCCGGGCTCGGCGCCTTCGCCCAGCAATTCTCTTTGAGCACTTTCGTCGCCGAGATCCCCGCCCATGACGGCGACGAACGGCCCGCGCCCCTGCCGGCTCTGACTCGCGAGATAGCGTGCCGAGAGCTCGCGGCCGCTGCCAGGCTCACCCGTGAACAATACAGGCGCATCGTGCTGAGCGACGCGCGTAACCTGCTCGCGCAGGGAGCGCATCGCGGGGCTCTTGCCGGCCGGCGCTGTCGGCAGGGACGCCGTCGCCCGACGTTGTTCTTTGCCACGCCGGACGGCGAGAGCCTTCTCGACGGTGCGCAGCAACTTCGACAGCGACACGGGCTTTTCGATGAAATCCACCGCGCCGAGCCGCGTGGCTTCGACGGCGGTGTCGACCGTGCCGTGGCCGGACATCATGACGACGGTGCCGGCCGCGCCGTTGTCCGACCACTCTTTGAGTAGAGAGATGCCGTCCGTGTCGGGCATCCAGATGTCGAGCAGGATCAGATCGAAGTCGTGTTCCTTGCGCGCGGCACGCGCGGCACGCGCATCGGCGGCCGCAGTGACCTGATACCCTTCTTCGCTCAAGATCTCATCGATCAAAGCGCGAATGTTGGCTTCGTCGTCGACAACCAGAATGCGCGCGCTCATGCGCGTTCTCTCCTGTGCTCGAGCCGCCGCGCGGTGGCGTGATTGCTCGCATCCACCGCAATGGGCAGGAGTATAACGATCTCGGCACCCCCGTGCTCGCGGTTGCGGGCGCTGATCTGCCCGCCGTGCTCCTCGACGAGCTTCTTGACGATCGCTAGCCCCAGCCCCGTGCCTTTCGGCTTGCTCGTGACGTACGGGTCGAACGCCTGATGCACGATGTCGCCGGCGAATCCCGGGCCGTTGTCCGTAACCCTAATCTCGATGAGCTCCTGCGCGCCACCCGGCACCTTGCGCGTCGCAATCTCGACGCGCGCGTCGTCCTGATGCTCCGTGGCCTCGATCGAATTACGCAGCAGGTTGTGCAGCACCTGGCGCAGCCGGCCCGCGTCTGCTTCGATCTGCGGTAGCTCCTGGCCGAGCGCGAGCGTGATCGAGAGCGGCTTCTCCTGGTGGGCGTACAGCTCGCTCACCTCCGTGATCAGGGCATTCACGTCGAATCGGCTGACCTGCATCGTCGGGGTGCGCGCGTACTCGCTGAACGCGTTCACCATCTGCTTCATCGCCTCAACCTGCTGGATGATCGTGTGCGTGGCGCGGTCGAGCAGATCATCCGCCTCGCCCGACGCCGCTCCGAGATACTTACGGCGCAACCTCTCGGCCGAAAGCTGGATAGGCGTCAGCGGGTTCTTGATCTCGTGCGCGAGGCGGCGGGCGACTTCTCCCCAGGCCGCTTCGCGTTGCGCCTGCA
Organism: Gammaproteobacteria bacterium; assembly: GCA_003155415.1. Lineage (GTDB taxonomy): Bacteria > Pseudomonadota > Gammaproteobacteria > Steroidobacterales > Rariloculaceae > FEN-1219. Next base: position 32,651 of record PMCP01000116.1, on the reverse strand, counting down.
GCAGGGTCGTGATGTCGTCGAACACGATGGCGTAACCCGCCGGGCTGTCGCTGTCGCCTGGCAACTCCGTGCACGCGCACATCAACACTCGGCGGATACCGTCGTCGCGTATCTCGATCTGCTCGCGCCATTCACTCTCGCCGCGGCGCAGATGCTCTTGGGCGACATCGAGAAACTGCGACAGCAGGGGTCGCGAGCCGGCGAGCTCCACGACCGATTCGCCGACTCGCTTCTCCAAATCGACACCGAGAATTGCGCCCGCGGCCTGGTTCGCCGTGCGAATGCGTAGGTCAGGCTCGAGCGACATCACGCCGGTCGACAGGCGCGCGAGGATCAGCTCGAGCTTGCGCCGCTCCGCTTCCACCTGCTGCTGGCCCGACCGGGCTTCCGCGCTCGCTTGTGCGAGGCGCTGCGTCATGTCGTTGAACGAGTGCACGAGGAAGCCGATCTCATCGCGCGTGGGCGTTGGCACCCGCGTCTCGAAGTCGCCGCGCGCGACCGCACGCGTGCCCTGCATCAGAAGCTGAATCGGCACGACGAGCCGCCGCGCGAAGAAAAACGCGCCGTACACCGACGCGAGCAAGGAGATCAACAGCACCAAGCTCAAAGTCAGCGTGAACGAGTACTTCAGCGCCGTGCGCAGGAACGCGCGCTCACGGAACTGGTTGTAGCTCGACAGCACATTGTTCGCGAGTGTGCTGACACGCTGATCGAGCGGGTAGGTCGCCATCACGAACTCGGGCTCGCCACGCGCCGTAGGCACCTTGATCGTGGCCGCCGCGATGACGTGGTATTGGCCTTTTGTCTGCGGCTGAACGCTGACGTAGGGACGCTGCTGGCGCAGCTGGAACAGTACCTCGTCCGCCGGGTAATGCGGGGCGCCCGGCTCGGGGTCGATCGACGTGACCGCGAGGATCTGGTTATTCGGTCCGTATACGGTCAGATCGACCGCATCGGTGTCGCGCCGCATTGTGTTCAACGTCGTCGGTAGCTCGGAGCGCGGCACCGATCCGAGGCGGCGGGCGAGATCCTGTACCTGATCGAGCCTCGCGCGCGTCTGGATCTCGAGCACCGTCTGGCCAAGCTCGAGAGCATCGCCCAAGCCCTGCTCCACATCGACGCTGAACCAGTTGTCGATACCGCGGTTGATGAACTGGACTGAGAAGATGTACACGCCGACGAGCGGCGTCACGGCCACCATCACGAGCAGCGACACCATGCGTGCGCGCAGGCGCGAGCCCGGCACGTGCCGGCGGTAGTCGCGCACGAGCTGCCAGAGATTCGACACGATCAAGATCAGCAGCACGCCGATGCCGACGGAGTTGATCAGCAGGATCACGTCCTGCCGGCTCGCGAAATCGTTCGAATTCTCGGTGACGCGTGTGAACAGGAGCAGGGCGACGAACCACAGCAACAGTCCCAGGACTGTCAGTACCGCGACGGCGGCGCGCTTCAGTCGTTTCGCAATGGCCATTGATACCAGTCGCTCGCAAGGGACCAGTCGCGCCGCCAGAACGCAAGGAGCCGCAACGGCCCGGGGAATTTCTCCACATCGAGAAACGCGCGCATGCGCAGCTTGTAATCGCGAGAGTCTTCGAGCAGCGAGGCGTCGAGCAACGGCAGCTTGTCGACACGCCCCAGGAAATTCAGTGCGCCGAAGAGTGATCCGAACGATTCCTGCTGGCCGCCGTTGACGTTCACTACGATGTATCGCTCGCTGAGCGCGTGATACTCGAGTTGGAACCGCTGTCGCAGGGAAGCGATGGTGTTGTTGAACCAGAAACGACGGTTGTGGATGACCTCGACGTCGAGTCGAATATTCAACGGCACGCCGGCTTGCAGCGCGTCGCGAGCCTCCGACGACAATCGGAACTCGACGCGAGCCGTGAGCAGATACACGCCGCTCTCGAGGTTGACGGACGCGGACCGAACTTCGAACCGACCGGGATCGTCGGCGGCGGGCGTAGCCACAGGCGGTGGCTCCGCGATCAGCGCCTGGCCGTTGACCGCGGCAACGCAGAGCAGTGCCAGTGCGAACGCAAGAGAGCGCAAGCACTCACGCAAGTGCACTGCCGGCGTCGGGGAGCTATGGTTGCGGGGGTACACTGGCGGTTGGCAGCGCGTGCGGCTTCCGAAGCCCAGCATAATAGAACCCGTCGCCCTCCGCCTCTCCGGGCAGGTTCTGCCAGGTCTCCGCCGCGGCGATGGTGGGCTCCGCGCCGCTAAATGCCGTCATTTGGTCGCCGTTCTCGCGGCGCAGCACCGTACAAGTGGCGTACACGAGCAGGCCGCCCGGCGCGAGCAACGGCCACAGCGCTCGCAATAGCTTCGCCTGCAGCGCCACGGCCCCGTCCACGTCCTCGGGGCGCCGCAGCACTTTGATGTCCGGATGCCTGCGAATCACGCCGACGGCGCTGCACGGCGCGTCGAGCAGAATACGGTCGAACGGCCTGCCGTCCCACCACCGCGCGGGTGCGGTGGCATCGCCCGTAACAAGGCGTGCCGTAAGTTCGAGGCGGCGGAGGTTGTCGGCCACTCGCGCAAGGCGCTCGCCGTCGCGATCGACTGCCCAGACTTCGGCGAGATCCGCGCAGGCTTCGAGGATATGACCGGTCTTGCCACCGGGCGCAGCGCACGCATCGAGCACCCGCTGCCCCGCGGCGAGCTCGAGCAACGGAGCTGCGCGTTGTGCACAAATGTCTTGAACCGATACCTGTCCCGCACTAAACCCCGGCAGGCTCTCGACCGGTTGCGGCGCGGCTAGCCTCACTGCCGTCGCGATGTCGGGCGCTGCTTCGGCGGCGATACCCGCGGCGCTCAGGGTTTCTAGATATGCCGCGCGCGTGGTGCGCCGCAAATTCACGCGCAGCCACATCGGCGCGGCCGCATTGTTCCCGTCGAGAATCCGCGTCCAATCGTCGGGCCAGTCGTTACGCAGCGCGTTTATCAGCCACGCGGCATGACTGAAACGCGCTTCCGGCACAGTTTGAATGTCGCTCTCGAGCTTGGCGCGCTCGCGCTGGAATCGCCGCAGCACCGCGTTCACGAGGCCCGCCGCGCTTCGCAGCTCGAGCAGTGCCGCGGCGTCGACCGTTGCGGACACCGCAGCATGCGGCGGGACCCGCAGCTCCTGCAGTTGCAACAAACCGATGCGGAGCAGCGCGCCGAGCTCTTCCTGATCGCGTTTCAATGGCTTCGTCAGCAACCGCGCGGTTTGCCATTCGAGCCGGTGATGCCAGCGCAATGCGCCGAACACGAGCGCGCCAAGCAAGGATCGATCACGCAGGTGCACGCTCGTCTCGCCTTCCAGCGCGTCGTCCGCGGAGATGCGATCCACGAGCACGCGCGCGACGATTCGCGCGGCGGCAGCGCGGACTTCGGCGCCAGCCGGAGCGGCGTTATGCGACAAACGCGGCTCCGTTCAGCGAATGCGCCGCGAGATACGCCGCAGCGTCCATCACTCGCGCAGAAGGTGGCTGAACTTTCGTGAGGCGCAACACCCCGTCTCCGGTCGCAACATCGATGCCGTTGCGGGTCGCGGCAACGATCGCGCCCGGGCGCGCGCCGGACGCTGGGGCTTCGACGACGACGGCGTCCCATACACGGAGTCGACCGCCGGGGTCGAGCATGCCTTCCGCCACCGGCCATGGATTGAACGCACGCACGCGGCGCTCGAGCTCGACGGCCGGCGCGCGCCAATCGAGCATGCCATCGCCCTTCGCGATTTTCGGCGCCACTGTTGCGAATTCCGCGCGTTGAGGTACTGGCTCCGAAGTGCCGGCCAGCAAACCGGGCAACGCCGCATCGAGTGCCGCAGCAGCGAGCCCGGCGAGTCGGTCGTGCAGCTCCCCGGCGGTCTCATGCCCGCCGATCTGCGTCGAGCGCATAAGGTGCACCGGTCCTGTGTCGAGCCCTTCATCCATTTGCATGACGCTGATGCCTGTATCCGCATCGCCGGCCAACACCGCACGTTGTATCGGCGCCGCACCGCGCCAGCGCGGCAGCAGCGANNCGCCAGCGCGGCAGCAACGAGGCGTGCAGGTTCACGCACCCAAGTCGCGGCCATTCGAGCATCGCTCGCGGCAGCAGTAGGCCGTACGCAATCACGATCATGAGATCGGGGCGCAGGCCGAGTGTTTCGGCAAAGGCCGGGGTGCGCAGGGAAAACGGTTGCTCCACGGAAAGCCCGAGCGCCCTGGCAGCCTCTTTGACCGGCGACGCGGTCAACCGGCGGCCACGCCCGGCCGGACGGTCCGGTTGTGTCAGCACGAGGGGAACGGTGACGCCGTGCGCGACGAGGGCGCGCAAGCTGGGCACCGCGAACTCGGGCGTTCCTGCGAACGCAACACTGAGGCGCGCGCTCATGTTGCCCGCCGGCCGTGGTGGGTCAGATGACAGGAACGGAGCTCGGCACGTGCGTATCGCTGCCGTCGTGCTGCGCGCGTTTGGCCTTCTTCGACGCCTTCTTCCTCAGGCGCTCGCGCTTCAGCTCCGACAGGTAGTCGACGAACAGCTTGCCCTCGAGGTGGTCCATCTCGTGCTGGATGCACACGGCCAGCAGTCCGTCGGCCTGAAACTCGAATGGCCGCCCTTGCGGGTCGAAGGCCTTCACGCGGATCAGCGCCGCACGATCGACGTAGTCGTAGAACTCCGGCACAGAAAGGCAGCCCTCTTCCGCGTTAGTCTGGCCTTCGGCGTGGACGATTTCCGGGTTGATCAGGCAATAAGGCTGCTTGCCCTCGATGGCCACATCGCAGACAAGAATACGTTTATGGACGTTCACTTGCGTGGCTGCGAGGCCGATGCCCGGGGCCGCGTACATGGTCTCGAGCATGTCGGCCACAAGTTTTTGCACTTCGGCATCGAATTTTGTGACCGGCTCCGCGCGAATTCGGAGCCGTGGATCCGGATACTCGAGGATTGCGAGACGTGCCATTGTCGTTAGGCCCTGATTTCGTGTATAACGCGTCGAAGTTAGCTTAACCCTCTGACTTTACAGGGAAGTCTGGCTACAACGCGGCGGCGATGGTGCTTCCAGAGTGCAACTCGCGCTCCTACGGATTATAGCAGTCGAAATTTGAGCGACCGCGCTTGGGAAAATTGAGCCTTCACGTGCATAGGGAGCCGAGAACCATGTTCTACGCGCGCAAGCCGTTGGTGCGATCAGCGTGTCTGATCGTCGCCGCAGCCGCAAGTTTCGTGACGCTGTCGAGCGGCCTGGCGCAAGAGCGCAACGGCAGGCTCGACGTCGCCGCTGTCGGTCAGCCGGCCGCGTCGCCCGTGCTAAACCCGCGCCACCCGGAAACCTACGTCGTCAAACGCGGCGATACGTTGTGGGGCATCTCGTCGGTGTTCCTGCGCGACCCGTGGTTGTGGCCCGAGATCTGGCAGGTCAATCCGCAGATCGAGAACCCGCATTTGATCTTCCCCGGCGACACGCTGTCGCTCGCGTACCGGGGTGACGGCCGACCGGTGGTTCAAGTCACCGAGCGTGGCGGTCCGCAACCGGCGACGAGCAGTGGCGGCTTCGAGAAACTCTCGCCGCGTGTGCGCTCGCAACCGATCGAGGACGCGATCCAGACGATTCCGTACGACACCCTGCGCTCTTTCCTGTCGCGCCCGCGCGTTCTGCAGAAGCACGATCTCGACCACTTGCCGTACATCGTCGCACAGCGCGAAGGTTTGATCGCGAGTTCAGGCCGGGACATCTACGTGCGACGTGCCGAAGCCCCGGTAGGCACCGTGTACAACGTCGTCGACCTCGGGCAAAAGCTCGTCGACCCGGACACGCGTGAGACGGTCGGCTACCTCGGCATTCACGTCGGCCAAGGCCGCGTCGATCGCACTGGCGATCCTTCCACCGTGCGTCTACTCGACACCGAGCGCGAAGCAGTCGCCGGCAATTACCTCGTCGCGGAAGAGGACGTCGTACCGGCGAACTTCCTGCCGCACTCGCCGGCCAAGGCCATCGACGGCCGCATCATGGCCGTCCTGTCGGGCGTGTCGCTGATCGGTCAATACAATGTCGTCGTGCTGAATCGTGGCGCCAACGATGGCCTCGACCCCGGTACGGTGCTACGTGTGTACCAGGCGGGAAAGACGGTTCGCGATACTCATGCACATGGCGCTTTCCACAAGAAAGTCGAATTGCCGGATGAGCCCGCGGGCACCATGATGGTTTTCCGCACTTCTGATCGGATCAGTTATGCGCTCATCATGGAGGCCACGACGGCCATCGCGGTTCTCGACAAGGTCCGCAACCCGTAGCTCTTCCTCCTTCCGCGCGCCACGGGCGGCGCAGCCATGGTGAACGACGCCTGGCTTGCGCTCCTGCAGGCCGCCCAGCCTTCGCCACACGTATGGCTTGAAACGCTAAAAAGCTACGGCTCCGCCGAAGCTCTACGCGCGGAGACCGCGAGAGCGTTGCTCGCGCTAGGCCTGCCGGCCGAAGGCGTCAGCAAGTTCCATAGTCCAGACCAGGCCCTGCTCGAACGCTGGGGCCGCTGGCTCGCAGGACCGAATCGCGGGCTCGTGACGTTCGGCAGCCCACTCTATCCGTCGCGGCTCGCCGAGATTCAAACCGCACCGCTCGCACTCTGGGTCGAGGGCCCCGACCACGCGCTGCTGGCGGCCCCGCAGCTCGCAATGGTGGGCAGCCGCAACCCGACGACAAGTGGCCGCGAGACGGCCGAGCAGTTCGCGAAATACCTGAGCGCGCGCGGGCTCACGATCACGAGCGGCCTCGCAACCGGTATCGACGGAGCAAGTCATCGCGGCGCGTTGCCCGAGATCGGTGGCACGATCGCCGTGCTCGGCTCGGGCTTGGACGTGATTTTTCCTCGCAGCCACGAACGGCTCGCCGCGGAAGTCGCAGCGCGCGGCTTGCTCGTCTCCGAATTCGCGCCGGGCGTCGAGCCGCAGAAGTTCTTCTTTCCACAACGCAATCGCATCATCGCCGGGCTCTCGGTGGGTACGCTCGTCGTCGAGGCCACGCGGCGCAGCGGTTCGCTGATCACAGCTCGTTGGGCCGGCGACTTCGGACGCGAGGTGTTCGCGATTCCCGGCTCGATCCACAACCCGCTCGCGCGCGGCTGCCACTTGTTGATCCGGCAAGGCGCAAAACTGGTCGAGGAAGCTGCCGACATCCTGGTCGAGCTCGCATCGCAGCTTCAGCTCGATCTCGCGGAACCGCCACTCCAAGCGGCGCACGACAGCAGCGACGAAGGCGGGATCGGTGACGATCCGGCGTATCGTATGTTGCTAAAAGCATTGGATTTCTCGCCTACCACGATCGGCGATCTCGGCGCCCGCGTGCAATTGACGCCTGCGGAGCTTTCCTCCATGCTCCTGATCTTGGAGCTCGAGGGGTTAGTCGAGGCGTTGCCTGGCGGTCGCTACGCGCGTCTGGGCAGTAAGAAGAAATGAAAGAATCGGTCCTCGACGTTCTGATGTACCTGTTCGAGTCTTTCGTCGATAACGACGAAGAATCCGAGCCCAATCGCAGTGAACTGCAATCCGAGCTCGAACGCGCCGGCTTTCATGATCGCGAGATCGCGCGGGCGTTGGATTGGCTCGACGGCTTACATGCCACGACAGCCGGCAACCCGCCGCAGGATACGGCATTCCGTGTATTCGATGCCGACGAGCAGGAGCGCTTGAGCGCTGCAGCACGCGGTTACCTACTGCACCTTGAGCAGATCGGTATTTTGCAGCCCGCGCAGCGTGAGCTCGTGATCGATCGGCTGCTGGCGCTCGATCATGACGAAATCGACGTTGACCAGACGAAGTGGGTCGTCATGATGGTGCTGTTCAGCCAGCCCGGCCAGCAGGCCGCCTACGCTCAGATCGAAGACCTCGTGTTTGCGGACGAGTCCGCCTGGGTCCACTAGCAAACGCCAGCGTCTTGCGAGGGCTGTCGACCCCCTCTTTGAACCGCGCGCCGGGAATCGGCTATCCTCCGGGTCCCCAAAGTTGGCCGGCCCGGGCGCAAGCGCCTCTTCAACCCATGTTGTTGCACTCTAGACCACCGCGTTTGTGCGGCCGCGCTTAAGCCATGGCCAAAAATCTCGTCATCGTCGAATCGCCGGCCAAAGCGCGCACGATCGAAAAATACCTCGGTAGCGACTTCGAGGTGCTCGCTTCGTACGGCCACGTTCGCGATCTCGTGCCTAAGGAAGGCGCGGTGGATCCCGACAACCACTTCGCGATGAAGTATCAACTGATCGAGAAGAACGAGAAGCATGTCGACAAGATCGTCAAAGCCGCGAAGAAGGCTTCCGCGATCTACCTCGCGACCGACCCGGACCGCGAGGGCGAAGCCATCTCGTGGCACATCTATGAGGTGCTCAAAGAGAACGACGTGCTCGGCGCGAAGCCCGTGCAGCGCGTGGTGTTCCACGAAGTAACGAAACGCGCGATCCAGGAAGCGATCGAACAGCCGCGCAAATTGTCCGAACAGCTCGTGAATGCGCAGCAGGCGCGGCGCGCGCTCGACTATCTCGTCGGATTCAATCTGTCGCCGCTGCTGTGGAAGAAAGTTCGGCGCGGGCTCTCGGCCGGCCGGGTGCAGAGCCCCGCGTTACGGTTGATCGTGGAGCGCGAAGACGAGATCACGGCCTTCAGGCCACAAGAATACTGGACGATCGAGGCACTCGCGCAGCAACCGAAGAACGACAAGAGCACGCCGTTCCCCGCGCGGCTCGCGGTGTTCGACGCTGGGAAGGTCGAGCAATTCACGTTCACGAACGAAGCCCAGGTGCGCGCGGCAGAGCAGAAGATCCGCGACACCGCGCGCGGTACGCTCACGGTCGCCAAGGTCGACAAGAAGCAGCGCCGCCGCAATCCGGCCGCCCCTTTCACGACTTCCACTCTGCAGCAGGAAGCTTCGCGCAAGCTCGGCTTCAGCGCGCAACGCACGATGACCGTCGCACAGCGCCTATATGAAGGTATCGATGTCGGTGAAGGCACGGTGGGTCTCATCACCTACATGCGTACCGACTCCGTCACGCTCGCGGATGAGGCTCTTACCGAGCTGCGCAGCGTAATCGCTGACCGCTTCGGTAAGGAAAACTTACCGGACGAGCCCCGGCGCTACACGACCAAGGCCAAGAACGCCCAGGAAGCACACGAGGCGATCCGGCCGACTGCCTCCGCACGGCACCCGGAAGATGTTCGTCAATTTCTGGATGCGAATCAGCACAAGCTTTACGAGCTGATCTGGAAGCGCGCCGTCGCTTCCCAGATGAACCCCGCCGTGTACGACACCGTGGCTCTCGATCTTGCCGCGGGCGAGACGCCGGGAGGCTCGATCTCGTTTCGCGCCACGGGCTCTGTGCTCGTGAGCCCCGGCTTCATCGCTGTGTATCTCGAAGGCCAGGACGACAACGAAGCGGACGAACAGGACAATCTCCTTCCGGCCGTGACGGAAGGCGATCGCCTGAGCCTGAACGCCGTGCAGAGCGCCCAGCATTTCACCGAGCCACCACCGCGTTATTCGGAAGCCACGCTCGTGAAAGCGCTGGAGGAGTTCGGCATCGGCCGCCCGTCGACGTACGCGTCCATCATCTCGACGCTGCGCAATCGCGAATATGTCGACATGGACAACCGCCGATTTGTCCCGACAGACGTCGGCCGCGTCGTGAACCGTTTTCTCGTTAAGTTCTTCTTGCGCTACGTGGAGTACGAGTTCACGGCACGCATGGAAGACTCGCTCGACGCGGTCTCGCGCGGCGAGCGCGAGTGGGTCCCGCTGCTCGAGGAGTTCTGGAAACCGTTCCACGAACTGGTGGAGCACACCGAGGCCAACGTGACGCGCGAGCAGGCGTCGCAGGCGCGCGTGCTCGGAACCGATGCCGCGAGCGGGCGCCCGATTAGTGTGCGCATGGGGCGCTACGGCGCGTTCGTGCAGATCGGCACGAAAGACGACGTGGACAAGCCCAAGTTCGCGGGCCTGCGCCCCGGTCAGAAGATGGACACCATCACGATCGAAGCCGCAATCGATCTCTTCAAGTTGCCGCGCGAGCTAGGGAGCACGGCCGAGGGCGAGCCCGTATCCGCCAACATTGGTCGCTTCGGTCCATACGTGCGCTATGGCGACAAGTTCGTGTCGATCAAGGGTGACGATCCGTACACGATCGAGCTCGAGCGCGCGCTGCAGCTGGTGGCCGAGAAGAAGCTCGCCGACGCCAACCGCCTGATTCTCGACTTCCCCGAAGCGGGCATCCAGGTACTGAACGGCCGCTACGGCCCGTACATCACCAACAAAGAAAAAAACGCCAAGATCCCGAAGGAGAAAGTGCCGAAGGAGCTGACACTCGACGAGTGCCTGGCTCTACTGGCCGCTGCTCCCGAGCGTCGTGGCCGCGGCATGAAGCGCAAGCCGACGGCTGCCGCCGGAGCGCCGGCCGAAGAGGCCGCGGCACTCGCGAAGGCTGAAAAGGCCGAGAAAGCCGAAAAGGCCAAGAAGCCCGCGAAGAAGAAAGCGAAGAAGAAGAAAAAGAAGGCTTCGACCCGTAAGGCCAGCGCCGCCGCCACCGACGCGCCGCCCGAGGTGTGATCCGCGGGCTTGCCATCGACCGCGCCGCCCGAATCGTTCGCTTGGGCGGCGTCATCGCCTATCCGACCGAAGCCGTGTTTGGCTTGGGCTGCTTGCCGGATGACGAGCACGCAGTCATGCGCATCCTCGCAATCAAACGACGCTCGTGGCGCAAGGGGCTCGTGCTGATCGGCGCGACCCTGGCGCAGCTCGAGCGCTACGCCGTGCTGCCGCCGGAGCCGCGGCGCAGCGAGATCCTCGCGACGTGGCCCGGCCCTGTGACCTGGGCACTCACCGCACGCCGTACCACACCGCGTTGGATCACCGGCGGTCGCGACAGCGTGGCCGTGCGGCTCACGGCGCATCCGTTAGCGCGCCAACTCTGCGAGCGCGCGGGCAGCGCGCTCGTGTCGACGAGCGCCAACGTGAGCCGGCGTGCACCGCACCGCCGTCTCCTCGCACTGCGTTACGAGCTTGGGCCTACGCTCGACTGCGTGCTCGCCGGCGAGCTCGGCGGCCTTGCGCAGCCCACCGTAATCCGCGACGGCCGCACCGGCGCCACGCTTCGACCCTGAGCCGCGCCCGCGGAGAGTTCGTGGCCGCGCGCCACGGCGAGGCAGCGGCCGCGGCGTGAGCTGTGATACCGTTTGAACTACCGGACCTAAGAGCCGGGCCAAAAACCAGAAAATGACGAGGAACCTGCGCGCACATCTGACGCTTGCGGCGGCCGCGCTCGCTGCCAGCGTCGCGTTACTACCGGCCATTGCGCAGGTGGTGCAGGGGCCCGTGACGCAACGCATGCAGCTCGTGAGCCCGGTGCGCCCCGTCAAACGGCCGGCCTCTGTCTACATCGTGAAGCTCAAGGCGCCGGGCGCGGCCAGCTACAAGTCCACGTTTGGCGAAAACGGCGCCGCGAGCGTGGGCGACGGTCAGCGCATGCGGGCACAGGCGGCCACGACCGCGGCCGCGAGCTACGCGAAGCAGATCGAGCAGGTGCACGATCAGTTGTTGAGCTCGGTCGGCGCGTTCAGCGGCAAGATCTATAGCTATCGTTACGCCTTGAACGGCTTCGCTGCGCGACTCACGCCTGCGCAAGCCGCCCGACTCGCCCGCAACGACGCCGTCGACCGCATCTGGCCCGACACGGACCAACACACCGTCACGAATAACAGCGCGATCTTTTTGGGTCTCGAGGACCAGGTGGGCGGGCTTCGCGCCGACAAGAAACTGCGCGGCGAAGGCATCGTAATCGGCGTCATCGACAGCGGCGTTGCACCGAATCACCCGTCGCTGCTCGACACCGAAGAGCGCATTCCAGGCGTCTGCAAAAGCCAGTGGGCCAAAACTTCGTGGATCGGCCTCTGGCTATGCGGCTCAGTTAACCGCCATCCGCCGACGGCACTCGTATTCGATCCGCCCGTGCGCTTTCGCGGCACCTGCGAGACAGGGCCCGGGTGGGATGCGAACAACTGCAACAACAAGATCGTCGGCGCACGCTTTTATATAGACGGTTTTCTGTCGCGCTGGCAGCTCGACCCCGGCGAGATTCGCTCGCCGAAGGACGTCGATGGTCACGGCACGCACGTCACAACCATAGCCGCCGGCAATCCCGTCGACGCATACCTGCTCGGCACGCGTCTCGCGCGCGTCAGCGGCATTGCGCCCCGCGCGCAGGTCGCGGTCTACAAGGCCTGCTGGTTGCAGCCCGGGGCCACACGCGGCACCTGCGCTACCTCGGATCTGACGCGCGCGATTGATGACGCCGTGGCAGACGGCGTCGACATCATCAACTACTCCGTCGGCAGTCTCGAGACGGATCTCACGACCCCCGACGACATGGCGCTGCTGCACGCGCTCGACGCCGGCGTGTTGACCGTCGTCGCCGGCGGCAACGACGGGCCGGATCTGTACACGATCGGCTCGCCGAGCAGCGACCCGTGGGTGCTGACCACTGCCGCTTCGACGCAGTCCGGCGAGTTGTTCGACAACGCGATCGAGATCACGGCGCCCGCGGATCTGAAACAAGACATCGTCATGCGCGAAGCGACGTTCACGCCCGCGCTCACGCGCGACAAGCCGATCGAGGCGCCGCTCATGACGGCCAACGATGGTCAGGGGCAGATCCAGGGCGGCGCCACGGGCAGTGTCCGTGACGCGTGCCAGGCGCTGACGAACAACAAGGACATGGCTGGTAACGTCGCGCTGATCGAGCGCGGCGGCTGCGAGTTCGACGTCAAGGTTGCGAACGCGCAAGCCGCCGGCGCCGTCGCCGTCGTCGTCTACAGCACCGATGGCACGATCATCGAGATGAACGGCAGCAGCAACGGCGTGCACATTCCGGCCGTCATGATCAGCAACGCGGATGGCCAGAGGCTGGTCGACCGCCTGGCCGCCGACGCAGGCAAGAATCTGGCCGCGACCGACCGCGTGACGGTCAAGCTCGCGTCCGGCCTCTTCGCCACGCTCTCCGGCAACGGCAACGTCGTGGCCGACTTCTCGTCGCGAGGCCCGTCACTGTCGGACGCGAACTTCTCGAAGCCCGATGTCTCGGCGCCTGGCGTCGACATCCTGGCTGGCCAAACGCCCGACGTCGCAAACGGGCTCAAGGGCGAGACGTTCCAGTACATGTCGGGGACATCGCAATCCGCGCCGGAGACCGTCGGCGTGGCGGCACTCTTGAAGGAAGCGCATCCGGACTGGACGCCCAGCATGCTGAAGTCCGCGTTGATGACGACGGCTTATACGGGTGTGCTGCGCGCGGACGGGACGCCCGCCGATCCGTTCGACGTGGGCGCCGGGCACATCCACCCGAATCTCGCGTTCGCACCGGGTCTCATGTACGAGAGCGACTACCGCGATTACGCCGCGTATTTGTGCGGGTTGCACAAACCGCCGTTCACCATCAACGAGTGCGCGGCACTCGCCGCGGCTGGTTACTCGAGCTCCGCCACGGACCTGAATCTGCCATCGATCGGCTTGGGCCAGCTGATTACCGGCGACACCGTGCACCGGCGCGTCACGAACATCGGCCCGCCTGCCACGTTCACCGCGGATGTTACGCCGCCGTCAAACGTCGACGTATTCGTCGAGCCGTCGTCGCTCTCGCTGACGACAGGCCAAAGCGCGGACTTCACCGTGCGCTTCGTCGATCGCGGCACGAATCTCGACGCGTGGAATTTCGGCCGGCTCACGTGGTCCGACGGCGCCAGTCAGCGCGTCTCGAGCCCGATCTCCGTGCAAGCCGTGACGCTGCGCGCACCGCCCGAGCTGTATCTCACCGGTGCCAGCGGCTCGACAAAGATGCCGGTTGCGTATGGCTACACCGGCAGCTACGCGGCCGGAACTCACGGGCTGCGCAAACCATTCCTCGATGCGAATGGCCAGGTGCCGAAGGGCTTCGTGGACAACGATCCTACGAACACCTTCAGCTTCCGCACGAACAATGGAGTCACGGCGCATCAGCTGACCGTGCCGCCGGGTCAGCTGTATCTACGCATCGCGCTATTCAACGAATTCACCGACGGCGCCGACGATCTCGATCTGTATTTGTTTTACTGCCCGAACAACCAGTGTGTGCAGGTCGGGCAAAGCGCCGGCATTACGTCGGACGAAGAGATCGATGTCTCGCTGCCGCAAGCGGGCCAATACATGGTGCTCGTGCACGGCTACGAGACCGACGACGTGACCGGCGGGCCCGGCGCCAACTACTCGCTCTTCACGTGGTCGTTCGGCGTGAGCGACGCCGTCGGCAATCTGACCGTAACGGCACCCGCCGACGTATCCGCCGGGAACCGGCTCGATCTCGACGTGAACTGGGCGGCGCTCGACCCCGGCATGCATTACCTAGGCGCAATCTCGCACAACACACCGAACGGTCTCTACGGCCTCACGATCGTGAACGTCCGCACCCCCTAACGGGGTTGCTTACTGCTCTCGCGGTAGCGGAAGCAGCCGACGAGATGATCGTTGACGAGCCCCGTCGCCTGCATGTGCGCGTAAACAATCGTCGAGCCCACGAACTTGAGGCCGCGCGCCTTCAGATCCTTGCTCAGTGCATCCGATTCCTTGCTCGTGGGGGGCACGTCGCCGTGTTTGCGCCAGCGGTTGACGATCGGTGCTCCGCCTACGAACGGCCATACGTATGTGTCGAAGCTGCCGAATTCTTCTTGGATCTTCAGGAACGCGCGCGCGTTGCCCACCGCGGCTTCGATCTTCTGCCGGTTGCGCACGATGCTGGCGTCGCCCACGAGCTTCTCGATGGTGCGGCTCGTGAAACGAGCCACCTTCGCTGGATCGAATTCTGCGAACGCGCGTCGATAGCCATCGCGCTTGCGAAGGATCGTCCACCAGCTCAATCCGGCTTGCGCACTCTCGAGCACGAGGAACTCGAAGTGTGTGCGGTCGTCGCGGACCGGCACGCCCCATTCGGTGTCGTGGTAGAGCTCGTAGGCCGGATCTACGCCCTCGCTCCACGTGCAGCGGCTGACCTTGGTTTTGCGATTCATCCCTCTTTCACTCCGTGCCACCGATCGCCGTTGGCAAAGGTACCTAAAACCAAGCAAAATCGTCAGCAACGAAAGGGGCGAGAATGACCAACAATAGCGCGCCGCCCGACCGTTACGGCCTTGTCGGTCACCCAGTCGAGCACAGCCGGTCGCCGTTCATTCACACGCTGTTCGCGCGTCAAACCGGGCAACAACTCACGTACGAGCTGATCGACGCCGCGCCCGCCGCATTCGAGACTGCCGTGCGGGGTTTCGGCGCGGCCGGCGGCCGCGGCTTGAACGTCACTGTGCCGCACAAGGAAGCCGCGTTCACGCTCGTCGACGAGCTCAGCAAGACCGCTCGTATGGCGGGTGCCGTCAACACGATCACGATCGTCGGCAACCACCTGCGCGGCGACAACACGGATGGCGTTGGCTTCATCCGCGACATCACAGTCAATCAAGGCCTGGACCTCGCGGGCCGTTCGGTGATTCTGTTTGGCGCGGGCGGCGCGGCGCGCGGAGTCGTGGGCCCGTTGCTGGCGGAGAAGCCCGCGAAGATCGTGATCGCGAATCGCAGCCGGCCACGAGCCGTCGAGCTCGCCGCGCATTTCGGTAACCCACCGGAGATCGAGCTCATCGACTTCGACGGGCTCACAGGATTGCCCGCCTTCGACCTGCTCGTGAACGCGAGCTCGGCGGGCCTCAAAGGCGAAGCCACGCCTTTCCCCGGTTCGCTCGTAAGCACCGACAGCGTCTGTTACGACATGGTCTACAGCCGCAACGACACACCGTTCGTCGCATGGGCGCGCCAGCACAATGCCGGGCTCGCGATTCAGGGCTGGGGCATGCTCGTGGAGCAGGCGGCCGAATCGTTCCGCATCTGGCGCGGCGTAATGCCCGTCACGGCGCCGATCCTAAAGCAGCTGCTGCGCTAAGCCCGTTTGCGGAGGCGGCGCAGCAACGCCGCCGGCAACGTGCGGGCTTCGGCGAGACCTACCACTCGAGCGGCTGCGAAATACACGGCGCCAAACACAGCCGCGGCCAGCAGCGCTGTCGGCACCGGCGCCCACGCTACGAGCGCCGTAAGGCCGCGGGCAACCGCCGCTGCAACGAGCGCCGCCAACGCCATGCGCACGAGCTGCCCCGCGCCCGTGCCGACAGCGCCGATCCTCGCAACCAGTTGCCGCTTCAAGAGCCACCACTCGAGCCACGCGCCCGCGGCGGCGCCGACGGCAAGACCGAGCGGCCCGAGCGGGACGCCCGCGATATTCGCCCCGGCGAACACGCCTGCCGGGATCGCGCGACCGAACAACGTGATGGGCTCGAACTGCACCATCAGCAACGAGCCCGCGATGAACGCCATCAGCACGCGCATGCCTGCAATGCGGGCCGGCGTGGCCGTGTCGCGCAATGCGAAAAACGCGGACTGATACACGCGCGTGCACGTGGAGGCCAGCAACCCGGCGCTGTAGCCCACGAGCGTGATCCAGACGACAGTCACATCGGCCCCGCCGAACTCGCCCGCGCGAAACAGGCCCGCGACCAAGACGTCGCCGAGCACCACGAAGGCCACCACGCTCGGCACGGTGTAAAACGCAACGCGGCGAACTGCAGCCGCGGCACGCTCGCGCAGCGCGCCCGTTGCGTGATCGCGGTCGCGCGCGAGGTCGGGCAGCTCCGCCGCCGCGACACTCATGCCGAACAGGCTCACCGGCAGCACGTACAGTGTTTGCGCGTAACGCAGCCGCGCGAGCGCACCGATCGCGAGCAGGCTCGCGAGCACGAGATCCACGTAACTCGAAAGCTGCACGACGCCACGGCCCATGATCGCGGGCGCGGCTTTGGCAACCGCTTCGCGGAACGCCGGCTCGTTGCGGCCGCCATTCAGGCGGATCTCGCGATCGAGCTTCAGCACCGAGGGCAGCTGCACCGCGAGCTGCAGCACGCCGCCTGCCAGCGCGCCCCACGCCGCCGCGAGCAGGAGGCCGTCGAGATTCAGGCGCGAGCCGAACGCGATCAACGTGCCGATGATGGCCGCGTTCCACAGCACCGGCGCGAAATACGGCAAGAAGAAATGTCGATGGCTGTTCAGGATGCCGAGCGCCCACGCCGACAGCACGAGCACGCCCGTCATCGGGAACACGATGCGCACGACGGCGATCATCAGCTCGCGCCGGTGGCCTTCGAAGCCGGGCGTGAATACCGTCACGAGCACGGGCGCGAGCAGCACGCCGAGCAACGCCACCGCGCCGGCAATTGCGAGCAGCAGCGCGAACATCGCGCCGGCCATGCGCCCCGCTTCCTTCGTGCGCCCCTGGCCGAGCAACGCCGAATAGGCCGGAATGAACGACGCGGAGAGCGTGCCCTCGCCGAGCAGATTCTGGAGCACGTTCGGCAAGCGCAAGCCCGCGCTCCACACGTCCGCGTGTAACCCCGTGCCGAAGTAGATCGCGAGCACGCGCTCGCGAACCAACCCGATCACGCGGCTCAACAAAATGCCGGCCCCGACGAGCGCCGCGGCCGCGCTTGCGCGCGTGGCCGGCACGGCCGGCTCGGATTGGCCTGGCGTAGCGGCCATCAACGCATCGTGACCAGCTCTTCCGCGCTGGTCGGATGAATGGCGAGCGTGTCGTCGAAATCGCGTTTGCGTGCGCCCATCGTGAGCGCGACGGCGAAGCCCTGGATGATCTCGTCGGCGGCTTGACCCATCACATGACAGCCGACGACGCGTTCGTCGGCGCCCACCGTCACGAGCTTCATCCACGTTCGTGGCTTGATCTCCGTCAGGGCGTAGAACATCGACACGAAGTCGGCCTGGTAGATACGCACCGGCTCATTCGGATAGCGCTCGCGCGCGGCCTGCTCCGACAACCCCACAGTCCCTATCGGCGGATGCGAGAAGACGACTGTTGGAAGCAAGTCATAACTCAAATAGCGTTCCGCTTTTCCGCCGAACACCCGATCCGCGAGGCGCCGGCCGGCGGCGATTGCGGCCGGCGTGAGCTCGACCTGCCCCGTGACGTCACCGATGGCGTAGATGCCGGCCGTGCTCGTGTTCTGAAACTTGTCGACGCCGATGTAGCCGGCCTTGTGGGTTGCAACACCGGCGGCGGCGAGACCGAGCTCCGCCGTTCGCGGTGTGCGGCCGATGGCCCACAGCAGCCGATCGAAGGCTGTGACGCGGCGGCCGTCGACGGCCTCGACCGCGATTCCGCCTGCCTCCTGTGTCACCGCCCGCGCCGTGAACTCCGTAAGCACTTCAATCCCGGACGCACGCATCGCATCCATGAGCTTTTCGCCGAGCAGCGCGTCGAACTGCCGCAGAACCCGCGCACCGCGTAAGAAGACCGTGACCTCACTACCGAGCGAGCGCAGAACGCCGGCCAATTCCACCGCGATGTAACCACCGCCGCCGATCACGACGCGCCGGGGCCGTTCGGGCCACTCGAAGAAGTCGTCCGACGTGCCTCCAAGCTCGGCGCCGGGCAGGCGAGGCATGCCCGGCTGCCCACCCGTCGCGATCACGATGTGCTTCGCGTTGTACGTTCGGCCTTCGGTATCCACGACCTCGTTTTTGCCTGTGAACCGCGCGGCCGCGCGAATGGTGGTGATGCCCTTCTTGTCGAGGTTGCGCTCGTAGATGCCATTCAACCGTGCGACGTAGGCGTCGCGGCCGTGCTTCAACTTCGCCCAGTCGTGCCGGCCCACCGTGACGTCGAAGCCATAGTGCGGCGCATGCTCGAGCGCCGCGGCGAGCTCCGCGGCATTCCACATGACTTTTTTCGGCACGCAGCCCACGTTCACGCACGTGCCGCCCAGGCGGTTGGGTTCGAACAGCGCGACGCGGGCGCCGTACTCGACGGCCCGCTGCGCCGTCGCGAGCCCGCCGCTGCCGCCGCCCACCACTAGCAAGTCGAACGCCTGCACCCAGTCACCTCCGCGCTTCTCTGCCGGCAAGCGTACTTCAGTTCGGCAAAATGCGGAGATTCTCTGTTAGATTCCCGGCCCCGCAACCGCTAAAGTCGCCGCATGAACGACCCAGCCGCCGCCAATCCTTTGCTCGCACCGACCCACGTGCTGCCCGACTTCGCGGCGATCCGGCCCGAGCACGTCGAGCCCGCTGTCCGCGACGTGCTGGCCGCACAACGCCGTGCACTCGTCGTCGCCGAGGCGGTGGCCGCACCCACGCTCGACTGGCTGCGCGACCTCGAACGCATCAACACAGAGATCAATCGCGTGTGGGGCCCGGTATCCCACTTGAACGCCGTGCTATCGAGCCCGCCGCTGCGCGACGCGTACAACCGCTGCCTGCCGTTGGTCACCGAGTTCAGCACGGAGCTCGGGCAGAACGAGGCGCTGTACCGACATTTCGGCGAGTTGAAGGAACAGGTCACGGCCGCGCAAGCCATCGAGCGACAGCTGGTCAAGCAGGCGTTGCGCGACTTTCGGCTGGGCGGCGTCACGCTTACGGGCGCGGCGCGGCAGCGGTTCCGCGAGGTTATGCAGGAGCTCGCCGCCCGTCAGGCGACGTTCGAGCAAAACGTCATGGACTCGACGGACGCGTTCGAGCACCACGAGACCGATCGTGCCGCTCTGGCCGGGTTGCCTGAACTTGCGATCGAGCGTGCGAGCCGGCTTGCCGCAGAGCGCAAGCTCGAAGGCTGGTTGCTGCGACTCGACCCGCCCACGTTTCAAACCGTCATGGCGCACGCCGAATCGCGAGTGCTGCGCCGGATGTATTACGAAGCGTGGACCACGCGCGCCTCCGATCAAGGGCCGCACGCGGGCAAATGGGACAACAGCGCACTGATCGAGCAGATTCTCGCGTTGCGCCATGAGGCCGCCGGGCTCGTCGGCTTTCGCAGCTTCGCCGAGTATTCGCTCGCGACCAAGATGGCAGAGTCGCCGGAGCGCGTGATCGAGTTCCTGCGCGATCTCGCGCGGCGCAGCAGACCGGTGGCGGAGCAGGAGCTCGCGGAGCTCCGCGCGTTCGCCGGGCAGGAACTCGAACCCTGGGACACGGCGTTCTACGCCGAGCGGCTGCGCCAGCAGAAATTGAATCTCGCGGAAGAGGAGCTTCGCCCCTACTTCCCGCTGCCGCAGGTGCTGGACGGCTTGTTCAGCCTGTTCGGCAAGCTGTTCGATTTGAAAGTGCAGGAAGCCGCCGCGCCCAGCGTGTGGCACCCGACTGTGCGTTACTTCGAGCTTCGGCGGCGCGCGGACGACAGCCTCGTCGGCAGCTGCTATGTGGATCTGTTCGCGCGCCCGAACAAACGTGGCGGCGCGTGGATGGACGGGTGCTTGAGCCGCGCGAAGTTGAACGGCGCCACGCAGGCGCCGGTCGCGTACCTGGTCTGCAACTTCAACGCGCCGGTCGGCGACACGCCGTCGCTGCTGACGCATTCCGAAGTCGTGACGCTGTTTCACGAGTTCGGCCACGGCCTGCATCACTTGTTGACCGAGATCGACTACCCGTCGATCGCCGGCATCAACGGAGTGGCCTGGGATGCCGTGGAGCTGCCGAGCCAGTTCCTCGAGAACTTCACATGGCAGCCCGAGGTGCTCAGCACGATCGCGCGCCACTACCAAACGGGCGCGCCATTGCCGCAGGACAAGATGGAAATGCTGCAGCGCTCGCGAAAGTTCCTTGCGGGGCTCGCGATGGCTCGCCAGCTCGAGTTCGCGCTGTTCGACTTCAGGCTGCACCATGAGTACGACCCGAAGCGCGGCTCGCGCGTGCACGAGATCTTGGGCGAGGTGCGCCGTGAGGTCTCGGTCATTCAGCCGCCGGCGTTCAATCGCTTCGCGAACTCGTTCGGCCACGTCTTCGGCGGCGGCTACGCTGCGGGTTACTACAGCTACAAGTGGGCCGAGGTGCTGGCGGCGGACGCATTTGCTGCGTTCGAGGAATCCGGCGTATTCGATCGGAGCACTGCCGAACGCTTCAGACGCGCGATTCTCGCGACCGGCGGCAGCCGTGACGCACTCGACTCGTTCGTCGACTTCCGCGGCCGCAAGCCCGAACTCGACGCGCTGCTGCGCCAGGCCGGCATCGCGGCGCGGCAGTAACCGCTCGGTCCGGCGCAGGCGAGCCGCGGTGAAGGTCGCGACCTGGAATGTGAACAGCCTGCGCGTGCGCCTGCCGCACGTGCTGAAGTGGCTCGAGCGCGAGCAGCCGGACCTGCTCGCGTTGCAAGAGACGAAGCTGCGTGACGAGGAGTTTCCGGCGGATACATTCGCCGACCGCGGCTACTCCGCCACGTTCAGCGGGCAGGCGGGCTACAACGGCGTGGCGATCCTGTCGCGCCAGCCCCCGCAGGACGTTGCCCACGGCATCGGCGCAGGCTTCGCCGACGAGCAGCGGCGAGTGCTCGCAGCCACGTTCGGCGGGCTGCGCTTCTATTGCCTGTACGTTCCAAACGGCGACAGAGTCGATTCGGACAAGTACCGCTACAAGCTCGAATGGCTCGCCGCGCTGCGTGAGCTGCTTGCCGCGGAGCTCGAACGCCACCCGCTGCTGCTCGTCGTCGGCGACTTCAACGTGGCGCCCGAAGACCGCGACGTGTACGACCCGCGCGCGTGGGCCGGCAAAGTGCTGTGCTCGCCGAAGGAGCGAGCCGCCCTCGGTACGCTCTTGGCGCTGCCCACACACGACGTGTTTCGGCTCTTCCAGCAACCCGAAAAGACCTACAGCTGGTGGGACTACCGCGGCATCGCGTTTCGCCGCAACTGGGGTCTTCGAATCGACCTCATGCTCGCGTCGTCGCAGTTAAGTCAAATGTGCCAGACTTGCCGCATCGATAAGGAACCGCGCGGCTGGGAACGGCCGTCCGATCATGTGCCGGTCATCGCAGAATTCGCCCTCGCTTGACTGTTATGTGACATGAACGCCGTAGCCGTTAACGTCAATCCCTTAGACTTGCCGTCCGGACAGGCGTTAACGATGCCGATCGAACAAGACGAGCTACAAGAACGACGTAACGACTACGACGTGACGAACACGGTGCAGGTGAGCTCGGCTCCAAAGGTCCGAGCCGCCGTCGCCGAGCTGTTCGGCGCGTTGTACCCGAACCATTCGTTCGACTCGCTGTGGCTCGCGTTCAACGACTTCGAGCGGGTGTTCGCGGGCCGCGACCCGAACTACCACTCGGTCGATACCACGTATCACGACATGCAGCACACGCTCGACATGACGCTCGCGCTGGCGCGGCTGATCGTCGGGCACGAGATGAGCGTCGAGCCGGGCGATAGGCTTGGCGTCGACCGCGCCGAGCTCGCGATCGTCAGCGCTCTATTCCACGACGTGGGCTATTTACGGCATCGCGAAGTCGATGCCGGCGTCGTAAACGGCGCCATATTCACGCGCGTGCACGTCACTCGCAGCGGCCGCTATCTCGAAAATTACCTGCCGCGCATCGGCCTCGAGCGGTTCGTGCCTGTGGTGTCGCGCATCGTGCACTTCACGGGCTACGAGCTGAACATCGACCAGATCGAGCTCGACGAGCCGAAGGACAGCATCGTGGGCCACCTGCTCGGCACGGCCGACCTCGTGGCACAGCTAGCCGACCGCTGTTATTTGGAAAAATGCCGCGACCGGCTTTACCCCGAGTTCGTGCTGGGCGGCGTTGCGATGGAAGATCGGCCCGAGGGCAAGGTGCTGTATCGCTCCGCCACTGATCTGCTAGGCAAGACGCTCGGTTTCTATCAGAACGGAGCTCGCTTGCGGCTCGAGAACAATTTCAACCGCGTGTACCGCTATCTCGAGGCGTTCTTCGAGGGCGGCCACAGCCCTTACATCCGCTTCATCCGCAAGAACCTGACGTTCCTGAACACCGTCATTCAACACGGCGATTGGGAGCGGTTGCGCCGCCACCCTCCGTGCGTGATGCCGGACCCGCAGGGCGAGGCGCATCTGATCGAGCTGGCGCTGCAACGCGTGCGCGACTGGTCGGAGCGCCGGGCGGCCGAAACCCCCGCGCCGATCGCCGCCTCACGAAACTAAGAAAGAGAAGCTCCCCCGCGAAGGCGCTAAACCTGCCGCGGGGTCTACTTCGGCGCCGCGCCGTCGCCGGCCGTAGGGCCCGTATCGAACGACGAGCCCGCGAATACCTGGCGGCCGTCCGGCAAAAACACGGAGCGCGCATTCGCGACGTGCGGTTCATCCTTCGACAGGAAACCGTTCACCGTCACGACGTGTCCCGGCTGTAGCGAGTTGCGAGTCCAGCCCTGGCGCATCAGGCCGTTCGGCGGTCCGAGCTCGAAGTCCCAGTTCACGACCTTGCCGCTGTCGTCCTTCACGTCGACATAAAGCCGTGCGTGCGGGTTGGTCCACTCCACCTTCGTCACGCTGCCCGTGATCTTGATCGGCTTGTCGCGATCGTACTCCGCGGAGAACGAATGGTGCGCGAGCGCGCCGAGTGACGAGAGAGACGCGAGCATTGAAACAGCGATCGACACGCGACGCATAGCAGTCGCTCCCCCGGGGCAGGCACCGCAGCACGCGGTCGAAGGGATGATACGCTCATGCGCCGTGCGGGGAATCTCGGGGGCCTGACATGAAACGCTGCATCTCGGTCGGCGTGGCAACGCTTGCGATCGCAGTGTGCTCGCCGCTGTCGGCGCAATGGAGTCCGCACACGAGCGCGCGCGTGCCGCGCACGGCGTCTGGCGACGCCAATCTCGAAGCCTCAGCGCCGCGCACCGCGGACGGCAAACCGGATCTGACGGGCGTGTGGCAGGGCGTGGGGGGCTTAGGCGCCAACAACCCGCCGGCGCTGTCGTTCTCGGCGGGTCCGCCCGTGGCGGGGTTCCTGAACGTGGGCGAGAAGATCGAAGGCGGCCTGCCCTTTAAGGCCGAAGCCAAGGCGCTGTTCGAAGCGCGTCGCGCGGCCAACGGCAAGGACAACCCCGAGGCTGCGTGCCTACCGATGGGCAATCTGCAATTCCACACGCAGGGCGCGCCACGCAAGATCGTGCAAACACCCGACGTGCTCGTGATCCTGTACGAAGCCAGCATGGGCGTGCGGCAGATCTTCACCGACGGGCGCAAGTTGCCGGGCGACGATCCGCAGCCGTGGTGGTACGGCTACTCCGTCGGGCACTGGGACGGCGACACGCTGGTCGTCGAGACGAACGGGTTTCGCGATGACCAGTGGCTCGACGTATTCGGCACGCCAATGTCCGACGCGGGGAAGATGACCGAGCGGTTTCGTCGTCCGACGTACGGGCGTATGGAGATCGACGTGACTGTCGACGACCCGAAGCTTTACACGAAGCCGTGGACGGTGCGCGTGAACCAGCGAATCATGCCGGACCAAGAGCTGCTCGAGTTCGTCTGCCTCGAAAACAACCGCTACCGCGCTAAGTAGTTGGCCGGGCGCGGGTGCGGGCGAGGATATCGGGCCCTTCGTGGTGACGTTGAGAGGTGCCAGTTTGAGGCGCATCGCTAGCGCTCGCTACACCACGTATCACGACGGAGTGGAACACATCAGTTTGAGTTGAGGCAGTCGGAGCGCGCGCAGCGCGCGAGCGACGTAAGTGGCACGCGCGATTTGGCAGCAGCGTAGGCCGCGCGGCGGTGTGAGGGCGCATCGTTCGTGCCGCGCTCGGGCGGCCCCTCGAGCGGGCCATCAACGCATCGATGTCGTGGCAAACGGCACGCGCGTCGAGCTACGCCGCGGTGCTTCGAGCGGGAGGAGCGGCCCGCGCTGCGTAGACGAGCGCTGCCGACGTACGGCCGCCCGGGCGGTAGCGGCGCGAACGATGCGCCCTCGCACCGCAGGCCGCGGCCGGCCAACTGGCACCTCTTGAACCGCTGTCAGTGCACGTCAATGCTTGCGGCGGCTCGGGTCGGGCTCCGGATCCGCGGCGAACACGCGCGCGATCGCAGTGTTCGCATCGATCGCTTCGAGCCCGTGATTCGTGATCGCGTCGAAGCGCGCGTTCGCGGCCGCGCTCCGGTCGCGCGTGCGCGCCATGTAGTCCCGCTCGATGCTTTCGAGCACCTTTTCGAGCGCGTTCTTCTGCGCCGCGTCCACGGTGGTGCCCGTACCCTCGAACCTCTCGCCGATCAGTGCACGCGCGATCCGGTCGGCAGCCGCGGCCGCGTTACGGTAGTAGTACTCGCCGATCTTGCGATGCGCTTCCTCGTGGTCGCGCAGCTTCTGCGGCGCACCGGCGGCGGTGTAGATGTCGACCGTGACGCGCGTCGTCAGGTCGAGCTCGTCGACCGTGATCAGAACGGTGCTCGCGGTCAGAGGCTCCGCACCGTAGCTGACGCCGGTTTCGAGCTCGAAGGTGGTATTGCAAACGCCGGCCTCGGGCGGCGTGAGCTTCGGCATGCCGCGAGGCGGCGCGCTCGGGTCGAATTCGATGCGTTGCACCGTGGGCCGCTCGCGCTGCACACGCACGGCGGGGCGCTGCGCCCATGCGCCCGCGGGCAGCACGGCCGCGGCCGCCGCAAGAGCTGCGACCCACCGCAGCGTCACACGCCCATTCACCCCTGCACCCTCATTGTCATTGCGCCGCCAGACCAGCGCGGCCCCCTGATGGCCGGCCGCGGCGCCGCGGAGCGCAGCCTACCACGCGTTCGCGGGCTTGTATTTATTTGAACGCTAATTTAATTTCTCTCCATGGCTGCTCCGAAATCCCGCAAACGCCGCGAGCCCCGCCGCCCAGGTCGGCCGCGAGCCGACGAAGCGAACCAGCGCGAGCGGCTGCTCGACGCGGCGATCGCCTGCTTCGCGACCGACGGCGTCGCCGCCACGAGCCAGCGCAGCATCGCCATCAAAGCCGGCGTCACGCCGGCGCTCCTGAACTACTACTTCGGCAGCAAGGCCAAGCTGCTCGACGCGTTCATCGCCGAGCGCATCACGCCCGTCGTGGCCGAGCTGCGCGAGAGCCTGCTTGCGGCCGGCGCCGAACCGCACGCGCTCGTAGGCGCATTCGTGCGCGGCATTCACGGCGTCGTCGAGCGTTACCCGTGGTGGCCGGCGCTATGGGTCCGCGAAGTGCTGGCCGAACGCGGCGCGCTGCGCGACACGCTCGTGCAGCAGATCTCTCCGCAAGTCGCACAGCTGCTCGCCAAAACTCTAGCCGGCGCGAAACAGCGCGGCACATTGGCCGCGGATCTCGATCCGCGGTTGCTCGTCGTGTCGCTGATCGGTCTAACGCTGTTCCCGCTCGCCGCAGAACCGATCTGGCGGCGCATGTTCACCGCCGACGACGTCGACCGCTCGGCACTGCTGCGCCACACGCTGGCGCTTCTCGATCAAGGGCTCGGAGGCTCGCATGCGAATTGAATGGATCGGCGGACTGCTCGGCGCGTTGGCGCTCACCGGCTGCGCGAAGCAAGGTCCGCAAGCGCTGATCGGGACGCTCGAGTGGGACCGCATCGCGGAAGCGCGCGGGAATCTCGCCATGAACGAAGGCAAGCTCGCGGAGCTCACGCACGGCGCCCGCATCGAAACGATCGACGCCGCCCGCGCGAACCTCGCGAGCGCGCACGCGGCTGAGACGGACGCCGAGGCCGAGTACACGCGCGTAGCCGCGATGCGCAAACGCGAGCTCGTCGCGCAGTCGCAGCTGGACCAGGCGCTCGCCGCGCGTAACCAGCGGCGCGCGGCGACGCAGTCGCAGGAAGCGCAGCTGCGCGAGCTCACGCACGGCACGCGGCCCGAGCAGATCGAGCAAGCCGCCGCCGCGGTCGACGCCGCGCGGGCCACGCTGAGTGGGCTCGAGCTCACGCGCGCGCGGCTCACGGTGGTGGCGCCGCGCGCGGGCCGAGTGGATTCGCTGCCATTTCGCGCCGGCGATCAGCCGTCGGTCGGCGCCGAGCTCGTGAGCATGCTTGTCGGCGACGCGCCGTACGCGCGTGTGTTCGTGCCCTCTTCGCAACGCGCCGAGCTCAAAGTGGGCGATCGCTTCGAGGTGCGCATCCAGGGCGTGGCTGAGCCCTTCATGGCCAAGCTGCGCAGCATCCGCAGCGAACCGAGCTTCACTCCGTACTACGCGCTCGCCGGCGACGATGCGAGCCGACTGGTGTATCGCGCAGAGCTGCTGCTCGAGGGCGCGGCGACCGCGGACTTGCCAGCGGGGTTGCCCGCCAACGCCACGCGCGCGCCATGAACGACGACGTTGCCATTCGCGCTCGGGGGCTCACGAAGCGCTTCGGCACGCTCACCGCGGTCGACAACGTGGATCTCACCGTGCGCAAGCGCGAGGTGTACGGCTTCCTCGGGCCGAACGGCTCTGGCAAGTCGACGACGATCCGCATGCTGTGCGGCCTGATGCGGCCGACCGCCGGCGAGATCGACGTGCTCGGCTACAAGATTCCGCGCGACGCCGAAGCGTTGAAGCGGCGCATCGGCTACATGACGCAGCGCTTCACGCTGTACGAGGACCTCACGGTCGGCGAGAACCTGGACTTCCTCGCAGCCGTGCACGAGCTCACGCGCGCTGCGGCGCGCACGCGGATTACCGAGCTGCTCGAGCGCTTCTGGCTCGCCGATCGGCGTAATCAGCTGGCAGGCACGCTGTCCGGTGGCCAGAAGCAGCGCCTCGCGCTCGCCGGCACGGTGCTGCACAAACCGGATCTCTTGTTCCTCGACGAGCCGACCAGCGCCGTCGACCCGCAATCGCGGCGCGAGTTCTGGGAGTCGCTGTTCGAGCTCGCGGACATGGGCACCACGCTGCTCGTATCGACTCACTACATGGACGAGGCCGAGCGGTGCACTCGGCTCGCGATCCTCGACCACGGCCGCGTCGTGGCCGACGGCACGCCACACGACCTCATGGCGAATCTGCCCGGGCGCACGTTGCTCGTGGAAGCGGACAAGCCCCGCGAAGCGCAGCGTTCGCTGAAAGACCTGCCAGGCGTGATCGCGATGGCGCAGATCGGCACGTCGCTGCGCGTGCTCGCAAAGGCCGGCGCGGATTTCGAGCAGCAGGTGGCCGAGCGCATGAAGAGCGCGGGCCTCGTGGCGCAAGTGCACGCGATCGCGCCGAATCTCGAGGACGTGTTCGTCGTCGCCACGTCGAACAGCAAAGACACAAACCATGCAGCTGCGTAGGCTCGGCTCGATCATCGTCAAGGAACTTCGGCAGCTGCGCCGCGATAAGCTGACGTTTGCGATGATCATCGGCATCCCGACGATGCAGCTCGTGCTGTTCGGCTACGCGATCAACCTGGACGTGCGGCATCTCGAGGCCGGCGTGCTCGACCAGGCGAACACCGCGCGCTCACGCGAGCTCATTGCCGAGCTGGCCGCGACGGAGGTCATGAAGCTTGGCAAGCCACTGCAGAGCCCGGAGCAGGTCGATGCGGCGCTGCGCTCCGGCGAGATCAGCGCCGCGCTGATCATACCGCCCGATTTTGAGACGCGGCTCGAACGGCCCGACCGGCCGGCCGCGCAGATCGTCGTCGACGGCTCGGAGCAAGTCATCCAAGCCGCGGCGCGCCAGCTCGCAGCGTTCCCAATCTACAAAAATACAGGCTGGACGAGCCGCACCGCCGGCATCGAAGTCGTGAACTTCTACAACCCGCAGCGGCGCGCCGCCGTGAATACGGTGCCCGGGCTCGTCGGCGTAATCCTGACGATGACGATGGTGCTGTTCACCGCGATTGCGCTCGTGCGCGAGCGCGAGCGCGGCAACCTCGAGATGCTGATCGCGACCCCCGTGTCGCCGTGGGAGCTCACGCTCGGCAAGGTGCTGCCGTTCATCGGCATCGGCCTCGTGCAGGTCACGATCGTGCTGCTGCTCGGCAAGCTGTTGTTCGACGTGCCGCTGCGCGGCTCGCTGCTCGAGCTCTACGCATCAGCACTCGTGTTCATCGTCGCGAGCCTGTCGCTCGGCGTGTTCCTGTCGACGCTCGCCACGAGTCAGTTCCAGGCCATGCAGATGGCGTTCTTCACGTTCCTGCCGCAGATCCTGCTGTCGGGGTTCATGTTCCCGTATGCCGGTATGCCGGTGGCTGCGCAGTACGTGGCCGAGGTGCTGCCGCTCACGCATTTCCTGCGCCTGATCCGCGGCATCATGTTGCGCGGCGCAAGCATTGGCGAGTTGTGGCATTCGCTCGCCGCGCTCGGCGTGTTCATCGTGATCGTGCTGAGCTTCGCCGTGTCGCGTGTGAGCAAGCGGCTCGACTAACGACGGCTAATCGGGACTGTCGGCGGCGTCGAAGCCTAGCTCCACACCGTTTCCCGCCGGATCCTCGAAGAACAGCTGCACCTGATTCGTGGTCGGCACCCGCTCTACGCGATAGCGGATGCCACGTGCGTGGAGCAGTTGCTCGAACGCGGCGCGGCCGGTGCACTCGAACGCCGCGTGCGCGAACGTGTTCTTCGCGGAGGTCGAGCGACTCTCCTGCGCATCGGCCTCGGCCAAGTGCAACACGGGGTGATCGCCGGCATAGAGCCAATAGCCAAACCGGCGAAACGGCGGCCGGTCGCCGACGGTGAGGCCCACCACATCGCGGTAGAAGTCGCGCAGCTCGTCGAGCAGCGGCCGCGCGGCGCGCAAGTTGTAGTGATCAAAACCGCGAACGGGCATGCTCGGCATTCTATGCCGTCTCAGCAACAACGGGCAGGCCACGCAGGCGCGGCGCTGGCACAGTGCGGGCTCGCCAGAGGCAGCACGTCTTGAGTTACACCGCCACCGCCAAGTACCGCTCACGGTTTCGCCGCGTGCTCGATTATCTCGACCGGAACCTCGAAAGAGGACCCTCGGTCGAGGAGCTCTCCGAAGTCGCGGCGTTCTCGAAGTACCATTTCCACCGGCAGTTCTGCGGAATGTTCGGTGTCGGCGTGTACGAGTACGTGCAGCTCGGCCGTTTGAAACGCGCGTCCTATCGGCTCGCGTTCCGCCGGCCGGGCAAGACCATCGACATCGCACTCGCGAGCGGCTACGCCACGCCGGAAGCGTTTGCGCGCGCGTTCAAGAAGGTCGTGGGCCAGACGCCGACGGACTTCAAGGCCGCGCCGAGGTGGGAGCCCTGGCATGCAGCGTTCGCACGCCTCAACGAGATACGGAGCATCCACATGCCGCCCGAGTACACACGCGACCAGGTTCGCATCGTCGACTTCCCCGCCACGCGCGTGGCCACGCTCGAGCATCGCGGAGATCCGCGCCAGATCGGCCACTCGATTCGCAAGTTCATCGACTGGCGCCGCGAAAACCGGCTGCACCCCAGCCGCAGCGCGACGTTCAACGTGCTGTACACGGACGAGGTCGGCATCCCTCCCGAGGAGTTCCGCTTCGAACTCTGCGCGGCGACGGAGCGCGAGATTGCGGCGAACGACTACGGTGTGATGGCGAAGACGCTACCTGCGGGCCGGTGCGCGGTGCTGCGACACGTGGGCTCGGACGCGACGCTGCGTGCGGCCATCGCGTACCTCTATTCCGAGTGGCTACCGGCGAGCGGCGAGGAGCTGCGCGATTTCCCCCCATTCCTCGAGCGCGTGACGTTCTACCCCGAGGTCCCCGAGCACGAGGCCGTCACCGACATCTACCTGCCGCTCACCTAGTCTGGTCACTGTAGATCGCGCGCTGAAGAGAATAAACACCTCTTCTCTTTATCGCTACGCGCGTTGGCGGGTGCGGAGGGCTTCGACGACCCGTTCGAGGCGCATGCCGCGCGAACCTTTGACGAGCACGACGTCGCCGGGCGCAACCAGCGCGAGCAGCTCGGCGGCGGCGGCGGGCGCATCCGCGGCTTCGTGCACGGCAGACATGCCGGCGATGCGCGCGCCCTTCGCGAGGTTGCGCGCGAGTACGCCGCTCGCGATCAGGGTGTCGATGCGCTGTTCCGCGACGTACGTGCCCACCTCTGCGTGCAGTTGCGCGGTCGTCGGGCCTAGCTCGAGCATGTCGCCGAGCACGGCAATGCGCCGACCCTTCGTTTTGCTTTCGGCCAGGAGGCGCACGGCTGCGCGCGTCGACGCCGGGTTCGCGTTGTAGCAGTCGACGATGATCCGCACGCCGTGCCGCACCTCGATCTGCGAGCGCATGGCGGCCGGCCGAAACTTCGCGAGCCCCGCCACGATAGCGCTGCCCGGCACGTCGAGCGCAACTCCCACGGCCGCGGCCGCAAGCGCGTTCGTGACGTTGTGCTCGCCCGGCACGCGAATCCGCGCAGCGAGCCGCCGCGCGCGCCCCGGCAACACGAGCTTGAACTGCGTGCCATCCCGGCCGTACGGCTCGATCTCTTCCGCGCGCACGTGGGCGCGGGCCGTGAGACCAAACGACACCACGCGGCCGCGCGCGCGCTTCTTGAACAGCCCGTAGTAGCGATCGTCGGCGTTTAAGATCGCCGCACCGTCTTTCGGCAACTCGGCAAGCAGCTCGGCCTTCGATTCGGCCGAGCGGTCCATCGTCTTGAAGAACTCGAGATGATCCGGGCCGATGTTCGTGATGAGTCCGAGCGTCGGCCGCACGATCTCGCACAGGCGCGTGGTCTGGCCCATGTCGTCGACGCCCATCTCGATGACGGCGGCTTCGTACTTGGCGTTCAACCGGAACAGCGTCTGAGGGACGCCGACCCGGTTGTTCAGATTGCCCTCGGTCTTCATCGTGCGCCAACGAGCGGCCAGTACGCTCGCGACCATCTCCTTCGTCGTGGTCTTGCCGTTGCTGCCCGTGACGGCAACCACCGGCAGCGAAAAGCGCACGCGGTGCGCGGCCGCGAGCTGCTGATACGCGCGCAACGGGTCAGCCACGCCGAACAGCACCGCGCCTGAAATCGCCCGCGGCGGCGCGTAATCCGCGCGCACGATGACCGCCGCCGCCCCCGCGGCCACGGCCGCCGGCACGAACTCATGGGCGTCGAAACGCTCCCCGGGCAGGGCGACAAACAAATCGCCTTTCTTCACGGAGCGGGAATCGGTATGCACACGCAGAATTCGCGCCCGCGCGAGCGCGGAGGGCCCCGCCAACACCGTTCCACCGACGATCGCACTGACTTCCGCGCCCGTGAACAACGCCATGACTCAAGCCTCGCTACGCCGGCGACGCGGCCGGCGAGCGCGATTGTAGACGCTGCGCTGCACGGAGCGCCCCTGCACTTCCTTCTTGCAGCGCCGTGCGCGTCTGCCCAAACTCGGGGCACGCCACACGTCCGACCTGCCGCGTTCCCTCGGCGCCGCGCGACCGTTCCACTGGCACGGAAGCTGCACCGCGTGAGACGGGCACCCGGGCCGTTGTTGGCGCGGGAGCATGGGCATGTTGGCATTCAACGAATACAAGACTCGCGACGCCGCAGCGCTCGCGCTCGCCCGCCGTGTAGGCGACCGCCTGCGCAAAGGCGTGCAGACGCGCGCGACCGCATCGATCGTCGTGAGCGGCGGCAATTCGCCGCGCACGCTGTTCCACGAGCTGCGCACGTTGCCGCTCCCGTGGTGCCTCGTCACGATCGTGCCGAGCGACGAGCGCTGGGTGCCGGTCACCGACGACTCCAGCAACGAGGGCATGATCCGCCGCGAGCTCTTGTCGGGTGAGCCCGGCTTCGCTCACTTCGTGAGCCTGTACCGGCGCGACCTGACCCCCACCGCCTCGCTGCCGGAGCTGCGCGTGGCGCTCGCCGAAGTGCCGCGCCCGTTCGACACCGTGGTCGTCGGCATGGGCGACGACGGCCA
>PMCP01000094.1 GCA_003155415.1 Gammaproteobacteria bacterium | reverse complement strand
TCGATGACGGCGGCGACGCGACGCTGTTCGTGCACCTCGGCTTTGAGGCCACGAAAGATCCGTCGATCCTCGACAAAAAGCCCGGCAGCGAGGAAGAGCGCATTCTGCTCGCGCAGCTGAAGAAGTCGATGAAGAAGGACCCGAAGCGCTTCGCGAACATGCCGAAGGCCATCCGCGGCGTGTCGGAAGAGACGACAACCGGCGTGCACCGTCTGTACCAGATGCACAAGGCGGGTCGCCTGCTGTTCCCGGCCATCAACGTCAACGACTCGGTCACGAAGTCGAAGTTNNGCGATCAATCGCGCGACGGACGTGATGTTGGCCGGCAAGATCGCCGTCGTTGCCGGTTACGGCGACGTGGGCAAAGGCTCGGCGCAGTCGCTGCGCGCGCAGTCCGCACGCGTGATCGTCACGGAGATCGATCCGATCTGCGCACTGCAAGCCGCGATGGAAGGCTATACGGTCATGACGATGGACGAGGCCGTGAAGCTCGGTGACGTGTTCGTCACGACCACGGGCTGCGTCGACGTGATCACCGAGAAGCACGTGAAGCAGATGAAGCACAACGCGATCGTCTGCAACATCGGCCACTTCGACAACGAGATCCAAGTCGAGAAGCTCAAGAAGTACAAGTGGACCGAGGTCAAGCCGCAGGTGCACATCGTGCACATGGGCGGTGGCAAGAACATCATCTTGCTGGCCGAAGGCCGCCTCGTGAACCTGGGCTGCGNNCGAAGCACCTCGACGAGAAGGTGGCGAGCCTGCACCTCGAGAAGATCGGCGTGAAGCTCGAGAAGCTCTCGAAGGCGCAAGCCGACTACCTCGGCGTTGCGGTCAGCGGCCCGTACAAGGCCGAGCACTATCGCTATTGATCTGTTGGCGAGCTCCGGCCGCGCGTTGCGCGGCCGGAGTTTCGTCTTTGCAATCGGGAGGCGGTGACAAACCATGAAAGACGATCTGGCTATTGCCCGCGGCGTCAAGCTGCGGAAAATCGTTGAGCTCGCGAAAGAGCGTCTGGGCATCGAGGCGGACGACCTCGAGCCGTACGGCCACTACAAGGCGAAACTCTCGGACGCGTTGATCGCCCGAGTGCAGTCGCGCCCCGACGGCAAATTGATCCTCGTCACCGCGATCTCGCCGACGCCCGCGGGCGAAGGCAAGACCACGACCACGGTTGGTCTCGGCGACGCACTGAACGCGATCGGCAAGAAGGCCATGATCTGCGTACGCGAACCGTCGCTCGGCCCATGCTTCGGCGTGAAGGGTGGTGGTGCCGGCGGCGGCCACTCACAGGTCGCTCCGATGGAGGACATTAACCTCCACTTCACGGGCGATTTCCACGCGGTGAGCATTGCGCACAACCTGCTCGCAGCCTTGGTCGACAACCACATCTATTTCGGCAATTCGCTAGGGTTCGACATTCGTCGGCCCATGTGGCGCCGCGTGCTCGACATGAACGATCGCAGCCTGCGCAGCATCGTGAACGGCCTCGGCGGCACCGCCAATGGTTTCCCGCGCGAGACGGGTTACGACATCGTGGCCGCGTCTGAAGTCATGGCCATTTTGTGCTTGTCGACGTCGTTGAACGACATGCGCGAGCGCTTCAAGCAGATCATCGTCGGCTACACGCGCGACAACAAACCAATTCGTGCCAGCGCACTGAACGCACAAGGCTCGATGACCGTGCTCATGAAGGAAGCGATCAAGCCAAACATGGTGCAGTCGCTCGAGCAGACGCCGACGCTCGTGCACGGCGGGCCGTTCGCCAACATNNCGGCGCTCAAGCTCGCCGACTACGTCGTGACCGAGGCCGGATTCGGTGCCGATCTCGGCGCCGAGAAGTTCGTCGACATCAAATGTCGTATGACGGGCCTGCGTCCTTCGGCTGCGGTGCTCGTCGGCACTGCGCGTGCGCTGAAGTACTCGGGCGGCGCGAAGATCGAAGAGGTCAACAGCGAGAACACGAAGGCGCTGATGCAGGGCATGGCGAACATGGATCGTCACGTCAAGAACATCCGCGATAACTACGGCTTGCCCGTAATCGTGGCGCTGAACCGGTTCGGTAGCGACACGGATCGCGAATTCGAATTGATCAAGAAGCATCTCGGCGAGCAGGGCGTCGAGGCGATCGTCTGCGAGCACTTTGCTAAGGGCTCGAAGGGCGCCACGGAGCTTGCGAAGTCGATGGTCAAGCTCATCGACACGAAGCCGGGTACGCTCAAGTTCGTCTACGAAGACGGCGACGAGCTGTGGAAGAAAATCGGCAAGGTCGCGAAGAACATCTATCACGCGAGTGAGGTGGTTGCCGACACGGCCGTGCGTAAGAAGATCGAGAAGTTCCAGGCGGACGGCTTCGGCAATCTGCCGATCTGCATCGCGAAGACGCAGTACTCGTTCTCGACAGATCCGCAGTTGCGCGGCGCGCCGGAAGGCCACGTGTTCAATGTGCGGGACGTGTATTTGAACGCCGGCGCCGGATTCATGGTCGTGCTGTCGGGCGAGATCATGACGATGCCGGGCCTGCCGAAAGTGCCGGCGTCCGACAACATCGACATCGACGCCGACGGCAATATCGTCGGGCTGGCTTAAGGCTGGTTAGTACCGCAACGCGGTGCGCTCCGGTCGGGGGCGCACCGCGTTTTTTGTTGTCGCGGGGTCAACCGCTATATTGGGCGCCCCATGAGCGCCACACCGCCCGCGTTCGCACGCCGCCCCCCCGCGCCGATCGGCCACTGGCCGCTAATAGTGGCCGCGACGGTCACGCTGCTGGTGACAATGGGCATTCGCCAGTCGCTCGGTCTGTTTGTTCAGCCGCTCGCACGCGACACGGGGCTCGACATCCAAACCATCAGCTTTGCTCTTGCGATCGGGCAATTCGTGTGGGGCGCGGTGCAGCCTGTGTTCGGGGCGCTGGCGGACAGCAAGGGCAGCGGCCGCGTGCTCGTTGCGGGTGGCCTTTTGCTGGCAGTGGGCATGGCGGCGACGCCGTTCTTTGCTTCGGGCGTCGGGCTGTTGTTGACGCTCGGTGTGGTCGCCGCAGCCGGCGCCGGCGCGGGCAGCTTCTCCATCTTGATTGGCAGCATGGCGCGCCGGCTGCCGGCGGAGCGCCGCTCGATGGCCGCTGGCGTGATCAACGCGGGTGGCTCGTTCGGCCAATTTCTGTTCGCGCCATTCGTGCAGACCGTCATGAGCCTCGCCGGCTGGGCTGTCGCCGCATGGGCGCTAGCGGTGGCGGCGCTGACGACGTTGCCGCTTGCGTGGCCTCTGCGCCGCCGCACGCAGTGCACTGATGCGTCAGCGGTCACCGGTGCCTCGATCGACGACATGACGCTGCGCCAGCAGCTCGCGATAGCGATGCGTGACCGCAGCTATTGGTGCTTGCACATCGGTTTCTTCACCTGCGGCTTTCACATCGCGTTTCTCGTCACGCACCTGCCGACTGCGATCGCGATGTGCGGACTGCCCGAGAGCGTCTCCGCCGCGGCGCTTGCTCTGATCGGCTTGTTCAACGTGGGCGGCAGCCTTGCGATGGGCTGGTTGGGGCAGCGCTTCCGCATGAAGCTTCTGCTCACGCTGCTCTATGCGAGCCGCGCAGTGCTGATCGCCTTCTTTCTCGTGTCGCCGCCTACCGCCACGACGTTCCTTCTATTCTCCGCGGCACTCGGGGCAACCTGGCTTGCGACGGTGCCGCCGACGGCGGGTCTCGTCGGCAAGCTGTTCGGGGCGCGCTATCTCGGGACGCTGTTCGGCCTGACGCTGTTGTCGCATCAGATCGGCGGCTTCTTTGGCGCGTGGACAGGCGGCCTCGCCATCGCACGGCTGGGCTCGTATACGACGATCTGGTACGCGGACATCGCGCTCGCGCTCGTCGCCGCGCTGGCCAATTTGCCCATCCGCGAGACAGCACCGCGACCTACCTTCGCGCGAGGCGCGGCCTCGCAAACGCCGTAACCCGGGCCAGGCTGCGCCGGCCGCGGCGCGATGGTAGTCTCGTCGAGCGTTAGCGGTTGAGGGGGAGGTTCCGCATGAAGGTTCGTCGTTTCGCTTCCGTGGTGGCGTCGCTCGTGTCGCTCGGCGCGCAAATCGCACCGCACGATGCGAGCGCCGCCGAAGTTCATGTGCTGTGCTCGATGGCGCTCAAGGCGGTTGCGGAAGAGCTGTTTCCGCAATTCGAGAAATCGACGAATCATAAAGTCACCGTGCAGTTTGCACTCGCGGCCACACAGAAGCAGAAGGCCGAGTCGGGCGAGCCGTTCGATTTGATCATTGTCACGCCGGCGATGCTCGACGACTTGATCAAGGAGGGCAAAGTCGCTGCGGACACGCGCTCCGTCGTTGCTCGTTCGGGGCTCGCCCTCGTCATCAAAGCCGGTGCGCCTAAGCCCGATATCGGGACCGTCGACGCGCTGAAGCGGACGCTTCTCAACGCGAAATCGATCACCTATGCGAAGGAAGGCGCCAGCGGCGTGCTGTTCGCGGGCGTGATCCAGAAGCTCGGCATCGCGGACGCGCTTACTGCGAAGACGCAGTACACGTCGGGCGGCGAGGAAGCCAGTGCGAACGTCGTGGCGGGCAGGGCGGAACTCGGCGTGTTGCCGGTCAGCGAGATCCTGCCGGTAAAGGGCGCCGAGCTCGGCGGCGTGTTTCCCGGCGAAACTCAGCAGTACATCGTCATGGCCGCAGGCGTTAGCGCGAAGGCCGCGGACGGCGCCGCCGCGCGGGAGCTGCTCAAGTTCCTCATGGCGCCTTCTGCGCTAACTGTCCTGAAGGCCAAAGGCATGGAGCGCTGAGCGGCGCACGCCGCGCGAGCCCGCGATAGGCGGCCCAGTAGCAATGCGGCAACCATCCGTTGCGATCATCGGTGCTGGCATCGGCGGGCTTGTTTTCGCGCATGCGCTACGTGCGCGCGGTTTCGAGGCAGATCTCTACGAGCAGTCGGCAGAGCTCACGGAGATCGGCGCCGCCGTCGCGCTGGCGGCCAACGCAAACCGCGAGCTCGAGCGCCTGCAACTTCTCGATGCCGTTCGCGTTGTGTCCGCGGAGCCGACAGAGCTCATCCACCGCGACGGTCGCACGGGCATCAGAATCTCGAGCCATCCTGTCGCCATTGGAAAGAGCTACGAGGCGCGGTACGGCGCGCCGTACTTCGGAATTCATCGTGCGGATCTACAGAGAGTCTTGAGCAAACGTTTCGGCGGCACGATTCATCTAGGCCACCGCCTCGAAAATCTCGTCGAATCCGCGTCGAGCGTTCGCATGACGTTTGCTAACGGTGTCGAGCGAGACGTTGATATCGTCGTGGGAGCCGATGGCGCGCGCTCTCTCGTGCGGCGCTTCGTCAGCGGCGATTCGGGTGCGATCTACTCCAAGACGAGCGCGTTTCGCGGCATTGTTCCCACGGCTGGTTTGCATGCGCTTCTCGACCCGCAAGCGCTGCAGTTCTGGATGGGGCCGCGCGCGCACTTGTTGCATTACGCGATCGGCAAGGCAGCCGAGGACATCAATTTTTTTGCTGTTGTAGAAGGGCCGGAGACCTGGCCGCACGCGGACAAGTGGACGATCGGTGCGCAGCCGGGCGATGCGACGCGGTGTTTCACGAACTGGCATCCGGCGGTGACGGAAATGATCGGCGCAGGCTGGGTGGACAAGCGCTGGGGCTTGTTCGTGGTCCAGCAGCCGAAGCGCTGGCACACGGGCCGCGTGGTGCTGATCGGCGATGCAGCCCACGGGATGCTGCCGCATCAAGGGCAGGGCGCGAATGCCACTATCGAGGACGTCGTCACGCTTGCTGAGCTGTTGGTGCGCGGCCGGCAGCGGCCGCTCATTGACGCGTTCGTCGCCTACGAACGATTACGCAAAACGCGCACTCGGTCGATTCAGCGCGCGTCGTGGGCGACGAATACCGCCTTGCACCTTGGCGATGATGCAGCGCTCGACCGGCGGGATCTCGTGTTGACGAAGTTCCCCGAGCGGTACGGCTGGATCCACAGTTTCGATGCGCTGAACTCGGCGGAGTCGCCCGCTCAAGTCTGATCGCGCATGGGCTGGTGCGCTCGCTCGGGCGCGTTGGCCTGGAGTAACATCCGGCTCACGCGCCGTGGGGCGCTGCGAATAACAACGTGGTGGGGACCATGCAAAGAACTCGAATCTGGCGCGCTTCCCTCGCCGCCATCGTCGCCCTTGCCTTCGCCGACGTCGCGTTCGCCGCAGACTGCAATCGGTCGTGTCTCGAGGGTTTCGTCGATCGTTACCTCGACGCAGTGATCGCCGACCAGCCGAGCGGTGCGCCGCTCGCACCGAACGTGCGTTTCACCGAAGACGGGCAACAGCTCGTGATTGGCGACGGGCTCTGGAACACGATGCGCGCGAAGGGCCACTACCGGCTGTTTGTGTCCGACGTGCCGGCAGGGCAGGTCGCGTTCTTCGGCACCATCGAAGAGGATCACCGCGATCCGGACAAGGGCACTGCCGCCTTGATTGCCCTGCGTCTCAAGGTCCGCAACCAGCAAATCACGGAGATCGAGCAAATCGTGATCCGGGATGAGAACGCGAGCAAACGCGTCGAAGGGCTAGGCGCGCCCAATGCGCTCTATGTGCAGGCGGTTCCCGCCAATGAGCGCATGTCGCGCGCGGACCTGATCAGCACGGCGAACAAGTACTTCTCCGGAATGCAGCAGAACGACGGCAAGGGTGACTATCCGTTCGCTGCCGACTGCAATCGCATCGAGAACGGCGGTCAGGCGACGAATGCGCCGACGCCCGCCGGCGAGAAGCGGCCCGACCCCAAGACCTCGGCAGGCTATTCGGGTCAATGGACTTGCCTAGAGCAGTTTCAATCCGGACTCCTGCACTTCGTGAACAGAATCCGCGACCGGCGTTTCGTAGCGGTGGACGAAGAGCGCGGCATCGTGTTCGCGTTTGGGTTTTTCGACCATTCGGGCGGCGCGACACGCACGTTCACCGTGCCCGACGGTCGCACGATCACGGCGGGCCCAGTGCAGCCGTGGACGTGGGAAATCGCGGAGCTGTTCAAGGTCGAGAAGGGCAAGATCCGCAAGATCGAGGCGCTGCTGCATCGCAGCCCTTACGGCATGCCGTCCGGGTGGAGCACCTTCACGCAGGGCATGTCGGAGGCTGCGCGCGACGTCACGATGGAGTGACGCCAACTTGAGCGCCTACGCCTGATGGGCTTTCAACCGCTTGCCGCGTAGTTCGTCGACAACGGCTTGGGGGTGCGTAAGCAGCAGGTTGTGTTCTGCGCCCGGGATCTCTCTGTGATCGTGCTCCGCGAGCAGCGCGCGTATCCGTGCGATATGGGCCGCCGGAATTACGGCGTCATTCGCTCCCGTGATGACCAGCAGCTCTCGCCCCCAGTTACGTAACGCCGAGTAGCCCGCGCTCTGGTCGCCCAGCGTGTTCGTGCGGATCATCGATAGCAAGGCTCGGCCGAACCCCGCGTGCGATACCTGCTCGATGAACAACGGAGTCAGGTGTGGCGCTCCGATGCGTGCGTAGCGGCGTCGGCGGCGGCGTATGAGCGCCGGCAGGCCCACAAACCGCATCAGTAGGTCGCCTAGAAGCGGCACACGAAATACTTGCGACCAAGCGCTGGTCGAGTTGAAGTCGAGCATGGGCGCGACGAGCACTAGCTGCTCGATTCGCTGTGGGTTCGCGGCGGTCACTGCCGCCGCGATCGCAGCGCCCAGTGAGTGACCGAGCATCACGACTGGGCGCAGCACACCCAAAGCTTCGACGAGCTCGATCGTTTGGCGGGTGAAACGATCGAGGGAGTAGGCGCCGTGGGGGCGATCGGAACGTCCATGTCCGTATAGATCGAAGCGTAAAGTCCGAAAGCCGGTCATCGTTAGTAAGGGTACGATCCCGTCGAACTCCCAGCACGGCACGGTGGCCCCATGGATCAGCACGATCGGTGTCCCGTCGACGGGGCCGTCGCAGCGATAGTGAGTAAGGCCTTCCGTCAAGCGTACGAATTGTCCAGGCGCCTGGCTTCGTGCCTCCTCCAGCGCCTCCCGCGGATGCGCGCAGGTCCGGCTATTCGCGGCCAGACGCGCGTTGCCGTTCAAACGCCGCGATTGCTGCGAACTCGAAGCCAGTGCGCAAGCGTCCGGCGGAGGCGAGTTGAGCCACCTCCGCGAGCGTGAACCACGCGATCGCGGAAAGCTCGTTCGTGTCGAACGTTTTGATGTCTTGCATGATTTCGGCACCGAAAATGCGATGGGTCTCCTCGCGGTGCTGCCAGTCGCCGAGCTCGATCAGGTGCGACACCCGGCAGTCGATCTCTTCGATCAGCTCCCGACGCAGGCAGTCCTGCGGGTCCTCGCGATCCCGCACGCGGCCGCCGACGAGGGCCCATCGACTGCGGTTCTCACGGCGGCGGGCGTTGTGCTTGGCCAGCAGGTAGCGCTCGTCGCGCATCAGCACGCAGCGTACGCGCTCGACCGAGCCTTCGGCTCGCGGAGCCGGTTTGCGGGAGCGCTGCGGAGCCGTTTGGCTGATTCTCATAGCGAAAATTTACATGAGTGAGTGTCCGTAACATACGGTACAGACGAAAATTTTCAGTCTGATGACAGGCTCGGGGGGGTGCCGGGCTCAGCGCGCGCGGTCCGGGCCGTTGACTCGCTCGAAGACGCGCTCTGGCAGCGCCACGCCGTTCGCCTTGGCGGCGGCGGCCGC
Source organism: Gammaproteobacteria bacterium (assembly GCA_003155415.1). Taxonomy (GTDB): domain Bacteria; phylum Pseudomonadota; class Gammaproteobacteria; order Steroidobacterales; family Rariloculaceae; genus FEN-1219. The sequence continues at coordinate 31,747 of PMCP01000094.1, read as the reverse complement.
TTTCTCGTACGCGCGCTCGCCCTGGAGGATGTGCTCGAGCGCGATGTTGCCCTCGTGGCACGCGTATTCGTAGATCTCATAGCCCGGCTGCTGGGTGAGCGTCATGCGCATCGTCCACGGTTGTTCCCACGTCAGGGGATCCTCGACGTGGATCTCGTAGTCGACCATTTCGGGATCGATGCGTGTGAAGCGCTCTGTGAGTCGCAGCTGCTCGCTGTGGCGTATGCCGGCGATCGTCGTCTTGTCCGTGAAGTTCGAGGTGACGACCACCAATGTGTTGCCGTCCCAGTGGCCGCGCGAATCGCCCATGTACAGATGGATATTGGAGCTCAAGGGTGGCCGGCCATCGACCGGGATGATGCGCGTGTCGTGCACCATCTCGTAGGAGATGGCCACCGTGTCGGGCGTTTGCACGATGCGGGCGCCGTTGCCATACACCGCAGGCCCGAACGAGCCAACCACGCCGCGCGTGATGCACCGATCGTACAGGCTGAAGTCGCTGATCGTGTTGAATGGCCCGTAACCGAAAGTGCCGGGCGTTACGACCCTTAGCTTGGCTTCTTGGGTTGCCGCTGGGATGCGACCGTCCGCCGGATCGACCACCATCGACGTGTAGCCGAACGTGCGCGTGCCTTCTTCGTTGCGGAAGGTTCCCACAGCACCGCGGTCCTGCGTTTCCCGCGCTTTGTCGCGCAGCGCGATTCGCTCGGCGAATTCCTGGTCGGTCAGATACGGCCGAGTGCCGAATTCGGCCGGGCGCTGCTGGGGAATGCCCCGCATGTCGTCCGTCGTCCATATGCCTTGCAGGTCGGGATGGCCCCACGCCGTGACCGGTGGCGCCCACTTCGGGTCAGTTCGCGCGGCGGCGTTGGCTTCTGCCGATCCGAGCGCCTGAGCCGATGCCGTGGACATCCAGACAGAAGCTGTGGCAACGATTGCCCCGGCGACTACTGCGGCGTGGCGGAGTTTGCGAAACATTGGCAAAGGTTACACAGCCGTAGGCACGACGACAATTCGTCACAATTGATTACAGCCCTTGCCCAGTCGTCCTCATAGAGTCTTGCGCGACGACCGAAATGTCCTCACCGCGCGGCGAGGACGTAGCCGCGCTCCGCCGGATTCGTCGTCGATTCGAGTCGACTGACACGCGGTGGAACTTTTCGTAGGGCTAGAAAGAACCTTCAGAACGATAACAGGCGCCACGGTCGGCGCCGATTTGCAGAGGGCATTGCAGATGAAGAGAGCATCCGTCGCACGAATTCTTCCGGTTTTCCTGGCGTTCATCGTCGTCGGGTGTTCACACTCCGGGAGCAGCAGCGACACGGTCAAGCCCACGCTGCTGGCGTTCAACGCAGCAGCAGACATGCCGGACGTGACATTTCTGCGTGTCGAAGAGGTTTGGTCGAGCATTACCTACGGTGTAGGCACGGGCGTTCGCAGCGTCGATCCCGATACGTACGACCTGCATTTCGACGCGTTGTTGCCGGGCGACCTGACTACAGCCTGCGCAGGCGATGTGAACAAGAACGGCGCGAAGGACACAAACGAGTGCACGCGGGTCGCGACTAAGTCCGTGAATCTGATCGACGGCCACGAGTACACCGCGGCGCTAACCGGCCACTACAGTGCGCTCGACGTAACGCTATACGACAACACCGCGCACGTGTTCTCGACGACGTCGAACGGCGGAACCGGCGACACGGACATGCAAGTGCAGTTTTTCAACTGGTCGAGCAAGCTCGGCACGTTCGACGTCTATCTCGAGCCGCCCGGCACGAATCTGTCTGTTACCCAGGTCAAGGCAACGCTGGCTCCAGGGCAGGCTTTCACGGGGATGATGGAGCAGGGCACGTACGTCCTGACGCTGACGCCGGTCGGCGACCCCAGCAATCCTTTCTATCTCTCGCAGAACTTCGACGTCGCGCAGCGGACGCGGGTCGGATTTGCGATTCTCGATGGCACGAACGAGAGCACATCGAACGTGAAGGTGTCGCGCTTCCGCGATCAAGGTGGCGATCTATTTGATCGGCGCACGCAGACGCTCTTCCGGATGTCGCACGTGGCGCCCTCCACCAGCAACGTCGATGCATACGCGCAGGAGCGTTACACGGCTCCGCTGTTTGCGAACGTCGCACTGAAGCAGACAACCGCCTACACGTTGATCGACCCCGCCGACTTGAACCCGCTCGAGATCGATATCACGCCCGTCGGCAACGTCGGCGTGCTGCTCGAGCGCGCGCAGCTCAGCTTGCCGACCGGTTCGCTGTCCACGCTGTTCCTCGTCAATGCGGCGAATAGCACGTTGAACACGCTGTTGGCCGTCGATACGGCGCGGCGGGTCGCGCCCTACGCGCAGCTGCGTCTGATGAATACGCTAACCCAGAATCTCGACTTCTACGTGATTCCACACGCCAACAACGTCTATACCTCGACGGTGACCTCGGCTCTCTCTGCGTCGTCGATTGGTGGGTCGCAGCTGTTTGCGCCGGGTGACTATGACGTGTTCTTGATGCGCACCGGCACGACGACGATTGTCTACGGTCCACAGGAAGTGCATTTGGCGGGCAGTGGTCTGTACACGATCGTTGGGGTTCCCACGGCGGACGTCTCGCGGGCCGATATTCTTGAGCTCGGTGACTTCTAGAATTAAGGGCGCGCGGATGTCGGTTGCATCTGGAAGTGGAGTTGGCCGTGGTGTTCGCGCGATCATCCGAGTAGCGATCTGCTGCTTCGCCGGGTCCGTTTCGGCCGCCGAGGCGCCCAAGGACGCCGACACGCCGCACAGGTTCTACGCGGGCGTCAGTCTCGGCAGCCTCAAATTTAGCGACGGCTATGGCGGAGTAAAATTCAACGACAGCTCGGTCGCGCTCGGCGTCTTCGGCGGAGCCAATCTCAAAGACCGTTTGTCGCTCGAGCTTTCGTACGACTCGTTCGCCGCGATCGACCTCCATGACCTCGCTGGCAGCGGCGTCATCCGTTTCGATGCGGAGAGTCGGCGGCGCACTGTCGCCCTGAGTATCGTGCGTGAGGTGTCCATGCGCGACATTTTCGAATGGCGGCGCGACTGGCGCGTATTCGGAATGGCGGGCGCGTACCGAAGCAATATTGACCGCACCATCACGACGCTCGGCACGGGAGTGAGCACGCTGTCCAGTGAAGGCATCAACGGAGCGCTGCTGGGTGCCGGAGTTCTGTACAAGGTAGGCCCTGTCGATTTGCGCGGCTACTTCCGCGAGTTTGGCGTCCTGAACGACAAGGAAGGCCGCGACATCGGCATCGCGATGCAGCGTAGGTTCTGACGCGCGACGCGAAACCCTTTTGATCACGCTGCTCGAATAGCAAGAATCAGCTGCGTTCCAGGCTGCCAACGGCGGGCCGCGTCGTGCTGAACAAATCGATCGGGTCGACTCGCTGGGCTCATTGTTGCTCGGAGCTCGGGTGTGCCGACGTTCCTGAATCCCGGCTGACGTTCATGCACGGGTGAGGCCGTACTCGCACACCGCGGTCGTGCCGCCTGGTGCCGACCTCGTTTTCATTGCCGACCAAGTGGGCATGCAAACCGGGGGGGGTGCGGCTGCGAATGCGGTATTCTCTATCGAGAAGTGCGGTGCGTCGCTCGATCCGAATATGGTGGGAGAGTCGTGATGACATTTCGGCAGAACGCAGTACGGTTTGTCGTTGGCGTCAGCGTGGTGTTGGCCGCGAACATCGCGTCGGCCGAATTGCTCGAGAAGATCATGACCGCCGGTGGCGCGAAGGTGCAGTACAAGGTGGTGCTGCCGGACGGTTACGACTCTGCCAAAGCGTATCCCGCCATTCTCGCGCTCGGCGGCGGGCCGCAGACCATGAACACCGTCGACGGCGTGCTGCAGCGGAATTTGCGCGCTGAAGCCGAGAAGCGCGGCTACATCGTCGTGGCGCCGGCGGCGCCCGACGGCGATCTGTTTTTCTACGACGGCGGCCGAATCTTTCCGGAGTTTCTGAAGAAGATTCTTGTGGACTACAAGATCGAGGGCGGCAAGTTCCACGTCGCTGGGCCGTCGAACGGCGGTATCGCTGCGTTTCACGTTGCCGCGGCCAATCCGAAGTATTTTCTGTCGGTCACTGCATTCCCGGGCTACATGTGGCAGCCCACGAACGACAAACTGCTCGCGATCGCAGACATGTGCGTCTACATGTATGTCGGCGAGAACGACGAGTATCGGTGGCACGATGAGATGCGGCGCGAGGCCGAGTTCCTTCGCTCGCACGGCACGGTAGCGCAGTACTCGGTGGAGCGCGGCCAGCCGCATCGACTCGAGACGTTGGCCGGCGCAAATGCGGGCCGCCTGTTCGACGGCTTCGAGGCAGCAAAGAAGGGCTGCCGCCAACCGTCGAAGTAGATCGTCGACAGTCCATTCACTGGCCGCAGCGTGTCAGCACGCGTCGCATGCAATACCATGCGAAGCAACGAGCACCCAGGGGAGTCGAATGAGCGGCAAACGCAAAGTATCTCGACGGGATTTGCTGCAGAAAACAATCGCGGCGGCGGGCGGCGCTGCGCTCATGGCGCAGGCAGGTGACAGCTTCGGTCAGGCGCCGGCCGTCGTAACCAAGCGGCGCTTCAAGGCGTGGATCTCGCGCGGCGAAGGTCCCGGGCGTACCACATTGCATGAAGCTACGTTGCGCCCGATCGGCGGCCGCCAGGTTGTCGTGCGGACTGAAGCCACGAACCTCTGTTACTCGAACGTGCCGGCCGTGTTGGCGCCGCAGTCGCCGACGGCGCCCGTCGCGAATGCGTTGGCCGCCGCGCCCGGCCGACGACGTATGAACGACATGGCCGTGATCCAGGGTCACGGCGGAATAGGCATCGTCGAGGCCGTGGGACCCGAAGTCCGGCGGGTGCAAGTCGGCGATCGTGTTTGCGTGTCGGGCACGCCGCAGTGTGGCGTGTGCTACCGCTGCCTGCGCGGGCGTTCCGACATGTGTCAGTTCCTGAGTGCGATTGGGGCGGACGATCTGGTACCGATCGCCGATCTCGACGATGGCTCGCCCGTGTACGAGAACTCGCACATCGGTGGCCTCGCCGAGCTCATGGTCACGTTCGAAGAATGGGTTGTTCCGATCTTCACGAAGCTGCCGGCCGCGGATGTCGGCATGGTGTGCAGTTGCGTAAGTGTCGCGGGTCTCGGCGCCACGACGGCGCATGCATTGATGGTGATCGAGCCAGCGTCGGGCGTGGCTGTCGTCGGCTGCGGGCCGCTCGGCCTTTCGGCCATTCAGGGCGCGCGGATTGCAGGCGCGTCGACGATCATCGGTATCGACCCGGTGGCAGGGCGTCGCGAGATCGCGCGCAAGGTTGGCGCCACGCACGTACTCGATCCGAACGTGGAGGGCGGCAATCTCGTGCAACGCGTGAGGTCACTGACGAGCGGGCCCACGGATCGCCTGTGGTCCGGTGGGCGCAATCCCGGCGGGCGACGGCCCGGAGCGGGAGCGGATTATGTGATCGAAGCCGCCGGTCTCGAGCAGGCCGTGCCGAAGGTCGAACGCGGGCCCGATCCTACGGGGCTTCTGCCAATGCAGCAGGCCTATCAAATGTGCTCTCTCGGCGGCCACCTGATCACGACGAGCATCATCCGCGGTGACATGGTGCTGCCAGGCAATCTGTTTTCGATCGGCGGTGTAACGCACCACGGGGGGCAGGCGGGCGGCTGCAGCCCCATGCGTGATATCCCGCGCTTCATCGAGCTGCTCGAGAAGGGGCAATTCGACGCAAAGTCTTTGGCAACGACGGTCGTGCCGCTACCGCAGATGCTGGAAGCGTACGAGCAGGTGGCCGCCCGCACCACGATCACGGCCCTGATGACCGGCTGAGACGAACGGGTCGGTCTCGTCGGGGGGGGTAGTCGTCGTGCCAGTCGGGCGCCGCCAGCAGGGCGCGCCGCTGCTTTTTTGCGCGCTTCCCGCGAATAGCCCGCGCCAATTGCGTTGACGTATACTCCCGCGTCACCCGGCCGCGGTCGGATCGGATCACACGATAAAGAATTACGGAGAACGCGAAATATGACAAAGAAAGTAGTCAACAAGATCCTGCCCACGACGATGGTCGGATCCTATCCTCGCCCGGCGTGGTTCAAGCAACAGCTGCTCGGTCGTGACGTGCGCGTGGCCTTCAAAGAGGTCGCACACGAGGAAGCGTATCAGGACGCTGTCGCGACGGTTATCGACGACCAGATCAATGCCGGGCTCGATATCGTGACCGACGGCAACATGTGGTACGACGACTACGTCGGCGTCATCGGTTCGTTCTGCTGGTACCCGTACGAGCGTATTCCCGGTTTCGAGCCCACGCGCAATCCGCACCCGAGCTACCTGAACGCAGGCCCGAGCGCTGGCAAGACGTTCATGGACGACTGGGGCGGCGTGATCGTCAACGGCCCGGTCGACCAGAAGCCCGATGCGCTGCGCTGGACTGATCTTTACGACGTGGCCCACAAGGCCGCGGGCAAGGTTCCCGTCAAGGTTTCTGTTGGCGCCGGCCCCGCGAACCTTGCTTGGCACGTCTATTTCAACAAGGATTCGTACTACAAGAACGCCAAGGACCTGACGTTCGCTCTCGTGCCCCTGTTCAACCAGCAGATGAAAGACCTGGTGAAGCGCGGCGCGAAGTACCTGCAGATCGAAGACCTCGGTGCGTGGATGCCGCTCTTCACGAACAACACGGAAGACTACAAGTGGGTCCGTGAGAGCATTGAAGCCATGTGCGACGGTGTCGATGCAAAGATCGGCTGGCACTTCTGCTTCGGCAACGCATGGGGTAACGACATCCTGAGCGGCAACTTCCCGCAGGGTTATCAGACCGTGCTGCCGTACTACTGGAACACCGAGGGTATCGACGAGTTCGTGCTCGACTACGCGAACCGGGGTATGGCGGGCGTCGAGTTCCTGAAGAATTGCCCGAAGAACAAGGGCGTTCAGGTTGGCGTGTTGGACATCCGCACGAGCATGGTCGAAAGCCCGAATGTCATCGCGGATCGCGTGCGGACGACGCTGAAGGCCTTGTCGCCTGAGCAGGTCACGCTCTCGACCGACTGTGGCATGAAGCCTCTCGCGCGCATGGTCGCGAAGCTGAAGTTGAACTCGCTGGCCGAAGGCGCCGCGATCGTCCGCAAGGAGATCGGCGCGGGCTAGTCGGTTTTCGACGCAGCCGGCGGTAGGCCGGCGCCGTCGCGGACTGCTGCAACGAGAACCCCTGGCCGAAAGGTCAGGGGTTCTTTTTTTGGGGCCACCATTTGTAACAACCGCGTCGTTCGCAACGAACCGCGCGTGATCGCCAGCGAAACCGCATCAGATTCGTTGGGCGTGGCCGGCACGACCGGCGCGTCTTTTGGTGGGCAGCGGCAATGCCTTGCCGGCCGCGCAGGTATCGGTAGTCGCACAAACCCGTGCGGTGCCTAGGATTTGATGACATGCACGTCGGGCGGGCGGTGTTTGCCGCCGGCTGCCGGCAATTCTTTGCCTGATACATCGTGCGATGGCGGCCCGCGCGCAAATGCGATCCGGTCAAACCGTCAACAATCGGAATTCAGCGCATTTCGTCGTAACACTTGAATACCGAAAGTAACCGCGCAGCAATTCGTTGCGTAAATTTACACAGTTTTACTGGCGCATCCGCGAAGATTGATACGCCGTGGCCGAAACCTTGCTTGGTGATTCCCGTAGTGGGAACAGCAACGACGCGGACGCAGCGCGCCGTTGGCTGTCGCCCGCATGTGGTGTTGGATCATAGGCAAAGAGAGGTTTGAGTCATGACTAACAGTGCTGTGTCGCAATTGAATCAGTCGAGTTACCCTTCCTTCTTCAATGTTCAACGGGCGGGACAGACACAAAACGCTTCGTTCCGAGCATGCGGCGCGCAAGGTGCGTCGTCGGCAAGCGGCGACACGTCGACACCGCGAATACGGGGCGGTGGGATCATCGCAGCGATCATGAGCGCGCTCGGAAACGTTGGCACCGCCCCGAGCGCATCGTCGTCGGATGTTTCGGCAACCGCCACCGGAGATGCCTCGTCTTCGGATGCCACTGCATCGGATTCGTCCGCGTCCCTGGCCAGCGTGGCCGACGCGCTGGGTTCGTTCATGCAAACGCTGATGTCGACGTTGCGAGCCCAGAGTCAGACGGGTGACGGCGCCCGGGCGTCGAATGACGGCAGTGTGAGCGACGTGTCTCGCAGCAGGCCGAATGTGGCGTCCGATCTGCAATCGCTGATATCGAAGCTGGAAAACGGCTCATCGAGCGATGGCTCGAGCACCAAGACCGGAGATCTTTCGGCCCTGCAGGCGAGCTTCGACAAACTGGTCGGGTTGCTCGGCGGCCAGGGTGGCGAGTCGAGCATGGACGGCTTTCTGCACTCGCTTGCCGACAAGCTTCCGGACCCTCCACGTGGCATGGCGGTGAACACGTCGGCTTAACGAAGAGCAACAGAGCGTCATTTTCGGACAACAACATCAGGGACCGATGCCGGATGAGTGCGTATAGGTTTGCACCCGCGATCGCGGCCATGCTTTCTTTGGAAGTGATCAAATTCGGGAGCGCCGTTGGTGTTGGGCGACGGACATGACCGCTGTTCTCGTGCTCGAAGAAGACGCGGAGCTCGCTCACTCGCTTACTGAGCGCTTCCGCGCGGAAGGGTTCACGGTCGAGTGGGCGGGCCCCCAAGATTTCGTCTCGATGGCTGCACGCGGCCAATTCGACTGTGCCGTGCTCTGTGCGGGGAACAGCGGCTCCTTGGTCGCAGACGTGCTGCCGGTGTTTCGTCGTCAAAGCACGTTGCCCATATTGGTGCTGATCGCAAGCGCCGAAGAAGCCGAGCGCATCGTCGCGCTCGAGATCGGCGCCGACGATTGCGTCGTTAAACCGTGCTCACCCCGCGAGGTGTTGGCTCGTGTGCGGGCGATTCTGCGGCGAAGCGCGCGAGCGCCGAACACGCACGAAGTCGGTGGGTTGAGCATCGTGGTCGCGGGTCCGCTTACGATCTGGCTTCAGCGCCGCGAGGCAGAGTGGATCGGGCACCGACTGGCGTTGACCAGTACGGAATTCGACGTGCTTGCGCTCCTCGCGCGCAAAGCCGGGCAGCTGGTCAGTAAGCAAGAGCTATCGCTGCAGTGTCTGGGCCGCCCCCTGACGCGTTACGATCGGAGCATCGATGTGCACGTCAGCAGCATTCGCCAGAAACTCGGCCCGCGACCCGACGGACGTGCTGGTATCCAGACTGTCCGTCGTCGCGGCTATCAGCTGATCGGGGAGTGATCGCCGGCGTGGCTGGTCTCACTGCCCGGTCGCGTCAGTGGCCGGGCTTCATCATGAACGGCGGCGGGTAGTGACGGCCGCCGCGCTCGAGCGTGATCCAACGCGTTTCGGTGAACTGGTCGATGCCCTGGCGACCGCCGTGACGACCTAGCCCGCTCCAGCGCACGCCGCCGAACGGCACGTGTGGCTCGTCGTTGACCGAGCTGTCATTGATGTGGGCCATGCCGGTGTTCAGACGCCGTGCGATCGCGAGCCCGCGCTCTTCGTTGCGCGTGATGATGCCTGCCGAGAGCCCGTACTCGGAATCGTTAGCCACCTCGATCGCCTCGTCGACACTGCGTACCGTGATGACGGGTGCGACAGGCCCGAACGTCTCGTCCCGCATGATCTTCATGTCACGCGTGACGTTCGTCAGGATGGTCGGCTCGAAGAACAGGCCGGTGTTCTTTCCGCCGCACAAGATCTTCGCGCCCTTCGCGACGGCGTCGTCGACCTGGTCGCGGATCTTGTCGAGCTGCTTCTGGTTGATGATGGGTCCAATGCAGTTCGCCATCTCGCGCGGATTTCCCACCTTCAACTTTTTCGTGTTCGCCACGAACTTGTCGATGAACTCCTTGGCAATAGCTTCGTGAACGATCACGCGTTCCACCGACATACAGATTTGGCCTTGATGCATGAACGAGCCGAACGTCGCCGCGTTGACGGCGTGCTCGATGTCTGCGTCGTCAAGGACGATCAGCGCGTCCTTGCCGCCGAGCTCGACGCAGCACTTCTTCAGCAGCCCGCCGGCCCTCGCGGCAACCTGTGTGCCGACGGCCGTGGAGCCGGTGAAGCTCACGCCGCGAACGGCCGGGTTNNCTCGGCGATCAGTAGGCCGCCAGCGACAGGCGTCTCCTCGGAGGGCTTAAGCACGACCGCGTTGCCGACCGCGAGCGCGGTCGCAAAGCCGCGCGACGAGAGGATCATCGGGAAATTCCACGGCGAGATCACGGATACGACGCCCAGTGGCTCGCGGACGACGAGGCTCAGCTTGCCGTGATCCGACGGCAGAATCTCGCCAGTGACCTGATAGGCGGCTGCCGCCGCGGCGCGGTAGACACCGGTGCTGTAGCCAGTCTCGAACATGGCCTTGCCGATCCACGAGCCGCCTTCGTCGACTAGCACTTCCTGTAGTTCTTTGGCACGTGCTGCCAACACGTCTGCGACTTTCGACAGCAGCCGTGCGCGCTCGGAGTGAGGGAGCGCGGCCCACGCCGGTTGCGCGGCCGCGGCCGCGGCGACAGCGGCCGCGGCGTCACTGCGCGAAGCATCGGCNNCCGCTCATGCGTTGCTTCCCCTCGGTGACACAGCGCGACCTTTAGTGCGGGCCGCGGTGAATAGTTCGATCGATGGCTCGCGCCCGACGTTGCTACTCGAAGGGCCCTTAGCCACGGTAGTATAGACACCGATTTTGGGTATTGGCAGGAGCGCAGCCCGTCATTCGGCCGCTCTTTTAGCAGTATTGATTCCACAGCCATCGCAGTTCGCCGACGCGGGCAGGACGCTCGACGCGTGATAGTCCACGCGCGTTGGTTCTGTGCCGCTCTTTGCGCGCTTCTTACGGCCTGTGCCCTGCCGTCGCGTGTCGGCATCGTGCGCGACTATGCGTTGCCCGCGGCGCGCTATGGCGCGCTCGCCGATTACGCTGCCCGTATCCGGGGCCAACTCGACAGCGGCGAGTCCGCGCACTGGCTGTTGGATCGTAACCGTCTTGCGCTCGACGCCCGTCTCGCGCTGGTGGACACGGCCGCCACTGCGCTCGATCTGCAGTATTTCATCTGGGAAGACGACGCGAGCGGCCACCTGCTCGCGAGCCACGTGCTGGCGGCAGCTGATCGCGGGGTGAAGGTTCGTCTGCTGATCGACGATTTCGCGATTGCGAGCCAGCGCGGTGACATCGTGCGCCTCGACGCGCACCCGGGCATCGAGGTCCGGACATTCAATCCGTGGATGACACGTGGCCGGCGCTACGCGGCAGCAGCGGAGTTCGTCGTTCGCCCCCTTGCGTTGAACCGGCGCATGCACAACAAGACCGTGATTGCCGACAGTGGTTTCGCGATCGTCGGCGGTCGCAACATCGGCAACCGCTATTTCGGCATCTACGCGCCGTTTGTACAAAACGACCTCGACGTGCTCGTGGCGGGGCCCATTGTGGCGAGCGTGGCCGATTCCTTCGATCAGTACTGGAATAGCGAACACACGTTCCCGGTGGGTTTGTTCGGCCGGGACGATCGGCCCCGATTGCCGATCGATGGGACCCGCCGGTTCTTCGCCACGTCGGTGGCGGTAGAGTCGCAGCGGCTGCAGTCCTTTCCCGCAGCGCCCGTGAACTGGTCGGAATTCTTCGAAAAGCTGGTCGACACTCGCGCGAAAGGCCGCAGCCGGCTGCTCGTGGATTCGCCGGACTTCAGGAACCGGGCGGCGCCGCGGCTGTATGCCGATCTGAGGGCGCTCGTCGCGAGCGCACGCAGCGAAGTGTTAATCAGCTCGCCCTATCTAATCCCGGACGCCGAGTTTCGCGAGTTACTGCGCGAGGTCGTGGCGCGAGGCGTGCACGTGGCGGTGGTGACGAACTCACTGGCGACCAACAATCACGTAATAGCTCACACCGGCTACCAACACTGGCGGCGCGCCATTCTCGCCGCCGGAGTCGATCTCTACGAACTCCGAGCCGACGCTGAAGCCTTGGCCGAGTACGTTACGCCGCCGGTCACGCCGGCAGCGCTCGGGCTGCACACGAAGGCGATCGTGGTCGACCGCGAGAGGGCGTTCATAGGCTCCCCAAACATCGACCCGCGCTCGCTCGAGGTCAACACCGAGATCGGAGTGCTGACAGAAGGCCCGGAGCTCGCGGAACGACTTGCAGACCTGATCGGTCGCGACATGACCCCGGCCAACGCGTGGCGCGTAACCGTAGATGGCAACGGGCGGCTCAAGTGGACGAACGGCGAGCGTGAACTCACGCGCCAGCCCGCCAAGGGCTTTGGTCAACGGCTAATCGATTTCCTGCTGAACATCCTGCCGCTGAAGAAGCAGGCTTGATGCCGCGGCTCAGCGCTCGAGGTGCTTGAGCTTTTCCTTGACGGCCTTCCAGTCGTCGGCGTCCGCGGGCGCGGGTTTGGCCTTCGTGATGACCGGCCAACCCTTGGACAGCTCGGCGTTGAGCTTCGTGAACTGTTCTTGCCCCGCCGGGACGTCATCCTCCGAGACGATGGCCTCGACCGGGCACTCGGGCTCGCACAGCGTGCAGTCGATGCATTCCTCCGGGTCGATCACGAGCATGTTCGGGCCTTCGTGGAAGCAATCGACCGGGCACACCTCGACACAGTCGGTGTACTTGCACTTGATACAGGCCTCGGTGACTACGAAAGTCATTGCTCACACCCGCTCGGTCGGTTTTAAGGTGCGGGATTTTGCTACAAAACTGCAGCGAGGTCCAAGCCGGAACGATCCCCTGGAGAGGCCGATGGGGGATCAAATCTGCTCGTCGGCCACGCGGAGCACGAGGCCGTCGAGTGCTGGAGTCAGGACAATCTGGCAGCTCAACCGGCTCGCGTCCTGGCGATCGAGCACGCACTCGAGCATCCCGCGCTCCTGCGCGTCCGGTGGGGGCAGTTTTGCCACCCACGCCGGGTCGACATAAACATGGCAAGTAGCGCAAGAGCACGCGCCCCCGCATTCGGCCACGATGCCCGCTACGTCGTTGTCGACCGCTGCTTCCATCGCCGTGGTTCCCGCTCGAACATCGACGACCTTGGTGACGCCGCCGGGCTCGATATACGTAATCTTAGGCATAACGATTCGCTGCGACCCGGCCCCGGGCCATATGCTTATGCATTCGAATTGCCTGAATCTTCGGGTAGCCGGCTATAATACCTGCTCATTTTGCTCCTTGGGTGCGAACATCCCGGAGCAGCTGAGGACCCCCGCCGAACCGTGCCGCCGAGGTGCAATGCCCGCCGGCCGCGAGCGCGTAGGCGGGAGGACGACAATGGATGATGCGAGCGTCGCGCAGTCGCGGGTGCTCGATGGACGACGGTAGCAGCATGGACTCGCAATCTGTAGTGATTCGGTTTGCCGGCGACTCCGGCGACGGCGTGCAGCTCATGGGCACCCAGTTCGTGGCGGCGGCTGCGCTCGCCGGCAACGATTTCGCGACGTTCCCCGACTTCCCGGCCGAAATCCGGGCGCCTGCAGGTACTACCTTCGGTGTCTCGGCCTATCAGATTCACCTCGGCGCGCGGCCGATCACGACGGCTGGGGATGCACCCCATGTGCTGGTCGCGTTCAACCCCGCGGCACTGAAGGTCAACCTGCCGTTGTTGGCGGATGGCGCTCTGATCGTTCTGAACATCGACAGCTTCACGAGCCGCAATCTCGCGAAGGCCGGCTACGAGAAGGATCCGCGTCAAAGCGGTGTGCTCGACGGTTATCAGATCATCGAAGTCGACATCACGAAGCACACGCTCGAGGCCACCGCGGCCTACGGGCTGAGCAAGAGCGACGCGGGGCGCTGCAAGAACTTCTGGGCGCTCGGTCTCGTGCAGTGGATGTTCAACCGCGACAGCAGCGCTATCGAGAGCTGGATCAATGGGAAGTTTGCGAAAGACGCGACGACGCGCGACGCGAATCTGGCCGCGCTGCGGGCCGGCCATGCGTACGGCGAGACTGCGGAGCTCACGGCGGCGCTGCCGCATGTCGCGACCGATACGGCACAGTTTCCGCCCGGCGAATATCGCGGCGTTCGTGGTGGCGAAGCTCTGGCGCTCGGTTTGGCAGCAGCCGGCGAGCTGGCTGATCGCGCGGTCGTCTTCTGCTCGTATCCCATCACTCCCGCCTCACCGCTGCTGCATCAGCTCGCTCGCTATGGCGAGCTCGGCGTCGGCGTATTCCAGGCGGAGGACGAAATCGCAGCCGTGTGCGCGGCGATTGGCGCCTCGTACGGCGGTGCTATTGGCGTCACTTCCAGCTCTGGCCCCGGCATTGCGCTGAAGACCGAGGCCATCGGGCTCGCGATCAACGCCGAGCTGCCGCTCGTGGTCGTGAATTCGCAGCGCGGGGGGCCGTCGACCGGTCTGCCAACCAAGACTGAACAATCGGATCTCTACCTCGCAGTATATGGGCGCAACGCCGACGCGCCGGTGCCCGTGCTCGCTGCCCGCAGTCCGAGCGACTGTTTCGAGGTGGCGATCGAGGCCGTGCGCATCGCCCTGCGCCACATGACGCCGGTGATTTTGCTGACGGACGGCTACCTCGCGAACGCGGCGGAGCCTTGGCGACTGCCGAATATGGACGAGATTCCGCGCATCACCGTGAACAAGCCTGCCGAGCGCAAGCCTGGCCAGGATGTCAGCGCCGTGATCTTCGATCGTGACCCAGAGACCCTAGGCCGCCCGTGGGTCAGCCCCGGCATGCCGAACCTGATGTACCGCATTGGTGGCATCGAGAAAGATATCCGCACCGGCAACATCTCGTACGATGCGCAGAATCACCAGGCCATGACGGACATGCGAGCAGCCAAGGTCGCGGCGGTGGCGAAGTTCATCCCGCTGCAGAAGGTCGAAGTGGGGCCGGAGCGTGGCTCGATCGCCGTGGTTGGCTGGGGTTCAACGTACGGCGCCATCTACCAGGCCGTGCGCGCGATTCCGGCGAAAGAGCGTGTGAGCCACATCCATTTGCGGCACTTGAGCCCACTGCCGTCGAATCTCGGGGACCTGCTTGCCGGTTTCGATCGCATCCTGGTACCGGAGATGAATATGGGTCAGCTCGCCACGCTGTTGCGAGACAAGCTCGGTGTGGAAACGATTCAGTTCAACAAGGTCACGGGCCAGCCGTTCATGATCAACGAGCTCGTGCAGAAAATTCGTAGCCTGCTCACCGCGAAGCCGGCGGTGCGAGCGGTTCGAGGAGAACGCGCATGAGCGCACAGTTGCAGCCAAAGGACTTCGCGACGTCGCAGGAAGTACGCTGGTGCCCCGGTTGCGGCGACTACGCTGTGCTGAAGTCGGTGACTCGCGCGCTGGCGGACGTCGGCGCAGTGCCCGAGAAGACCGTGTTTGTTTCGGGTATCGGGTGCTCGTCGCGCTTTCCGTACTACGTCGAGACCTACGGATTCCACACGATCCACGGGCGTGCGCCTGCGATCGCGACAGGGCTCAAGCTCGCGAATCCCGAGCTCGACGTGTGGGTTGTCACGGGCGACGGCGATGGCTTGTCGATTGGTGGCAACCATCTGATGCATGCACTCCGGCGCAACGTTGGCTTCAAGATTCTTCTGTTCAACAACGAGATCTACGGCCTCACGAAGGGTCAATACTCGCCGACGTCCCGGCCCGGCACGCGCTCGCCATCCACGCCCAGCGGCTCGTTCGACACGCCGGCATCGCCCGGTCTGTTCGCCTTGGGCTCAGGCGCGAAGTTCATCGCCCGCGCCATCGACGTTGACAAGAACGGCTTGGGCAGCGTGCTCGAGGCCGCGCACGGCTTCGACGGCGCCGCGTTCGTCGAAATCTTCCAGAACTGTATCGTCTACAACGACGGCGTGTTCAACGCGTTCACGGATCGCGACAAAGAAACGGACGCGCAGATCCACGTGAAGCATGGCGAACCGCTCGTGTTCGGCGAGAACGGCTCGAAAGGGCTCGCGTTCGACGCGAAGACCATGACGCTTCGCGTGATCGACGCGAAGGCGCAGCCGGCCGACGTGCTGGTGCACGATGAGACGAATCGCGTCCTCGCGCAACTGCTGCTTGGCATGAACGCGCCCGAGTTCCCGGTTGCGCTCGGCGTCGTCCTACGGCAGCCGAGCGTGGCCTTCGAGAAGACCTACTACGCCCACCAACCCACGCAGATGAAACGCACGGGGAGCGTGGCCAAGGCGCTGCGTCAGACCAGCGTGTGGCGCGTCGACGAGAAAAAGCCAGCCAAGAAGTAGAGCGGCCGCGCTCAGCGGGCATTATTCAGTCGTGCCGCCGTGTCTTCCACGGCGCGCCACACGCGCAGAAGATTACCGCTCCAGATCTTGCCGATATCTTCGTCGCTGTAGCCGCGCGTGCGCAGCTCGGCTGTGACGTTGGCGGTCTCGCTTGCGTCGTTCCAGCCGACTACGCCACCGCCGCCGCCGAAGTCGGAGCTGATGCCGACGTGGTCGACGCCGATCAGCTTCACGGCGTAGTCGATGTGATTGACGAAGTCCTTCACGGTCGCGGGCGGCCACTGTGTCTGAATTTCGTGCAGCCCGTGATCGTAGTCCTGGCGGCGGTCGGGAGGCAGGGCGCCCGGCCCACCCGCTGTGAGCCCGACGCGCTCCCGTAACGCGCGCAAGGCGGCCAGCTCCTCGTCGGATTGGTGGCGCATGTACGCGTCGAACGCCACGACTTGCACTACGCCGCCATCGTCGCGGAGCGCGCGCAGTGTTTCATCGTCGAGATTGCGCGCGTGAGCGGAAACGCCGGCGATGCCGGAATGCGACGCGATGACGGGCGCGGCCGACAGCCGAATGGCGTCGAGCGCGGTTTGTTTACTGCCGTGCGAGATGTCGACCATGATGCCGAGGCGGTTCATGCGAGCGATGGCCTCGCCGCCGAGCGCTGTGACACCCATGGTCGGCTCGGGCGCGTCGCCGAGTTCGGGCTTCGGCTGGGCCGATCCCGCGAGGTCGTTGTTGCCGTTGTGAGCGAGCGTGATGTAGCGTGCGCCGCGCTCGTAGTACTGGTCGAGCTTCTCGAGATTCTTGCCGAGCACGAAGCCGTTCTCGATGCCGATGGCGGCCACGAGCTTGCCGGCTCCCGCAATTCGCGCAACATCGTCCGCGTGATAGGCAATCTCGATCCGATTCGGATAGAGATCGTCCGCCATGCGGTGGATAGCTGCGAACTTCGTTTCTGCGTCGGTTTGCGCCTTGGCGTAGTTCTCGTCCGTGCGCGCGGTTTGGCCCACATACACGATGAAAAAGCCTGCGTTCAGACCGCCTGACTTCATCTTGTCCAGGTTGACCTGTAGATCGGCCGTCGCCGGATCGACACTGGGCGTAGCGAAATCGAGCGGGATGTCGTCGTGCGAGTCGAGCGTAATCAGCGCATGCGCTGGCGGCGCCGCCGCGCTCAGGTTGCGACCGTCTTTCGGCGCACAGGCACAGAGCACGGTAGCGGTTGCGGCGGCGATCAGTCGCAAATTGCGTGCGGTAGTCATCTCAGCGTCCTTCGCTCGCGGGCTCGTCTGGCAGGTAGTGCTTGGAGTCAACGGGGCGCACGAGCGCGTTCGCTATGAGTGCGATGGCCAGCAGTCCCGCCATGAGGTACATCGTGAGATTGTAGAGGCTCGGCGTCGGATCGACGGTGCCCGTCGGTGCGATCTCCATGAGCTTCGCAATCGTCACCGTCTTTTGCGCGACTAGCGCATCGAGCTGGTCGAGGCTGGCGCCGAACGCCTGGCGAAACCGCGTCGGGTCCACGCGCGTGGCGAGGTCGTGGATTGCCGAGTCGAGCGCGCCGGCGCGGAGTCGCGTGATCGCCTCGGGTCCCAGCACACCGGCCACGCTCCACGCTGTCAGTAGGCGGCCGTGAATTCCGCCGACGAACTTCGTGCCGAACAGGTCGGCGAGGTACGCGGGGATGGTGGCGAACCCGCCCCCGTACATGGTGAAGATGAGCATCGTGACTGCGTAGAAGCACACCAGCCAGATCACGGCCGGATTCATGCTGACGCTTTGCGCGATGAAAGGTATCGATAAATACAGCGCGATGCCGAGGGCGAAGAATATCCAGTATGTCGCTCGCCGGCCGATGTAGTCGGAAGTGCTGGCCCAAACGAATCGGCCGCACATGTTGAATACGCTGATCATGATGACGTAGGTCGCCGCGAACCCACTGTCGACGATTTGCGGGAGCGTAGTTCCAAAGATCTCGCTCATCATCGTCTGGGCGACGCTCAGCACACCTATACCCGCCGTCACGTTGAAGCACAGCACGATCCAGAGCTGGTAGAACTGGCGGGTCTTCAAAGCCTCATTAATGTGGACGTTGTGTGTGCTGATCATGCGCTTCACACGGTGCGCTTCGTCTGGTGGCGCCCAGCCAACAGGCTTCCAGCCCGGTGGCGGCACGCGAAAGGCGAAGGCCGCAGCCAGCATCACGAGAAAATACACGACTCCGAGCGTGAGGAATGTTTGCGCAACTCCTACGTTGCCCGTGCCGACGACGTAGACGCCCTGTGCGCCCCGCACGATCATGCCGCCGAGGTCGTTCGCGCCCACGATGACGACCTCACGCATCTGGCCGGCCACTTCCGCGAACCGGCGGCCACCTTCGGTCACGAGATTCACCTGGTCGACGGTGCCTAGATAGTCCGGCGACGAATAGAACGTGCGGATCAGAAATCGCTTCAACGGCGTGCCGATCAATGCGCCGCCGCCGAAGCCCATGATCGCCATGCCGGCTGCCATTCCTCGGTGATCCGGGAACCAACGGATCAGCGTGCTCACGGGAGAGACGTATCCCAGGCCGAGACCGCAGCCGCCGATTACGCCGTAGCCGAGATACACGAGTGAAAGCTGATGAAACTCGATTCCAAGCCCGCCGACGAGATAGCCGCCGCCCCAGCAGAGCGCAGCCACCGCGCCCACCTTGCGTGGCCCGACATCCTCGAGCCACTTGCCGGCGAGCGCGGCAGACAAGCCTAGGAACACGATTGCAATGGTGAACACGCGATTGGTCTGCACGAGCGACCAGTCGTGCGCCGCTGGTGTGACGACTCCGAGCACGCGAATCAGCGCGGGGTTGTAGATGCTCCACGCGTACACGGAACCGATGCAAAGATGGATCGCGACAGCTGCGACTGGCACCCGCCAGCGGTTGAACGACGCCGCCGCAACGACACGTTCCTTGGACAGAAGACTCGCCATATCCCTCCCGGCGGCACATTCGATTTCTTTTTCGCGCTGGCCGATCTTTGCGGTCGCGCGGTGTGCATGCCTGGCAGCGCCGGGCGCTGACGCCACCACGGACGAAGAGTGGGTGGCGCCCCGGACAGGATTTGAACCTGTGACCTTCCGCTTAGGAGGCGAACGCTCTATCCCCTGAGCTACCGGGGCGGACGACGACGAACAGCACGTAACCCAACGACAAGAATAGCAGGTCGGGGCGCGCAGCCGTGCTTGCGCGGCGCCGACGCTGGCGTAGAACGATTAGGGTGTGTCGTCCGTGAACACGACACTCACGGTTGCGGTATCCGGCCCGTTCAGCGCAAGGACGCCGTAGATGCCGCCTTCGACCAAGTTCACATGGATCGGGCCTGCTCGAACGGTGTTGGTGCTGATCTCCCGGAAATACAGGTCGACTTCACCCGGCGTAGCGTACAGATAGTCGGTTAGGGCGGGAGCGCTAAGCGACGTAAGTGCCAGCAGTGTGGACTGATCTGTGCCGGGCGGCGCGAGCACGATCTCCGTCGCGGTCGTGAACTGGTTTGCGCCGTTGAAAAAGCGCAGCTTGGCTTCGCTCGTGATCCGCCGTCGGTCGTCGATCACGACCTGGGCCGTCAGCGTGCCCGCAGGGCCCGCGATCATGGCAGTGCTCAGCGTACCGGGGGGCGCGCTCAAGGTGGTGTCGAGTTCGAGCACGCCCGGATTGCCGACGGGCGTTACGGTGATCGGTAGAGCTGCGTTCACCGGCACGTTCACGTAGCTCGTGACCGTGCCGAACGGAATCGCCGGCAAGAGGGGCGGCGTGTATTCGTGGTTGACGGCGATGTCGCGAGCTGCGCCATCGTTGGCAAGGTTGATTGCGCGTACGCCCGATGTTGCGTTGGCCGCATAGAGAACGAACGAGCTGTCCTGCGCGCCGATGATGCTGATCGCCGCCGTGCCTTGGCCTGCTTCGCTCGCGATCACGAGCACGTTCGTGACGCCCGCTGCGAGGGTTACTGCGCCCGCAGCGTAGAGAACATTGCTCGGATCGCCGGCCGCCGTGAGCGTAATCTCGTAGTCGCCGCCGACGAGTGTCTTCGGCGCAATTTGCCCGAGGAAACTTACGGTGCCGCGCGGCGTTGCGCCGGCGATGCCTGTACCCGTGGGCTGCACGTATACGTCGATGCCGGGCACGTTTTCGGCGGCGTGCATTACGACGATTTGAGTGTCCGTGCTGTTCGCGAGCTTCGGCGAATACTGGACAACCTGCGGCGAGACCTGGCCGGCCGCTTCGGCGAGTACGAACGTGTAGTTCTGGTCGGCGACCAGTTCCTTCACCCACGTCCAAGTATTCAGGATTGCCTGCGTCGCCACGCGCTTGTGGTAGACGTAGAAGTCGTAGGTATCGACGTCGTAGTCGTGTGTCGTGACGGCTTTGAACGAAAGCGCTTCTTGCTGTTCAGAAGTCGAGTGTTCGCGCTGATACCAGAGTTGGGCAAAGCTCGGCGCCGCGTTCACGATGCGAACGCGCGTCTTTACAAGCGTCGGACGCCCTTGATCGCAGCCGATCAGCGTGAGCGCTGTAAGCAGAACAGCGAAGAGTTTGAGGTTACGGACTTTCATTCGCGGTTGAATTGGCGGCGGATCCCGTGAGTCGAGGCCGGTATCGTACAGGCTCGGCAGTCAGGAGCGAAACGCGGGCGTTCGCTGGAGCCGTCTCGCGCCGCTGTCTACAATGCCAGCATTCCAAGCCCGTCGATTCCCCGCGGAAGGATCCCAAGATGAGCTCGATTCGCAGGATGCTTGGCATGGTGGTAGTGGCGGGTATCGCGAGCCCGGTGCTCGCGCAGGAGGCCGAGCCGTTTCATATCCGCAATCTGAACCCGCTGGCGGCGATCTTTGGGCTGCCCGCATGGGACACGGTGTCCCCCGGCAATCGCTTCGAGACGACGTTCGAAATCGCCAATCACTACCGGCTTTCGGCGCGTGGAGCAGACCGCCTGATTCTCGATGGCGAGACCGACCGCACAACTCTCTCGTTCGCGCACGGCTTCGACGGCGGTTGGTCGCTTGGCGCTGAGTTGCCGTACTACCACGTGAGCGGGGGATTCCTCGACAACGCGATCGACGCCTGGCATTCCGCGTTCGGACTGCCGAATGGTGGCCGCGATCTGCGGCCGGAAGACCGTCTGCTGTTCGAGATCGGTCGCAACGGTAGCGACTTCTTCGTGCTCGATCATGCCCGCAGCGGCATCGGCGATGTGCAGCTGAAATTCGCGAAGGCGATCGGTGACGAGCGGCAGTTCGTCGTAGAGATCGCCGCGAAGCTCGCAACGGGCGACGCGACGATGCTCTCGGGCAGCGGCTCGACCGATGCCTCGATCACGCTGCTGCGATCGCAGTCGCTGCCGGAACGCAAGCGGCCGGCAGGTTACTACTGGGGCGTGGGGATGGTGCTTGCGGGGAAGCCTGACGGCATTGGCTTTCAGAGTAATCGCTGGGTCTACACGGGAATCCTCGGTGGTTCGTGGCGGCCATGGCCGAAGTTCGGCTTGAAGGCGCAGCTCGACGTTCATGGCGCGTTTTTCGACACGCCGCTCAAGGAGTTTGGCGAAACGGCAACGCTGTTCACGTTCGGTGCGTGGCACCCGTTCGCCCATAATGCCACGCTCGATTTCGCGATCATCGAGGACATTCGTGTCGGCACCGCGCCCGACTTTGGTGTTCAGGTAGCGGCCACGTGGCATTGGTAGCCAGCACGCGCGCGCAGCGCGGCCTCGCCGCGATGGTCGTGATGGGCGTGCTGGCTGCATGCGATACGTCCGCGCCGCTTCCGCGCGCGACGTCGCCCGTTCCGCAGGCGGAACCCAGCACGGCGTCGCCAGCCGTGCCATTCGATCCCGGACCCGTACGAGCGGCGGCGGAGTACCTCGCGGAGCCCGAGTTCGCGAGTGCTGACGCTTCACGCGGCCAGTTACTGAGCTACGCCTGCGCGGCGTGCCATACGTTCGGCGTCGAGGCCGGCACGCTGGTCGGCCCGAACCTGCACGGCGTGTTTGGGCGGCATGCAGGATCGGTCGCAGGTTTCGAGTATTCGCCGGCCCTTGCGAACTCGGGACTGGTCTGGACTCCGGTTTCGCTCGAGGCGTGGCTCAACGAACCTGCGAGTTTTGTGGCAGGTACGAAGATGGCGTTCACGGGTTATCGCTCGTCCGAGGATCGCCGCGACCTGATTGCTTATCTGCTGCGAGCTACGCAGTGACAGCTGTCGGAAAAACTTACAACTCAAGGAGCGCCGCGGCACCGTTTCGGGGCCAAACGTAGGAAGATCCTGCCGTTCGCCGCCCGGGCTTGGTTCTTGCATTCTGCCTTTCTAATAACAAGAAGAGCCGTAACGCATTGAATCCACGCCAAGATAGCCGCACCGCAGAAGACCTCGGTCCCCTTTCGTTCTCCGAGCGACGCCAAGGCCCAGACCGCCGCCACACGACGCTACGGAGCTTCCTCAAGGGCGGTGTGACGCCGCGGCGGCGAGGAGGGAGGCGGACCGGCGAGCATCATTTGCCGATCGACTGGCACGAGCCCTACCTGCTGTTCCTGTCGGTCACGATCCTGCTTCTGTCCGTGGTGGACGCGTTCCTGACGCTGACGCTGCTGACGGTGGGCGCCACGGAAGCCAATCCGGTCATGGCGTTCGTTCTGAGTCACCACCCGCAACTGTTTGCGCTCAGCAAGATGGGCTTTACGGGCATGGGCGTGCTCGTGCTCGTGGCAGTGGCCCGGGCTCGGCTGTTCCGGGTCATGAGGGTAGGGGTCGTCCTGCAGGGCCTATTCGTGGCCTACGTCGCACTGATCGCTTACGAGTGGTGGCTGCTGCACACGATCTTGTGAATTCGCGCGTTTGAACTTAATTAACGTTTGGCTACACTACGCGCGCTTTCAGACTCGGAGGCGGCATACTGGTTTGCTTGCGACCCTCCGAGCCCAGGGACATGAGCACAGTATTCAAGGAACAGTACGAGTCGTCGCCTCTGCAGGGAGCCAACGCGACATACGTCGAGTGGCTCTATGAGCAGTTCCTCGCCGAGCCGGGCAGCGTGCCCGCCGAGTGGCGTCACTATTTCAACACCCTGGCCAAGGATGGCGGGGATGTCGCCCATGGCCCCATTGTCCAGGCCGTTGCGCGCCGAGCGCAGCAACGCGCGCCGATAACCGCGGCAGGGGCTGCCGCCGGGACCAGCGACTCACCTGCGATCGAGAAGCAAGCGGCCGTGTCGCGGCTGATTCAGGTCTATAGCCTGCGCGGCCACCAGATCGCCGATTTGGACCCGCTCGGTTTGTGGGAGCGGGCCGCACCGGCGGTATTGAGCTTCGACTTCCTGGGGCTCGACGAGTCCGACCTCACGCGTGAGTTTTCTACCGGCGGCCTCGCCGGTACCGGTCACGCGCGCATGAAGCTGCAGGATATCCTGTCGCTGCTCAAGCGCATCTATTGCGGCAAGCTTGCAGCAGAGTTCGCACACATTTCGCGAGCGCGCGAACGGCTGTGGCTGCGAGAGCAGTTCGAGACCAGCCAGGTGCACACGGTGTTCTCGCGGCAGGAGCAAACCACGATCCTTTCGAGCCTCACGCACGCGGAAGGCATCGAGCGTTATCTGAATACGCGTTTCGTCGGTCAGAAGCGCTTCTCGCTCGAAGGTAGCGAGACACTGATTCCGGTTCTAGACGACTTGATCCAGCGCGCCGGCGAGAGCGGCGTGCAGGAGATCGTCATCGGGATGGCGCATCGCGGGCGGTTGAACGTGCTCGTCAACGTGCTCGGCAAATCGACGTCGGATCTGTTCTCGGAGTTCGAGGGCCAATACGACCTCGCGCGTTTGAAGGGCTCGGGCGACGTGAAGTACCACAAGGGCTACTCGGCCGACGTGCGTACGGCCGGCGGCAATGTTCACATTGCGCTCGCGTTCAATCCGTCGCACCTCGAGATCGTGAATCCGGTGGTCGAAGGCTCCGTGCGCGCGCGGCAGGACCGTCGCGGCGACGAGCTTGGTACGCAGGTTATGCCTGTGCTGATCCACGGTGACGCGGCGTTCGCCGGGCAAGGCGTTGTCGCGGAGACGTTCCAGCTGTCGCAGACCCGTGCGTTCTACACGGGCGGCACGGTCCACCTCGTGATCAATAACCAGATCGGTTTCACGATGAGCGACCCGCACGACAGCCGCTCGACCACTTACTGCTCCGACATCGCGAAGATGATCGAAGCGCCCGTGTTCCACGTGAATGGCGACGATCCCGAAGCGGCGGTGGCCGCCGTGCGGCTGGCACTACGTTACCGGCAGGAATTCCACAAGGACGTCGTGATCGACCTCGTCGGGTACCGGCGGCTCGGCCACAACGAAGCCGACGAGCCGGCCGCCACGCAGCCCACGATGTACGCGGCGATCCGCGAGCACGCGGGTGTGCGCACTCTGTATTCGCGCAAGCTGCTCGAAGCCGGTGTCGCAACGCAGGAATCCATCGACAAGATCGCCGACGATTACCGCGCGGCGCTCGACGAAGGTCGCAAGACCAACGAAGCAGCGCTTGGCATGATTGGCAACCAATACACGGTCGACTGGACTCGCTACTACACAGCTTCGCCGAGCGATACGAGCGGGGCCGGCGTACCGGAGACCGAGCTGAAGCGCCTCTCGAGCCTCATTAATACGGTGCCTGCGAATTACAAGCTGCACCCCCGCGTGCAGCGCATCATGGACGAGCGTCGGAAGATGGCGGCCGGCGAAGTCGGCTGCGACTGGGGCTTCGCCGAGAGTTTGGCTTACGCCACGCTGCTCGCGGCCAACTTCCATGTGCGGCTGATCGGGCAGGACAGTCGCCGCGGCACGTTCTTCCATCGCCACGCCGCGTTGATCGAGCAGACGACCGGCGAAGCCTTCGTGCCCCTGGCACACGTCGCGACGGATCCGCGCGCGTTCATGGTTGCCGATTCGTTGCTGTCCGAAGAAGCAGTGCTCGGCTTCGAGTACGGCTACAGCACCACGTCTCCGGACACGCTCGTGATCTGGGAAGGCCAGTTTGGTGACTTCGTGAACGGCGCGCAGGTCGTGATCGACCAGTTCATCAGCTCTGGCGAAGCGAAGTGGGGTCGGCTATCCGGTCTCACTCTGTTTTTGCCGCACGGGTACGAAGGCCAGGGACCTGAACATTCCTCCGCGCGCCTCGAGCGTTTCCTGCAGTTGTGCGCCGAGCACAACATGCAGGTGGTCGTGCCGTCGACGCCGGCGCAGATGTTCCACATGTTGCGCCGCCAGATGCTGCGGGGTTTGCGTAAACCGCTCGTCGTCATGACGCCAAAGAGCCTGTTGCGGCACAAGTTGTCGGTGTCGAGCTTGGCCGATCTCGCACGCGGTCGGTTCCAACCGGTCATCGACGAAGTTGAACCGATCACCGATGACGCCGTCACGCGCGTCGTGTTTTGCAGCGGCAAAGTCTATTTCGATCTCGCCGAATCGCGGCGCAACGACGCCGTGACGAACGTAGCGATCGTGCGTATCGAAGAACTGTATCCGTTCCCGATCGAAGAGTATGCTCGGGTGATCGCGCGCTACCGCAACGCCACGGAAATCGTTTGGTGCCAAGAGGAGCCGCAGAACCAGGGTGCCTGGTATCAAATCCGGCACCGCCTGCAGGAGCCGTTGGCTCCTCGGCACGAGTTGTTCTATGCGGGTCGCCCTGGCGCCGCTGCGCCGGCTTCCGGTATCCACGCATTGCACGTCCGCCAGCAGCAGGCCCTGGTCGCGGCGGCGATCACGTCGCCCGTGCGCGACCGAACGACTCGCTCCACAGTCAGTAAGCGCGCCTGAAGTAAACCGCGCGATCGAAGGCAGGACAGGGTGGTTTTGAAGTGAGCATCGAGGTCAAGGTCCCGCAGCTACCCGAGTCCGTCGCCGACGCGACGCTCGTCTCCTGGCACAAGAAGCCCGGTGACACCGTGCGACGCGAAGAGAATCTCGTCGACCTCGAGACCGATAAAGTCGTGCTCGAAGTCCCTGCGCCCGCGGACGGGGTGCTGAAACAGATCGTTGCCGCCGATGGCGCCGTCGTCACGAGCGGCCAGCTGCTGGCCGTGCTCGAGCCCGGCACCGTGGCCGCGGCTGCACCGCCGGCGGCGAAGCCCGCGGTCGCGGTGGCTCCCGCAGCGAAATCTGCGGCACCTCCGCCGAAGCCTGCGGCGCCCGCGCCTCCTGCAGCACGCCCTGATGCGGAGGTTGGCGCGAACGCCAACCGCATGGGCCCGGCCGTTCGCAAGCTCGTCGACGAGCACGACATCGATCCCAAATCAATCGCGGGCTCTGGCCGTGAAGGCCGCATCACCAAGGGCGACGTACTGGATTACCTGGCCGACCATCAGGCAACCACCGTCGGCATCGAGCACGACGTGCTCGCGCAAGCCGGCGTTGCGGCGGAGGAGCCGCAACCCCGCGGTCCGTCGCGCGCCGAGCAACGCGTGCCGATGACGCGGCTTCGTGCTCGAATCGCGGAACGTTTGCTGCAAGCGCAGCAGCAGGCGGCGATGCTGACCACCTTCAACGAGGTGGATATGACGGCAGTCATGGCGCTGCGCCAACGCTACCAGGAGCCGTTCACCGCGAAGCACGGTGTGAAGCTCGGCTTCATGGGCTTCTTCGTGAAGGCCAGTATCGAGGCGTTGCGGCAGTTTCCGCTCGTGAACGCGTCGGTCGACGGTAGCGACATCGTCTACCACGAGTTTTTCGACGTCGGCGTGGCGGTCTCCACGGATCGCGGGCTCGTCGTACCCGTGTTGCGTAACGCGGAGTTTGCTAGCGTCGCCGAGATCGAGCGTTCGATTCGCGACTTCGGCGAGCGCGCCCGCAAGGGCGGTTTGCAAATGGAAGAGCTCACAGGCGGCACGTTCACCATCACGAATGGCGGCACCTTCGGCTCGCTGATGTCGACGCCGATTCTGAACCCTCCGCAGAGCGGCATCTTAGGTATGCACAAGATCCAGCAGCGGCCCATGGTGGTCGACGGCAAGATCGAAGCGCGGCCCATGATGTACCTCGCGCTGACGTACGATCATCGCATCGTCGACGGTCGTGAAGCCGTGCAGTTCCTCGTGCACATCAAGGATCTCATCGAAGATCCTTCGCGGCTGCTTCTCGAAGTTTAGTCACAGGACTTAAAGCCAAAACAATGAGCGAAAAGAAATTCGACGTCGTCGTCATCGGCGGCGGTCCGGCAGGTTATCCCGCAGCGATTCGCGCGGCGCAGCTCGGACTCACGGCCGCCTGTATCGACGACTACAAGAACGAGGAAGGCGTGCGTGCGTTCGGCGGCACGTGCTTGAACGTCGGCTGTATTCCGTCGAAGGCGCTGCTCGAATCCTCCGAGCTGTATCACCGCGCGCACACGGAGTTCGAGGCGCACGGAATCAAAGGCGGCGGCGGTGTCGGCATCGATGTCGAGGCGATGCAGGTGCGTAAGCGCGGCATCGTGAAGTCGCTGACGTCGGGCGTGGACACGCTGTTCAAGTCGGCAGGCGTCATCGGTTTTAAAGGCCGCGGCAAGCTGCTGGCCGGCAACCGCGTCGAGGTCACGACGGACGCGGGCGTCGAAACGATCGCGGCGAACCACGTCGTTCTCGCGACCGGCTCGACGCCGATCGAACTGCCGATCGCGAAATTCGATGGCAAGCGCATCGTCGATTCGACGGGCGCGCTGGCATTCACGAGCGTGCCGAAGCGCCTAGGCGTCATCGGTGCGGGCGTGATCGGTCTCGAGCTCGGTAGCGTATGGCGCCGGCTCGGTTCGGAAGTCGTCGTGCTCGAAGCGCTCGACACGTTCCTCCCCATGGCGGACCAGGCAGTGGCAAAAGAAGCGCTGCGCAACCTGAAGCGCCAGGGGCTCGATATCCGCCTCGGCGCCAAGGTCAGTGGTGCCAGCGTCCAGGGCGACGTGGTGAAGGTTCGCTATGACTCCGCGGGCACGGCGCANNCCGCTCGACAAACGCGGCTTCATTGAAGTCGACGATCACTGTCGCACGAGCGTGCCGAACATCTGGGCCGCCGGCGACGTCGTGCGGGGTCCGATGCTGGCCCACAAGGGCATGGAAGAGGGTGTCATGGTGGCCGAACTGATCGCCGGCCATGTCTCCGAGGTCAACTACCGCACGGTCCCGTCCGTGATCTACACGGCACCCGAGATCGCGTGGGTCGGCCAGACGGAAGAAGAGGTGAAGGCCACGGGCCGGCCGTACAAAGTCGGCACGTTCGGCTTCGGCGCCAACGGCCGGGCCAAGGCCATGCAGCAGGCCGTGGGCTTCGTGAAGCTGATCGCCGACCAGGAGCACGACGACGTTCTCGGCGTGCATATCATCGGGCCGGTAGCGGGCGAGTTGATCGCTGAAGCCGTGCTCGCGATGGAATTCTCGGCATCGGCTGAAGACATTCAACGCACGATGCACGCGCATCCTACGCTCTCCGAGTCGTTCCACGAGGCGGCGCTCGCCGCCGACAAACGCTCGATCCACGGCATCAACCGCTAACGCTCCCAAGCTTTCGCCGGTATCATAGGCCGCGGTGGCTTTGGGAGCCGCCGTCGGAGTTGATGGGTTTTGCGGCAAGATTGCGGACGGTTCGTGGGGACCGGCTGCAATCTATTGGTGCGACATGCTGCCACGGGGCGAGTGGACCACATTCTTGCGGGTGCGCTGGTGAACGAACCGGCTGCCAGCCCCATCCAGGTGGCGCCTCCCGTTAAGCCTCTCGGTTGCGTGCGGATTCTCGGGATCGACCCGGGCTCGCAGATCACCGGTTTTGGCATCGTCGACCTCGATGGCAAGCGCACCGCGGTCGTCGAGTGGGGCAGCATCCGAACCAGCGGCGAGCACAGCGACCGCCTCCGCAGCATCTTCCGGGCCTTGGGCGACATCGTTCGCGAGTACCGGCCGGCCGAAGTGGCCATCGAGCGCGTGTTCTTGAGCCGCAACGCCGACAGTGCTTTGAAGCTCGGTCAAGCCCGCGCCGCCGCGATGTGCGCCACGTTCGCGGCCGACGTGCCGATCTACGAGTACAGCGCGCGACACATCAAGAAGGCCGTCGTCGGCAGTGGCGCCGCTGAGAAAGAGCAGGTGCAGCGCATGGTGCGCATGATCCTGGGCGTACGTGGAGAGATCGGGGCCGACGCGGCCGATGCGCTCGCGGCGGCCATCTGCCACGCGAACGAGCGCGGCGTGCGCGCCGCATTACAAGTTGTGGCGAAAGGATAGCGGGACGCAAGAGTGATAGGGTTTCTGCGAGGCACATTGATTTCGAAACGGCCGCCCGCGCTGACGCTCGATGTCGGTGGCGTGGGTTACGAGCTCGAAGCGCCGATGTCCACGTTTTATCGCTTGCCCGACGCAGGGCGAGAGCTGCAACTCGTTACACATTTGATCGTCCGCGAGGATGCACACTCGTTGTACGGCTTTTTCACGGAAGCCGAGCGTTCGCTCTTCCGCACCTTGCTGAAGATCTCGGGTGTGGGCGCGAAGATTGCGCTCGGAGTGCTCTCGGGGATGAGCGTCGACGCGTTCTACAACTGCGTACGCGAGAAGAATCTCCTGAGCCTCACGAAGATTCCAGGCGTGGGCAAGAAGACGGCGGAGCGCCTGTTGTTGGAGATGGCCGATCGCCTGCCCGAGCAACAAGCCGCCGCCGCGGCGGCGTTGCCGGCGCGCTCCGCGGCCGAGGACGAAGCGCACGGTGCATTGCTCGCGCTCGGCTACAAACCGGCCGAAGTCGTGAAGATGCTGCAGGATCTTGACGCCGTGCGGCTCACGACCGAGCAGTTGATCCGCGAAGCGCTACGCAGCGTGCATCGCGAGCGGGGGGCCGAACGGTGAGCGAGGCGTATACGGTCGAACGCGGACGCGTGGTCACGCCGATTGCGGGCACCGAAGACGAGGCATTCGACCGCGCCGTGCGGCCGCGCAAGCTCGCGGAGTACATCGGCCAGCCGCGCGTCAAAGCGCAGCTCGAGATCTTCATCACGGCCGCGCGCCAGCGCCGCGAAGCGCTCGATCACACGCTGCTGTTCGGGCCGCCGGGGCTTGGCAAGACCACGCTCGCGCACATCATCGCGAACGAGCTCGGCGTGAATCTACGCCAAACGTCCGGCCCCGTGCTCGAGCGGCCCGGCGACCTGGCCTCGCTGCTGACGAACCTCGAACCGAACGACGTGCTGTTCGTCGACGAGATCCACCGTTTGAGCCCCGTCGTCGAAGAAGTGCTGTACCCGGCGATGGAAGATTTCCAGCTCGACCTCATGGTGGGCGAAGGCCCCGGGGCTCGCTCGATCAAGCTCGATGTCCCGCCCTTCACGCTGGTGGGCGCAACGACGCGCGCGGGGTTGCTGACGTCGCCGCTTCGCGACCGTTTCGGCATCACGCAGCATCTGGAGTTCTATGCGAGTGCGGAGCTCACGCAGATCGCGCTGCGCACGGCGCGCATCCTCGCGCTGCCGATCGACGATGCGGGTGCGCGCGAGATCGCGAGCCGTTCGCGCGGCACGCCGCGAATTGCGAACCGCCTCTTGCGCCGCGTGCGCGACTACGCGCAGGTGAAGGCCGACGGTTCAGTCACCGAAGGCGTCGCCAAGGCCGCGATGGACCTGCTCGAGGTGGATCCGCACGGCTTCGACACGCTCGACCGCAAGCTGCTGCTCGCGATCATCGAGAAGTTCGACGGCGGCCCTGTCGGTATCGAGAGCTTGGCCGCGGCGCTCGGCGAGGAGCGCGGCACGCTCGAGGATGTGGTGGAACCGTACCTGATCCAGGAAGGCTTCCTGCACCGGACATCCCGAGGCCGCGTCGCGACCCGCACGGCGTACCTGCATTTCGGCATCCAGGTGCCGGCGCAACGCGACCGCCCCGACACCGCCAGTCTGTTCGATTGAAGACAGTGGCTCAGCGGAACGCGCGGTAGGCTGGCGTGACTAAGTACGTGTTGCCGGTGAGGGTGTATTTGGAGGACACGGACGCTCAGGGCGTCGTGTACAACGCGAGCTACTTTCGGTTCATGGAGCGCGCACGCACGGAATGGCTGCGCGCCCAGGGTGTCGACCACGGCCAGCTGCTCAACGACCACGGGGTAATCCTCGTGCTCGCGAGCATCGAAGCCCGGTTCCACGCGCCAGCGAAACTATCCGACATGCTGTACGTGTCCGCCGCTGTCACCGAGGCGCGCGGCGCGAGAGTCCGGTTCGCGCAGCAAGTGCTGCTGAACGATCCAGAGGGTGAATTGATCTGCGAGGGGTTGGCCGAAGTGGCGTGTAAGGACGCGGAGCGCGGGCGGCCGCGGCGTCTACCAAGTACGCTCTTTAGTGAGTTGAACGCATGAATAGTGATTTATCCATTGTCCGGTTGATTCTCGATGCCAGCATCATCGTGCAGCTCGTGCTCGTGCTGCTGCTGATTGCATCGATTGCTTCGTGGGCCGTCATCCTCGACAAACGCCG
>PMCP01000177.1 GCA_003155415.1 Gammaproteobacteria bacterium | reverse complement strand
GGCTCGGCTGCGCACATCCCTGTGCGCAGACGGTCCCGCGAGGGGCCCTCCGCGCACGCGTTCACGCCGGCGGCTCGTCACTAAGTGGTGGGTTTGCGGGTGGCGCGTGCTTCACCGACGCACGCGGCTGCGTTACGCTGCGCCGCGTCAATGGAGCTACGTGGCCCTGCCTGATCATGACCAATCCGTCGCACGTTAAGTCGACT
This sequence comes from Gammaproteobacteria bacterium, assembly GCA_003155415.1. Lineage (GTDB taxonomy): Bacteria > Pseudomonadota > Gammaproteobacteria > Steroidobacterales > Rariloculaceae > FEN-1219. The sequence continues at coordinate 12,294 of PMCP01000177.1, read as the reverse complement.
CGCCCCATCGATCCGAAGCTGCCGGTGTACGAGAGCCTGGTGCACATGCTCGCGGCCGCCGTCGATGCGCACCCGGAAGTCACGGCGGTGATCAACGAGGACGGCCGCGTCACGTACGCCGAGTTTGGGCGCGCCGTGGTCGGGCTCACGCGACAGTTGGTCGCCGCGGGTGCGAAGCGGGGCGAGCGCGTGTTGCTGCTGATGCCGAACTCCATCGAGATGGATGTGGCGCTGATGGCCGTGATGGCGTCGGGCGCGCAGGTCGCGCCTATCAATCCGTTCCTCACGCCGCATGAGCTCGAAAAGCAGCTCGGCGACGTGGATGCGTGCGCGATCATCAGCGACGCGACCACGGCGGAGAAAGCGAAGGGCGTGGCCGCGCACTTCCGCATTCGCACGCACATCACGCTCGGCAAAGGCGGTACGACGCTCGATGCGTGGACGCGCGATGCGTCGTTGAAGCTCGATCCCGGTACCTTTCCGAACGCCGGCGACTTCGCGTTGCTGATCTTTACCGGCGGCTCTACCGGAACGCCGAAGGGCACGAACCACACGCATGGCGGTTTGATGTGGGGCCTGTTGCAGCACGTGACCGTTTGGCCCGGCACGTTCGGCCAGGAGCGGTTTCTGAATGTTGCGCCGATGTTCCACATCTGGGGCCTCGGCTACGCCGCGTGGGTGCCCATCTATATGCAGAGCACGCTCGTGATGATTCCGCGGTACGACGCGGACAAAGTGGTGCAAGGCCTATCCGACCACAAGATCACGTATTTCGCGGGCGGACCCGCACCCATCTATATGGGGCTGCTCGCGAGCCCTTCATTCAAGACGGCCGATCTCTCGCATTTGAAGTATTGCCCGTCGGGCGGAGCGCCGTGCCCAGCCGAGCTTCATCGCGAGTGGCGCGAAAAAGTGGGCCAGCCGCTGCTCGAAGGCTGGGGCATGACGGAAGGCGCGCCGTTTTGCCTGAACGTATACGACGGGCTGCGCAAGCCGATGTCCGTCGGCCGGCCGGTGCCGGGCACGGAGCTGCAGATCGTCGACGTCGATGCGGGCGACAAGATCATGCCGCAGGGTGAGCGTGGCGAAGTGCGCGTGCGCGGGCCGCAGATGATGCTCGGCTACCGCAAGCGCGCCGAAGAAACCGCGATGGCGCTACGCGACGGTTGGATGTACACCGGCGACATCGGTTACGTGGACGAGGACGGTTATCTGTTCCTCGTCGACCGCAAGAAGGACATGGTCATCGTCGGCGGCTACAACGTGTATCCGCGCGAGGTGGACGAGGTGTTGTTCCAGCACCCGAAGGTCAAAGAGGCTGCAACCGTCGGCAAGCCGGACCCGCGGCTCGGTGAAGTGCTCGTCGCGTTTGTCGTGCTCGACGCGGGCGCGAAGCTCACGGAAGAAGAGTTCTTCGAGTACTGCAAGACCGAGATGGTGAAGTACAAGCGCCCTGTTGAAGTGCATTTTGTGGACGCGCTGCCGAAGACCGGCACGAACAAGATCAACAGGCGGGCGCTGCGCGATCTGCTGTAGATAAGGAGTCGCGGCCATGGCACGCAAGAGACTGGGCTTACCCGCGGGGCGTGTCGTTACGCTCGAGCACACGTCGAAGGTGCTCGCCGACAATCCGCTCGGCGACCCGCACGTGCGCACACTCGACGTGTGGCTGCCGCCGCAGTACGACGAGCCGCGCAGCCGCAACAAGCGCTTCCCGGTGGTCTACGACCTCGTCGGGTTCACGGGCAGCGGCCGTGCGCACACGGCGTGGCGTGCGTTTGAAGAGAACGTGCCGGAGCGCGCCGCGCGGCTCGTGCACGAACGCAAGATGGGGCCGCTGATCATTGTCTTCCCCGATTGCTTCACGTCGCTCGGCGGCAACCAGTACATCAACTCGAGCGCGATCGGCGCGTACGCGGACTACCTCACGCGCGAGCTGATCCCGTTCGTCGATGGTGAATTCCGCACGCTCGCAAGCCGCGAGCACCGCGGCTGCTTCGGCAAATCCTCCGGCGGCTACGGGTCGATGATTCACGCGATGAAGTACACGCGCTACTGGGGCGCCATCGCGAACCACTCGGGCGATGCGTACTTCGACTACGTGTACGCCGCCGACTGGCCGAACACACTCGACGAGCTCGCGAAGTTTCGCCGGCCTAAGCTCGAGCCCGGCAAGCGCAACGTGGCCAAGGCGGCGAACGCCGCGGGCTACACGGGCCGCGACGACGGCCGCATCGCGCGGTTCCTCGAGCACGTGTGGCAGAAGGAAAGAGTGGGCGGTGCCGAAGTGCACGCGCTGATGAATCTCGCGATGGCTGCTAGCTATGACCCGGACCCGCGTGCGCCAAACGGCTTTCGCGTGCCGTATAACCTGGAGACCGGCGAGCTCCTGCCCGAACGCTGGCAGCACTGGCTCGAGCACGACCCAGTGCATCTCGTCGAACGCTACGCGCGCAATCTGCGCACGCTGCGCGGCATCTTCATCGACTGCGGCTGGCGCGATCAGTACCGCATCCACTATGGCAGCCGGCTGCTCTCGAAACGGCTGACGGAGAACCGCGTGGCGCACGTGTACGAGGAGTTCGACGACACGCATTCCGGCATCGACTACCGCATGGAGCGGAGTTTGCCGTTTCTGTATCGGGCGTTGCGGTAACGGTAGGGGCGTACCTCTTTCCCGCTTCGCGCGCGTCTGTGGGAGGGTGGCTCCGTGGGCAATGACTCGTCCTACTTAGGCGACTTTGTTGTGGAGCCAGTGCGACTCGAGCGACCCACGATGCAGCGTGCAGACGAGTTCTTGCAAGCCGTCCGCAACAGTCGAGGGCTACATCGCCGCTGGGTATCACCGCCGAACGATCGTCGTAAGTTCGCGCAGTACGTTAGTGGCCTCCGCAAGGACAGTCGAAAGGGCTTCTTCGTCGTGACAGATAGCGGCGACATCGCAGGCGTGATCAACGTTAGCGAGATCGTACGCGGAAGCTTTCGATCCGCGTACCTTGGCTACTACGCCTTCCGGCCGTTCGCGGGGCAAGGTCTCTTGCGCCAAGGTCTGCGCGCTGTGATCTCCCATTGTTTTGGCGAGTTGGGGCTCCATCGGCTCGAAGCCAATATTCAGCCAGAGAACGCGCGCTCAATCGCTCTAGTTGCGACTCTTGGGTTCCGATTGGAAGGGTTATCACCGCGCTACCTCAAGGTCTGCGGGCGATGGCGTGACCATGAGCGCTGGGCGCTTCTATCGGAGAATTGGCGGCATCGTAAGTCGCCTGACAACGGGTTGCGCCGCACGGCGGCACGCCGCAACGAGAGCTAATCGGTGATCGCCGTTCCACACGAAGGTGGCGCGACACTTCTTCTGCAAGATGTGCGGCATCTACCCGTTTCACCGCAAGCGCGTGACGCCGGACTCGGCGTCAACGTGCACTGCTTGCAGAACTTCGATCCCGCCGGAATCCCCGTTCGCCAGACCGTTGGTGCAGGAATGCCGTAACGCGGAGCGCGCGAGCGGCGCGCCGTCAGCCGCCCGCCGTCAGCCGCCCGCGAGCTTCACCGTGTAGCCGCGTTGTTCTAGCGCGGCGACGATGCGGTCGCGATGATCGCCTTGGATCTCGATCGTGCCTTCCTTCAACGTGCCGCCGGTGCCGCACAAGCGTTTCAGCTCGCCTGAGAGGTCTTTCAGCTTGGCCTCGGGCAGCGGCACGCCATACACGACTGTGACGGTCTTACCGCCACGCCCGCCGGTCTCGCGACGCACGCGCACGACGCCGTCGCTGCGCGTCACGCCGGGTTTCTCGCGAGCCGGCGTTATGCGGCCGACGCCTGTTGAGTACACGATCTTGTCACGCGGCATTCCATTTCCCTCCGCCACGCATCATCGCATCCGGGCGCGCGGACTGTCGTGCCGTATGGCCGCGCGGGCTCGCGGTTGTCGATTTCGCGCCCGCGAAGGCATACTCCTATCGCCGTTGGGACAATTGCGGTGACGCGGTAAGGGCGCCGCAATGTGTCGCTGTCTGCGGAGTCTTATGATCAAGGGGCCGATCGACGCAGACCGCTATCTCAAGCCGCTCGTGTTGGTGCTGATCGTCCTGTGGTGCGGCCCCGAAGTGTTCGCCGTGATCGAGCTAACCACATTGCTCGAGCTCCTCGGCGCGACGCTGTTTCTGTTCGCCTTCGGCGCCTCGTTCAGGATGCTCGCTGTCTCGATACTCGACTTCATCGGACGGGTGCTTCTGCCTCTCGAGTGCAGAGCGTTGCTCAGAAGGGGTGCTGGCTGGGGTGCGATGCTCGTCGGCTTCCGTCTTGTTTTCGTCAATGGAGTCACGCTCTTCGTCCTCTGCTTCATTCCGTTCTTGATCGTGTCGCGACTGCTGCACAACGTCTGATCTGGCCGGTACGCCGTGAACCGCCCGGGGTTCGACGACGTCTGGCGCGAGAGTTGCCCCGGCGTATACTTCCGCCACCCCCGTATTTTCGGAGAGCTGCAGTGCGAACCGTTGCAAAATGCTCCCTGGCTCTTTCACTCGTCGCAGTAGTGTCTTGGGCGTTCGCGAATGTCGCGGTCGGGCAGGACGCAAAAGACGCGGCAAAGGCCGATTCGACTGCTGCTGCGACGAAGCCGGCCGACGCACCGTCGGACCGGCAGCAGCGCCGCGCGGCGCGCCGGCAAGCCGAGGCTGCGGCGACGGCCAACGCCGACGCGCAGTCGAGCGCGGCGGCGAAAACGCCGGCGCATAAAGCCGCCGAAGCTGCTGCGCCCGCGGCGCCGAAGATGGAATGCCGCACACAACCGGTCACGGGTACGCGCTTGAACAAAAACGTCTGCGCAACGTCCGAGCAGTGGAAAGAGGCGGAGGAGAAGGCCGCTGAGACCTTGCGCCAATACCGGACTGCCCCCACGCAACAGGGCCAGACCGGCGGTGCATCCGGACCCTAACGAAGGCGCGAAGAGGGAGCGTTTCCCGCGGCCCGCCGCATATGACGATCGCACTGCGAGCTCCCATCGCCACCGACTACGACGCGCTGGCATCGTGGATCCCGAACGCGAAGGCCTGTCTGCACTGGGCCGGGCCGCGGATCCAGCTCCCGTTCACCGGTGCGGACCTTCAGCAGCAGCTCACGGTCGCAGACACCGTGAGCTTCACTCTGACCGACGGCACTCCCGTGGCGCTCGGCTTCGGCCAGCTCTGGCTCCGCGACGGCGACGCCGCACGTCTGATGCGAATTATCGTCGCGCCGCCATTGCGGGGGCTCGGTGTCGGCCGCGAGTTGTGCCGGCTGTTGATCCTTCATGCGTTCGACGTCATCGGCGCGCGAGCTGTCACGCTAGCCGTCTATCGCGACAACGCCGCCGCGCTCGCGTTGTACCAGAGCCTCGGCTTCGAGGCTGTGGACTCGCGCTCGACGGCCGAGTCGCTGATCATGCGTCTGGACCTGACCCTCGTCGGCACGCAAACTTAGCGGGATGGCTGCACCGACGATCCGCGATTGCACCGACGCCGACGTGCCGCGCATCTGCGACATCTACAACCATTACATCCGCGAAACGATCGTCACGTTCGAGGAAACACCGATTCCCGTGACGGAGATGGCGCACCGCATCGCCGAGGTGCGCAAGCGCTTCCCGTGGCTCGTGATCGAGTCCGACGGCGTCGTCGCCGGCTACGCCTATGCGTCGCTGTGGAAGACACGCTCCGCCTATCGCTTCGCCGTCGAGAGCACGATCTACCTGGCCGCGGACGCCGTCGGCCGCGGTCTCGGAACGCCGTTGTATAGCGCCTTGTTAAAGGTGCTGCCGCAGTGCGACGCGCGCCGCGTGCTCGGCTGCATTGCGCTTCCGAACGAGGCCAGCGTGGCATTGCACGAGAAGCTCGGCTTCAATAGGATCGGAATATTCGACGAGGTCGGTTGGAAATTCGGCCGCTGGGTCGACGTGGGCTACTGGGGACTGACCTATGAGTAACCACATTGTGCTGCTCGCCGCCGCCGCGGCGTTCGCCCTCGTCGGCGCTGCCCGTGCGGAAGACGCGCCGTTCGGCTACGACACCGTCGCCGCCGTACGCGAAGCGCTGCGCAAAGATCCCAAAGCGACGAGCCGCAGCCAGCAAGGCTGGACGGTGGTCGCGAGCCGCGAGCACGGCACGGCGGTGGAATGGTTCTTCACGCCGGAAGGGCACTCCGTGTATCCCGCCGTCGTCAAGCGCACCGTAGTCGAGAGTGACGGCATAGGCCTGATCGATCTGGCCGCGCTCTGTGAAACCGAACAGCAAGCCTGCGATGCGCTGCTCGAGGATTTTCGTCAGACGCACAAGGTCACCATCAACGCCCCGCACGTGGAACGTGTCTCGCTCGACATCAGCATCGCGCAGAACGATCACGATCGCGTGCGTGTGAACCGGCTCGTGGCGGAGGAAGGCAAGGCCGCCGAGATCCGTATGGATGGTCTCTTGAAAGCGGTGTTCGTACCGACACTGGACGACAACGGTGCGGTGACGCTGTGGGCCGCGATGTACGAGTTCGACGGCCGCGACTTCGCGCTCGTTGCGCAACCGCAGCTCGTGACTCCGGGTGCGGGCACGGCCGATGTCGAGCTGGCCGCGACTTCCGGCAACCGGTTTGCGTTCTCGATCACGCAGCTACCCTTGCCGAGGTAGGACTAGCGCGAGGGTGTGCCTGCGATGCTAGAGTGCGGGCCGGATGCGGTAGTGGCGGAGACGTAAGCGAATGATCACGGCGCGGCAGGCGCTCACGCTTCTCAAGGACGGCAACAAACGGTTCGTGGCCGAACGCGGCCGCGACGCGCCCATCGGCCAGACGCGGCGTTCGGAGCTCACGGAGCGCCAGGAGCCATTCGCGATCATCCTCGGCTGCTCCGATTCGCGCGTGCCCGCGGAGCTCGTGTTCGATCAGGGGCTCGGCGATCTATTCGTGATCCGCGTCGCCGGCAATATCGTGGCGCCGTCGCAGATCGGCAGCGTGGAATTCGCCGCAGAGCGTTTCAACACGCGCCTCGTCGTGGTGCTCGGCCATTCCGGCTGCGGCGCCATCATCGCCACGCTCGACGAGCTGCGTCGGCCCCGCGAGAAGCAGTCGCGCAACCTGCGTGCGATCGTCGATCGCGTGCGACCGTCCGTGGAGCCGTTGCTCGCCACAGAGTTGCGACATAATCCGCCCGCCCTGATCAATGACGCGGTGCGGGCCAACGTGCGCGCGTCTGCCAGCCACCTGCGGCACGGCTCGGACATCCTGGAAGATCTGATCGCCCGCGATGGCCTTCTCGTGGTCGGCGCCGAATACTCTCTCGAGACCGGTATCGTCGAGTTCTTCGAGGGAGTACCGAGCGGCGGCTAGCCCCACCTCGGGTGGCCACCGGCCGCCGCATCCCAGCCCTTAGGGTTTCTTGGCCCTGACGGCATGACTTTGGCGAGGCGGGCAGTGTATTGTCGCTGGCCATGAGAACCACCGGGCTCATCTCCCACGTCCTCGCCGCCGTCCGGGCGCGGCTCTGGGTGTACGTCGGTGCGGTCGCACTGGTCGGCGTTGCCGTGCTCGCGCTCGAGCAATCGAGCGAAGACACGGTGTTCTACAAAAGCTGGGGTTTCGACGCGACGAACCTGCCGTACAAGGCCGATGTCGACGCACGTATGGCGGTCGAGGCTGGCAAAGCTCGCGCGGCCGAAAACGGCAAGATGCTCATGGTCACGTTCGGCGCCAACTGGTGCCCGGATTGCCTCACGCTCCAGAAAAATCTGCGCGATCCGGAAACGCATGCGTACGCCGAGCGCAACTTCGAGANNACTCCTCGGAGGGCAAGCCGATCTGCGACACGCAGCGCGGTGAGCTGAAACCGTCGCGGCACTACAGCTCGCGTGAGATCCTCGGGTTCCTGCGCGAAGTGGTCGATTACCGCCGCGCCGTGAGCCCCGACCAACGTCAATAGTCGCGCCCCGCGGGGCCGTCCCATGTTCGTGATCGACCCTTCGACCTCGCTGCGCGTGCTGCACGAGGACGACGCGCGCGAACTGTTCCTGCTCACCGACGACAATCGCGAGCATCTGCGCCGTTGGCTACCCTGGCTCGACGTCGTCACGCGCGAAGCCGATACGCGCGCGTATCTCAAAGCCACGCTGAAGCAGCGCAAGGAAGGGCGGGGGCCGGTGTTCGGCATCCTGTACGACGGCGCGCTCGCGGGCGTCATCGGGTTCCTGCCCATCGATCGCGTGAACCGCGCAGGCGAGATTGGCTATTGGCTGGCGCGAGAACGGCAAGGCCACGGCACGATGACGCTGTGCTGTGACTTCGTCGTTCGCTACGGATTCCTGACCCTGGACCTGAATCGCGTCCAGATCGCGGCCGCGACGGAGAACATCCAGAGCCGAGCGATTCCGGAGCGGCTCGGCTTCAAGCTGGAAGGCATCATGCGCGCGCGCGAGAACCTGTACGGCAGATTCGTGGACCACGCGGTATACGCGCTGCTGCGCACCGAGTTCGACGCGGCCCAAAAATAGACCTCGTCTTTTCGCTTGCTGGCTGCGGGGCACTTTGCGAAGCTAGCCCCATGCCAACGACTGACGCCGCCGGTGGACCGGCTTCTCCACTACCCGCTGCGCCCAAGGTGCGGCTCAAATGGCTCGTCGCTTGCGCGCTCGCCGCGGTCGCGGTTGGCGCTGCCGCATGGGCGCAGCTGCACGGCCGCTCCGCGCCGGAGGTGGCCGGATTCAAGATCGTGGCCGTGTATCCGCACGATCCGAACGCGTTTACGCAGGGGCTCGCGATTGCGGGCGGCCAGCTCTACGAAGGCACGGGGCTCTACGGTCAGTCGACGATCCGTAAGGTCGACCTCGCCACCGGCCGCGTCGAGAAGCAGCGGCCAATCAACGCCACGTATTTCGGCGAGGGCATCGCGATCCTCGACGGTCATCTATATCAGCTCACCTGGCAGCACGGCATCGGCATTGTCTACGACCTCGCCACGTTCACCCAGCAGCGCACGTTTCAGTACACGGGCGAAGGCTGGGGTCTCACGCAGGACGGCAAGCAGCTGATCTTGAGCGACGGCTCGGCCAAGCTGCGGTTCCTCGACCCGCAGACATTCGCCGTGGTGCGCGAGATCGAAGTTCGCGATCACGGCCAGCCCGTCACGAAGCTGAACGAGCTCGAATACATCGACGGCGAGGTGTGGTCGAACGTGTGGTACGACGATCGCATCGCGCGCATCTCGCCATCCACAGGCGAGGTGCTCGGCTGGATCGATCTCGCTGCGTTGTACCCGAAGAGCGCACGTAGCAGCGAAGCGGTGCTGAACGGCATCGCGTACGACTCGGCTGCGAAACGCCTGTTCGTGACGGGCAAGAACTGGCCGCAGCTCTACGAGATCGCAATCGTCCGGCGGTGACCCTGTTGCTCGGGCTAGTGTAGAGTCCATCAGTACTTCGGGAGTTTGTCCGATGGCCCAACGTCGTCTCGCGGGGATTTTTGCGCGGAAATCCGTCGAGCAAATGCACGCCGAGCATGAGCAGAGCGAGCTCAAACGGACTCTCAACGCCACCAACCTCGTGCTGCTCGGCATCGGCTGCATTATCGGCACCGGCATCTTCGTGTTGACGGGGCGAGCGGCGGCGCAGTTCGCCGGGCCGGCCATCGTAATTTCCTTCGTCATCACCGGCACGCTGTGCGCGCTTGTCGCGTTGTCGTACGCGGAGCTCGCGTCGGCGATTCCCGTGTCGGGCTCTGCGTATTCGTATTCGTACGCGTCGATGGGCGAGATCGTCGCGTGGGTCATGGGCGTGCTCTTGGTGCTCGAGTACGGCCTCTCGGCCGCGACAGTGGCCGTTGGATGGTCGGGCTACGTCGCGAGCTTTTTGCACGATCTCGGCATCGATCTGCCCGTGGGTTTGCGCGGAGCGCCTGGCACGCCGATCCTCGACTTCTCGAGCGGTACGCAGGTGGGCGTCGGCGTCGTCAATCTGCCGGCGATCATCGGGATCGCTGGCGTAACGGGCCTGCTCGTGCTCGGCGTTTCAGAGTCGGCATTCGTGAACAACATCGTCGTCGCGATCAAGCTGGCGGTGGTCATCGCCTTCATTGCGATCGGTGCGTTCTACGTGGACCCCGCGTTGTGGTCGCCGCTCGTGCCCGCAGCGCAACCGCCGCCGCCTCCGGGAGCGAGCACGAGTCTCTGGGGGGAGATTGGCGCGGCGCTCTGGTCCGTTGTTACTGCCCAAGACACGGGGCGGTATGGAGTTCCGGGGATCATCACGGCGGCCGCCACCATCTTTTTTGCGTACATCGGCTTCGAAGCCGTGTCGACGGCCGGTGCGGAATCGAAGAACCCCAGCAAAGACATGCCGATCGGAATTTTGGGGTCCCTGATCATCTGCACCATCCTCTACATCCTCACATCGGCGGTGCTCGTCGGCATCGTGCCCTACACGGACTTGAACGATCCGGCGCCGATCGCCAAGGCCGTGAACCAGATCGGACTGCCGTGGTTCGCGGTGCTCGTGAAGATCGGCGCCATCGCAGGATTGTCATCGGTCATGCTCGTGCTGATGTACGGGCAGACCCGCATCTTCTTTACGATGGCGCGCGACGGTTTGATCCCGCCGGTGTTCGCGCGCGTGCACGCGAAGTACAAGACGCCATGGATCAACACGTTGGTCGTCGGTGTCATCGCGTGCGGCTTCGCGGGTTTCATGGGGCTCGACGAGCTCGCCAACCTGACGAACGTAGGCACTCTATTTGCGTTCGCGATCGTGTGCGTCACGGTGGTGTATCTGCGCTACGCGCGACCCGCATTGGTTCGCCCCTTTAAGACACCGTTGTTCCCGGCTACTCCGATCGCCGGCGCTGTGATGTGCTTGTTTCTGCTGATGTCATTGATGGCCCACGAGAGCACGCGGAACTTCTTCGTTATCTATCTCGCCGGCGGCATCGTGCTGTATTTCGCGTACGGCATGTGGAACTCGAAGCTCGGCAAAGGCATCACCGTGCACGGCCACGAGGATGTCTCGCAAGCGGCCCATTCCAAGATTTCGGACTGACGGGGCTTCGGTTGAAGCTCGTTCAATCAGCTCAAGGCTGAGGTAAGGCGGCGAAATGAACTTCTTGATGACGGCGTTCGACATGTTCCTGCACGTCGATCGCCACCTCGTGGAATTTGCGATGACCTACGGCGTGTGGGTCTACGCACTGCTGTTCCTGATCATCTTCCTCGAGACGGGTGTCGTAGTGACGCCGTTTCTGCCGGGCGATTCGCTGCTGTTCGCGACGGGCGCACTCGCGGCTACCGGCGCCATCGACGTCACGAGCGTGCTCGTGCTGCTGACGGGAGCGGCGGTGATGGGCGACAACACGAACTACCTCATTGGCCGTTTGATCGGGCCGCGCGTGTTCACGGAGCAGCACACCCGCTTCCTGAAGCGCGAGCACATGCTGCGAACGCAAAGTTTTTACGACAAGCACGGCGGCAAGGCGGTGGTGCTGGCGCGCTTCGTGCCGATCGTGCGCACATTCGCGCCGTTCGTCGCGGGCGTCGGCCGCATGCACTATCCGCGCTTTCTCGCGTTCGACGTGGGCGGCGGAATTCTGTGGGTGTGGAGCTTCGGCCTCTTAGGCTACTTCTTCGGCAGCCAGCCCATCATCAAAGAGAACTTCGGTCTCGCGGTCGTCGCCGTCATCGGGATTTCCGTGCTGCCCATCGTCGTCGAAGTTTTCAAGGCGCGATTCAGGCGATCCGCCTCCACGCCGTAGCGGAAGAGCACCGATGCCGCATGAGGTGACTCTGATTGCGACGATCGCTGCGGCATTCGGTCTCGCCATGGTATTCGGCTTCATCGCCGTGCGGCTCAAGCTGCCGGTGCTCCTCGGGTATTTGATCGCCGGCGTCATCATCGGCCCCAGCACGCCCGGTTTCGTCGCAGACGCTTCCCTGGCGCAGCAGTTGGCTGAAATCGGCGTCATGCTGCTGATGTTCGGCGTGGGCCTGCACTTCTCGCTCGAGGACTTGCTGGCCGTGCGCAAGATCGCCGTGCCGGGCGCCATCGTGCAGATACTCGTTGCCACGGCGCTCGGCGCCGGCGTGGCGACGCTGTGGGGTTGGAGCTTTGGTGCGGCGGTGGTGTTCGGGCTTGCGCTCTCGGTCGCAAGCACCGTGGTGCTGCTGCGCGCGCTCGAGAGCCGTGGCGCGCTCGAGACGCTGAACGGCCGCATCGCCGTCGGCTGGCTCATTGTCGAAGACCTCGCGATGGTGCTCGTGCTCGTGCTGCTGCCCGCGTTCGGCACGTGGCTCGGGGGCGC
>PMCP01000074.1 GCA_003155415.1 Gammaproteobacteria bacterium | reverse complement strand
CGATCTGTGCGTTGAGCGCGCGAATGTCGGAATCGCTCCGTTGCGCGGCCGTGGCCCAAGGAATGCTGGGAATCACTGGATGCTTGCCGGCGGCGATCACCTGATCGGCGAGATTCTTCATGCTCGCGTAAAACTGGCTCGGCGTCGCGCCACCGGCGTCGTTCGTACCATAGGAGATCCCCACGTACGACCCGGGGAACAGCGGCAGCCACCGCGGAAATAGCGGAATCGCGTCCGACGACTTCAGGAACGGAACGCCGCCCATCGAGACAGCCGGGAAGAAGGTGGGTTGAGCGGCGTTGATGAGCGGCGCGAATGTTCCGGGATCCCAGCAGTTGTAGGTGATGGAGTCACCGTAGAACATCCAGCTGTCGTGGACGCCGAGGTGCACATCGTGAACGTCGAGGTTAATGCTGATGTCGGCGTTGCCTGAATCGTTATTCGGATTGCTGGCCGTCGTGCGAAAGCGCAACCAGTTGTTGCCGCCGAAGTTCGGGATGTAGTGCTGGTTGTTGCGATAGTTCTGCGGATTGGGAGACGTCGCGAGCACGACCCAACCTGACGCTGGCGCACTTCCACCGCCAGGTGCGGGATTGCCCTCTATGACGTACGGCCCGGGATAGTTGTACTGGGGCGCCGCGATTACCGTCACGTCGTAGTACCCGCCGGAGTTGTTGTGCCAGGCGACGAGGATTTGCTGTCGCTGCGCGGACGGCACACCCGACAGGTCGTACGCGATCCAACTCGGTTGCCCGTTCGACCGCCACTCAGTGGCGTAGCTGGCATCGTTGGCGGCCGAGGGTGAGGACCCGTTCAGCGCGAACGCCGGCACGTTCCGGCTGATCACCGGGTTTGGTATCTCGGCCATTACGGTGACTGAGTGAAGCAGTGAGACCACGCCGGTGAGCACAAGGCTCGCAAGTGTGTTCAGGCGATTTTGCGGCGCACATCGGACCAGCCGTAGCGTCATCATCAAATTCCTTTTTCGCCTCGTTGCGGCGGCAGTGTGCGGTGGGCAAACCAACGTCGGCACGCTGGCCCGAATCGATAGTGTTGATGGATTCTGACCCGGACCCGCAGCGGTCGCAAACTGTCTGCGAATCGAGACTGCGTACCTAGTTAACATTTTGGAAAACAGTTGCGCAGGACCAAGGGAATTGTGACCCAGTACGCACTGAATCGTTCCGCCGGCTGCGGGCTCGACGCCGTCGGCCCCGCCCGGGGCCTTTGCGCCTTAGTCTCTAGAAGGTGTAGCCGATGGAGACTCGGTACATGCGCTCGTCGTAGAGCCCCAACCCGCCCTCACGACGGAAGTGCTCCAGGGCGAGACGCAACTGCAGCTTCAAACGGATCTGCCGATCGATGCCCACGCGTGACGAAACGTCGTGGTTACGAACGGTAGTTTGGCTGAACTCTTGGCTCGTCTTCTGCAGCGTAAGCAACCCATTCCAGCGGCGGCCGATCGGGCGGTCGACGCTCACGAGAAATATTTTCAGGTTGTCGTTGAACGCTTTGGCGGAGAGGAAGTCGTCCTTCACTACGTTCGTCGACAACCTCAACGTTGTAAGCCGAGCGACCAACGTGAGCATCAAGCCAGCGCTGGAGCGCGCGATCGGATCGGGCACCGGCACGATTCCCTGAAGCCGGTCGGCGTTGACGTCGATCGAGTTCGCGAACCCTCCCATGATGTCGCTTCCATTGCCGGCGAAGCCGCCGATACGAAAGAGTTCGCCCGCGTCGGTGATCTGGCGATTCACCCAGGTATTGAGTTTCGAGTGCGCCCCGACCTTTCGGGCCCAGGAAATTTCACCGATGGTCGTCGACCGCGAGGTTTGCCCGGTTTTGACGTCACCGTGACCCAGCTCCGCATCAATGGAGCCCGCAGCGAGCTCCCTGGCGTATGTGAACGAAACCGTCTGAAACACAAAGGAGTCGTTGCTGAGATTGTAGTTGCTCGTTCTTTGATCCAGCGAAACACCCAACTTCGTGGCGGCGTCCACCTTATGCGAGAAGGCGATCGTTGTCGTAACCAGGTCACTGTCGAGCTGTGTCAGCTGCACATAGCGCCGGTCCGAGACGCGCCCGGTGAACACGAAATCATTTCGTTCGTTGAGCGGCACCACCACTTGCGGCCCGGTCGAAAACACCGTCGTGCGGTCCCGATTTTCGGGACCCACGGGCGCTAGCGCATTGATACGCGTCTGGCCGTAATTCTGCTCGAACGTCCAGGCAAACCGGTCCGGCACGATCTTTACTTGGAGCCCACCATCGACAGAGCCCACCACCTCGCTGTCATTGCCGATCGACCCGGCTCCGTATTTGCGAGCCTCCAGATTGGTGGCGAAGCGACCTTGCAGTCGCGGCCTGTCTGCACCGACATTCAGGAGGAAGCCCAGAGACGAAATATCCGAGCGCAGATTCGTCGTATCGTGGAACAGGTTGTCGGTTTGACCCGCGCCAAAATCCAGCCTGATCCGCGGTCGAGTGGCCGCGTCGGCCGCAGCGTCGGCGGCCTGTGCCTCGGGCTGGGCTACCGCAGACAGAAACGGGAACAGCGCAATGGTGAGGCCGGCCAAGCCGATGAAGTGCTCGCGCTGCAAGACCTGGGACCTCGTTCTACGCGATGCGCTAGGCGCCCTACTGGTAGTCACCATAGTCGAGACCGGTCTCCGTCCTATAACTCTGGTTCAAGATGCAAGACACGGCCTTGGACGGATCGAGCCTTTCGACTGCGCTCCGCACCGCTTGACGTGGCGTGGAATTTGCGCGAACGACAAGCGCTATTTGTCCCACCTTGGACGCCAACGCGACGGCCTCGGTAGTCAGCAACAAAGGCGATGAATCGAAAACGATCATGCGCCCTTGCTCTTTGGCGAGCTCGTCGCAGATCGTGTCCATGCGACTGCTCGCCAGAAGCTCCGAGGCATGAGGATCCCGCGAACCTGCCGGAAGCAAAGACAGGCCTTCGATGTTGGTTGGCATCACCAGTGAGTCGAAGCTGAGCGTCGGATCCCGCAGCAAGTCGATCAAACCCGGCTCGTTCTCAGCGGAAAACAGGCGCGTCAGATGTGGCTTGCTGCAGTCGCCGTCGACGAGCACGACGTGCCAGTCCTTCTCACGCGCGATGCTCATGCAAAGATTTACGCAGGTGAAGGTCTTACCTTCGCCGGAAAGTGCAGAGGCCACCATGAGCAGGTTGCCTCGATTGACCGATGGCTCGTGGTCGGGTTGCGCATTGCGCAGCAGCGGCCTCTTGATCGTCCGATACTGTTCGGCAAGGTGCCGTTCTTCCGAATCGGGCGCCAGTAACCCGTTTTCCGTCAATGCTGCCCGGTCGAACTCGACATGCTTGCCTGCATAGGCGTGCGTTTGGGCCACGACGGTCGCCAAGCGGCCGGGCGGACGTTCGACGCGAGCGCCGGCAGACCCCCGAAGCACACCGCTGGCCTTTTGCAATTTCTCGATGGCTTCTTCGATTCGCCCCATGTCACGCACCGACCAGAATAGTTCTTAGACCATTACCGGCGACTTCGAGCAGCACCACCGCGCCAAAGGCCAACACCAGCCCGGCAATTACAACGGAGAAATTCACGAGAGCGAATCTCTGGCTGCGCCGAGCTTCGCTGCTCACCAGGATTCGGCTCACGGCGCCTAGCACCGGTAGACCTGAGACTTCACTCAACGCACGAGCGCTACTGAAAACCGGCTTGATCTGGGCGAGCAGAAAACANNAGCACACCGGGAATCAAAAGAAGCCGTTTGGGTGCGACGGGGCCGAAGCCAGCCGTGGGCGGGTTGATGACCCGAAATTCGACCTGATCTGCTTCCGCCGCTTTTCGTGAGAGCATCTGCGTCTCGCGGCTCTGCACGAGCTGCTGATACTGCTTGCGGATGTCGTCGTAGTCTCGATTGAGGCGTTGCAACTCCGCCTCGACTTCCGGCACATCGTCGATCACGCTCTGCAACTCTTTGAGCCGGCGTTTGCGATCGTCCGAGTCTGCCTGCAGCGTGGCGATCTCGACTTGCACCTGATTCAGTGCGATCTGCACCGCCTGATACACGGGATTCGAACCGAGGCCCGAGATCTGCTGATCGGGATTGGCAATGCCGAGCGCTCGAAGCTGGTCGGCTCGTTGTTTCTCGAGCCGTTCCAAGGTGGCTCGCAACGCCACGATGTCGGGGTGCTGCTCGGTGTAGACGAGCAACAGCTTATCGAGCTGCGCACGGCTATCCCGGATGCGCGCATCGATACTGTTGGGTGCCGGCTCTGCCGCCGCAACCGTGGTTGCGATAGTCACCGGTGCTTCGCCTCGCAGTTGCTGCTCGAGCTGAGCCCGACGTGACTGAGCGAGTCGCACATCGCGGTCGGTCTTCTCGAGCGCCTCTCGCTCGCGCTGAATACGCTCGAAATAACCACCTTCCGAACCCGGCAAGCGCCCGGCGTTCTTTCTTTGGAATTCCGCCAAAGATTGCTCGGCCTGCTGCAAGCGGTTCTCGTATTCACGGATGCGTTCATCGAGAAAGTTCGAAGCCGCGTCGGTGTTTTCTCTGTTCGCGCTCAAGGTGTCTTCGATCAGGTGATTCAGTAGATCTCTCACCACGCCGACTGCAGTCTTGGACTTCTCGTTCCGGTAACTGATCTTGAGCATGCTGCTGGAATTGTCGCGACTAATTGCGTCACTCGTCGATGCCGCATCGATGGTCAAGCTCTTGCGTAATTTGTTGAGCATCTTCTCTTTGTCTCGAGGCGTGATCGCGTCCAGGTCGAGACCATTCGACGCTGCGACCCGCTCGAGGTATTCACGGCCAAGCACTGCCTGGCGCACATATTGAAGGCGCGTCGTCACATCGGTGGGCACGATGCTCGTAGTCAGCAGCGGTCGTAGAATTGAGGACGTATCCACGTACACCGTGGCCGTCGCCTCATAGACGTCTGGAAGCAGCGCCAGCCCCAGCCATCCGGCCAGCGCGACGAACCACGCAACGGCAGCGCCGTACCATCGAAACCGCCAGGCGCTTCGAACATGAGACAGAACTTCAGTCAGCAGCTCGTCCACGGATGCCCCTTAGAACACTCGCTCGGGGATGATCAGAACGTCGCCAGGCTGCATGACGATATTTTCCTTGATCTTCCCACGGTTCATGAGATCGTCGAGACGAACGTGGATCTCTTCCGTTTTTCCATCCACGGTGCGGGCCACGTGACTACGATTTCCCGCAGCGAACTTCGTGAGGCCGCCCACGGCGATAACGACGTCGAGCAACGTCATTCGATCGCGATAGGGCACCGCCTTGGGTTGGGCTGCCTGCCCCGTGACCCGAATCTGGGCGCTGGTCAAGCCCACGAATTCCTTCACGATCACGTTGACCTGCGGCGCGCGGAGGAATTTAGACAGCGCCGCTTCCATCTCGTGGGCCACCTGGGTGGGTGTCTTACCGACGGCCACGAGGTCGTTGATCAACGGGGTAGAGATCATGCCGTCGGGCCTCACGGGCACCGTGACGGACAGGTCGTCCTGACGCCAGACGAAGATTTGTAGAACGTCGCCGGCGCCGATTTGGTAGGAGCTCGAGGGAGGCTCAGGAGGTGGCGCGTTTGCCCCCGCTGCCGGTTGGGCTAGCGCTGGGCGGCCTAAACAGAGCAACAGGCAGAAAAGCGTCGCTAACGGTAGGCCACTTCGCCAATTTTTCATAATCCTCGTCATGCAGTCTAGAGCTTATCAAACAGTGCTTGGGCAGCCGCGCGTTCCGTGAAGGGCTGAGTGTCGGCCAAGACCGTTTGCAGCGTCGCTCGGGCTTCAGCTTTCCGCCCCAACGCAGCCTGCGCTTGGGCCAGATGGTACCGTGTTTCCAGGGTCTTAGGTGCCAATTGTGCCGCTTTCTCGAGGTGACCAATAGCGTCCGCTTCACGGTTCTGCTTAAGAAGAATGGTGCCGAGCGTGTCCAGCACGGCAGCGTTGTCGGGCGCCCGCGATAGGGCCCGCTCCGCCAAACCCAGGGCCCTGGGATCCGCCATGCCCTGGTAGATCCACGCCGCGTTGTTCAGGGCCACGACGTTCTGCTCGTCCGTCTTCAAGACCGCTTGGTAGTGCGTCAACGCCCGGTCGGGCTGCTGAGCGGCCTGCAAGGCCGATGCGAGCGTCAGCTGCGCCTCGACATCGTTGGGGCGTTTGGCCACCCAACCCTCGAGCAGCTCGACGGCGTCGTTGGCGCGTCCCGCAAGCTCTGTGGTGAAGACGAGATCCTTGAGCACCTGCCAGGTGGGCTCTTGCCGGTAGGCGACGCGCAGAACTGCGACTGCCTCGTCGTATCGTCGACGGGCAACGTCGACCTGCGCCTCGAGCACATACCCATGCCGCTGCTGCGGAAACTCCGTCTGCAAGGCCTTCGCAATCTTCGTCGCCTCGTCCGAGTTGCCTGATCGCAAGTCGACGGTCCCGAGCGCCATGCGCACCGGCAACGACTGCGGGGCTTGCTGGAGCACCGCCTGCAACACACCCCGAGCCTTCTCGATCTGGCCAGCGCGGACATGGGCCGCCGCGAGCGCCAGGACTACGCCAAGCCGTTGCGGCAACTTGGCCTGCGCTTTCGTTAGCAGCTCTATCGCCTCGGTGGCACGCCCCTCGCTCAGGGCCAGCAAACCCTTCACCGCCGCCACTTCCGGATCGTCCGGCGCCGCTTCACCTGCGAGACGCAGCTGTTCCGCCGCGGCGGGAAGCCGCGTTTGCGCTATGTAGAGCTGCGCGAGTAATAACCGCGGACCGACAGCGGGGGAAGCCTGGGCGGCTTGCAGCAGCAGCTTCTCGCTTTCACCAGGTGCATTTCGCGAGAGCGAAACCTGCGCCAAGCCCGTGAGCGCCTGCACGTTGTTGGGCTCGAGATCGATCACACGCCGCAACTCCTTCTCGGCGTCCGCGGAACGGCCCTCCTGGGCCAAAGCACCCGCGAGAAGCATGCGGGCCTGTACCAGCTTGCCGTCGAGCCGCACCGCCGTCTCGAGCAGCTCCCGCGCTTCCTGCGGCGCATTGATTGCCTGGCGATAGAACGCGGCGACGATATAGGCCTGAGGATCGTTCGGCTGCTCCTTCAGGAGCGCCGCGACATCCTGGTTACCGCCCTCGGCATCACCGGCGCGGGCGAACGAGAGAAGCCGCAGCAGACGCGACGCGAGCGCGCTCCCCGGCTGATCTACGCCGCTATTGAGAAGGTTGGAAGCTTCCGCGAAGCGGCCCAGTGTGGCGTAGGCTTTCGCGAGCTCGAGCTTCAGCAGCTGATTGGTAGGGTCGAGCGCCTCGGCCTGTTCGAGATAGAGCACTCCTTGCTCGGTATTTCCGGACCGCACGTTGGCGAGCCCCGTCAGCAAACCCACTTGAGCGTCTTCGGCGCCGGAACCCGCCAAGGGCCTAAGAGCATCGAGAGCGGCATCGGGGCGTTGCTGACGCAAGCGTGTTTCCGCCAGCAGCTTGATGGCTGCCGGCTCACGCGGATTCGCTGCGAGAACGCGAATCAACTGCTGCTCCGCCTGGCCAAGATTCCCTTGGGCAAGCTGGGTTGCAGCCAACAGCGTCAGAAACTGGGCGTTATCCGGAGCAGCGTTGATCGCGTTCTGCAAGCTCTCTGCGGCCGTATCGAATCGGCCGCTTCGGTAATCGACGAGACCACGCACGTACGCCGCCATGGGCGCTCGTGGTATTGCCCGCGCAAGGCGATCCGCGACACCGGATGCGGCATCGAGGTCGTTGCGTACGAGGTGGATCTGAATCGCGTCCAGCAGTGCTCGTGCCTCTGGTTCGGCTCGACCATTCGCGTGGAAAAGATCGGCCGCTGCCGAAAATTGTTTCAGCGCTTCCTCTGCACGACCGGATCGAGCATACAGTTGTCCGAGAGCCGTACGGGCGTCTGCATCCCTCGGATCTCCCGCGATGGCTGCCGTGAACAGCGCTTCCGCCTGAGTCTCGTCATGAAGCGCTACCGCCAATTGGCCGCGCACGCGTGAATAACTCGCACTGTCTGCGCCGAGGCGCGCGGCACTCGCGAGCGACTCGGTCGCTCGAACGGGCAGATTGGCGAGCACTTCGACTTCGGCCCTCGAAATCCAATACTGTGTATCGCCTTCGAGCGCCGGCTGAGCCGCGCTTAACGCAGCAACAGCCTTGTCAGTTTCGCCAAGCCGGACGGCAGCTTCAGCGTAGAGAATCGCCGTCTCGTCTTTCGAGCCAAGAGACCGGGCTCGCTCGACCTCCTCGAGTGCCGTGCGGTAGTCACCCAGTTCGAGCGTGATCCTCGCTCTCAGCAGGTGGGCCTCTGCGTTGTTGGGATCGGAACGGATGACGTTACTCAAGCGCACGGTGGCCGCTTGCAACTTGCCCGATTCGAAGTCCGACTTTGCAGACGCAAACTCGGCCTTCGGATCGAGGCGCCCGCAGGCAGCACCCATCAACAATGCGGCCGCAATGAGTGTGGCCTTACACAGCTTCATAGTCATAGACTCCTTGCTCACGCCCCAGGCGTAACAGCGCGCACAGACTCGCTGCCCATCGCGAGTGGCAATCGCAAACGAAAAACCGTGCCCGCATTCGGCGCGGACGTGACTTCTACGTCGCCGCCAGCCGCGCGCACCATTTCGCGAACCTGGTAGGCGCCGATCCCCATGCCCTGCGCGCCTTTGGTGCTGTCGAAGGGCTTGAACAGCCGGTCCCGCACGAAGACCGCATCCATACCGCAGCCGGTGTCGGTGACCGCACACCACACGTCCGCGCCTGCTTGCATAGCCTCGAGCCGGATCGAACCGTCGGACGGCGTGGCATCCTGCGCGTTGCGGATGATATGTGTGAGCACGCTCGTCAGGCGCGCGCGATCCATTTTGACCCAGAGCGATTGATCCGAGCGTTGGATCGACGGCACGGGTTGCCGATCGGCGCAGTGCGAGCGCACCTCGATCAGCACCTTTGAAACATCCGTTCGACCTCCCCCGGCGGAAGGCGTGGCTCCTTTCAACTGACCCAAGACGTACCGCATGCGTTCCACACCGGCGCGTACGGTAGCGATCGCGTCGTCGAAAAACTCCGGCCGCTGTTTGAATCTCGCAGCATTGGAAACCACGAGCTGCTGCTGAGCAATGATGTTCTTCAGGTCGTGCATCAGAAACGTCGACATCTTGTTCATCGCCTCGAACTGGCGTGTCTCGGCCAATTGCTCGAGCGCCAGGGACTGCGCCAACACGACGGCGATCTGCTTCCCAGCAGTCTTGAGAATATCGTGGTCCTCGAAGTTCAGGCGCCCGGCGCTCGGCGGCTTCTGGAGGCTCACGAACCCCTGCAGAGACCCTTGGCAATCGAGTGGCACGACGATGGCGCCGTCGGGTAGCAACCGATCTTCGGGGCTGCCGAAGGCGGTGTCGTAGCGATCCGGAGCCATGAAGTACTCCTCGCTATCGATCACCCACAGTCTCGACGCCATGAACGCGACCATCGGATGCTGCTGTTCGTAGGTGAGCTGCTCCGGCCCATCGCCCCCGAACGACGCCGCCCACTCGTAGCGCCCCGGCGTATGCGAGAGCCAAAGATCCCCGCGACGGCTGCCGACGGTGCGGGCCATCGCTTCCAGGCCGCGATACGCGAGCATTTCCAGATTGCCAGACTGCCCCAGGCTTTGCGTCAGGCGAAGCCACTCAACGCGGTAGTCATACTTGCTGCGATAAAAATGCTTGACGAAAAACGCTCTGAACTGGGTGCGGATACCGGTCGAAAACAACGCGAACGCGAGCACGCCCACCGCCACGGCCAGAAACACGAACTCGAGCCAGAAGCTCCACTCGGCCTGCTCAGCGCGGATGACGTAGGCCACCAGCCCCATCATCAAAAGATAGCTGCCGACGCCGAGGAGGGTGGCCGTATAGAAGACGACATGCCGCGACAGAAAGAGCTCTCTGCGCCAGGTGGCTTGCCGCCGAATACCGAGCACGAGCATCGGCAACAGCGCGGCATTGAGGACGCCGCGAACTTGCCAGAAGAACGGCGCTGGGGTCCCCAGCAAAGTAGCCTGGGAAAATACGAACAGGTCGACGGTGGCGATGGCGCCCACTGCGCCGCACAGCAAGGCCAGCGAAGCGCGTTGCTCCCGTTGAGCGTTCCGATACACCTGCTCAACGACCAAAAGCGCTACGAGACTCAGGAAGGTCAACGCCGGATACACCGTCGCCGACCATTGCGAATCGCTGAACGGGGGCAGAGAAAAAATGACCGCCCACGCGGCGGCGCCGAAGGAGAGCGCCCGCAGGACGCGGCTGCTGGGCGAGGCAAGCCAGGACAACACGCATACCGACCACAAAAGCAGGTGCGCCGCGTCCAACACCACGACGACGACCGCCGGCACTTCGTTGCCGCGCCAAATCAACGCCGTCAGGAGGGTGGCCCACACGCAGGATCCCACGATGGCCGTCGCGGAAAGCGAAGCCCGCCGATTCGACGGCTGACTCACGAGCACGATGATGGCCGCGACACCGTAGGCGAGCGCGGCAACCCCGTAACTGGCCAAGCCGAACCATGTCAGAGCCATAGCTGTCGCTCGAGCGGGCACCGCTCGCGGATATCAGTGCACTTGGACGAAGGCGCTGGGACTCCTGGGCGTCAGTGGGCCCCCGCTCTGTCGCCACGACCAATGGCGTAGTAGCGGAAACCGCTGCGCTTCAGATACTCGGGATCGTAGAGGTTACGCCCGTCGAAAATCACGGGGTGACGCAAGGTGGCCTTGATCGAATCGAAGTCCGGGCTGCGGAATTCACGCCACTCAGTGACGATAGCGAGCGCGTCGGCACCTACGACCGCATCGTCCGCCTTTTCACATAGCTTCAGATCTTTACGCTCGCCGTACAGGCGGTGCGCTTCTTCGCGTGCCACCGGGTCGTAAGCCTGTACGGACGCGCCCGCCTCCCACAATGCTTCCATGAGCACGCGGCTCGGCGCTTCGCGCATGTCGTCGGTATTCGG
>PMCP01000047.1:275-25349 GCA_003155415.1 Gammaproteobacteria bacterium | reverse complement strand
TCCTGCCACGGCTGGCCGCCGTGCGCGAGCGCAATCTTGCCGCTCTTCTTCACCTTCTCGAGCGCCGCGACGAATTCGTCCCAGGTTTTCGGCACCGCAACTCCGGCGGCGTCGAGCACGGCCTTGTTCGCCCAGATCCAGTTCGTGGAGTGGAAGTTCACCGGCGCGGCAATCCATTTGCCCTTGTACTTCGAGAACTGCTGAAGCGCCGGCGGCACCACCTTGTCCCAACCTTCCGTGAGCGCGAGATCAGAGAGGTCCGCGAGCACGCCCTGCTCCGCCCAGTCGCGTAAATCGAAGCCAAGCAGCTGCACGGAAGTCGGCGGATTGCCGGACGTGACGCGCGCGCGCAGCACCGTCATGGCCTGCGTGCCNNACGAGCAAAGTAGTGAGCGCGTACAACGACCCGCGCAATCGCCGACCCATTCGCATGCGTATTTCCCGCCCTTTTCTCGAGCTTGCGACCCGCGCAGTTGGAGCGCCTGATCGAGCCCGGCGAGCATAACGCGCGCCCGCAGCGCCGCCCATAGCGCGGCAATCTGTGATGGCTGGCACGCCCGCTTTTGGGCGGTTCCCCTAGGCTGGTGGCTTCACCATGCAACACGACGGCCGTCATCGTAGGAGCATCACGGCCACGCTGGCTGCCGCAGCGATCCTCGTGATTGCCGGTTGCGCCACCGCACCGCCGCCGCTACCCGCCGAGCCTCCGCCGCCGCCGATTGCGAGCACGCCGCAACCCACTCCGCCACCGGCAACCCCCGCTCCGGCGCCGCGACCGAAGCCCGCGCCCGCACCCGCACCCGCTCTCGTCCGACGCGACGTCACCGTCGTGTTCGACGCCGACACCGCAAGCGCCGCCGTGACGGCGGCCGCGATCGCCGACGCATTGCCGCCGCAACAGTACCGAGTCACGAGAGTGGACTCGGCGAATCTCACGCCGCCAGCGCCGAGCTCGCAGCCAGCGGTCGTGATCGCGGTCGGTCGTCCGGCAGTGGATGCAGCGCGCTCGCGATTGCCCGGACTGCCCATCGTGTTCTGCCAGGTGTTCGCGTATGAAGACGTGCTGAAAGACGGCGGCGCGATCTGGGGCGTGCACTCGCTGCCGCCGCTCGCACTGCAACTGAAGACGTGGCAAGCGCTCGACCCGTCGCTGCGCGGCATCGCGCTGATTCTCGGCGAAGATCGCGGCGCGCTCTCGGCGGAGATTACGAAGGCAGCGACGAGTGTGGGCGCCGAGGTGCGGTTCGAAACGTCGCACTCGGATCGCGAGACGTTATATCTGTTCAAACGGCTTGCGTCGCAAGTCGGTGGGCTTTGGCTTTTCCCCGACAGCCGCGTGTTGAGTCCGACCGTGTTGCGCGAGCTGCTGAGCTACGCGAACTCGCACAACGTGGGCGTGCTGGCGTTCAACGAATCGTTGCTGCGCTGGGGTGCGCTCGCGAGCGCGGTCTCCGTGCCGGCCGACGTCGCCGAAACGGTGCGCGTCGTCGCCGAGCGAGTCGCCGCAGGCAAGACGCAGGACTTGCCCGCGATGACGCCCCTGCGCGCCGCCGAGTTGCACGTGAACCCCGCCGTCGCCGCCGCACTCGGCTTGCCACGGGTAACTGAGCAGCATTGGGTGGCGCGTGACCCCGACTGACAGCAGCACACCGTGGCGCTCCCGCAGCCTCGTGACAGAGGTGCTCGGCGTGCAGCTGGCTGTGGCTGCGCTGATTGGCATGATCGCGCTGATCGGCTTGGCTTGGACCTCGGGCTCCGTCATCCGCAACAACCTGGAGCACTGGGCCACACAATGGGCGAGTGAGCTGAACGAGCTCGGCGCTCCTTTCTATTTGGCGGACAGCACGGAGTCCGTGCTCGACATCGAGCGCTTCGTCGCGAAGTACCCGGAGATCGAGCGCGTGAGCTGGTACGACGCCAATGGCCGGGCGCTACAGTCGCTGAAGGAATCGGGGCCCGCGGAGACCATCGCCGAAGCGCTCGACACGCGGAGCGTGGCCGAGCTCGCGACGCTCGCCGGCGCGCCGCGCCCATATATGCTGACGCAGGATGCGGCCAGCACGCAGCGTTACCGGCTGCTCGGACCCATCTGGACAGAATCCCTGGCCGGCGATGGGCTGTTCGATCTCGATCTGAAGTCGGCCAAGACCTCGACGCACCTGCTCGGCTTCGTGAGCGTGGATCTCGATTTCTCGAGCTACCAGAGCGTGTTTCTGCCGCGCCTCGCTCTCGCGAGCGCCGTGCTGCTGGCATTGCTGGGTATTTCGTGGGCCTGCGGCCGCTGGTTTCTGAAGCGTGCGCTCGCGCCGCTGTCCGCCCTGCAGAACTCGATTGCCCGGCTAGCAGCGGGCGAGGCGGACTTGAAGTTTCCGGACTCGCCCCACGCGGAGCTGCGCGCAATCGTGACGGCGCTCGACAACACGACGCACGCGCTACGCAAACGCGAGAGCCACCTGCTGCATCTCGCCAATCACGACCAGCTTACGGGGTTGCACAACCGCCACCGCCTGATCGACGAGCTCGAAGCCGCGATCGCGGCTTCCATCAGTGACAACACGAAGTGTGCACTGTTCTTCGTGGATCTCGATCAGTTCAAGTACGTAAACGACACGTGCGGCCATGCCTCCGGCGATCATCTGCTGCAGCTCGCGGCGCAACAGCTGCGTTACGCCGTGCGGCCTGAGGACTTCGTCGCGCGCTTTGGCGGCGACGAGTTCGTCGTACTGCTGCGCAACGTGTCACGCGGCGATGCGAAGGTGGTGGCAGCGAACGTGCTCGAGCTCATGCGCGGCTTGAAGCACGTGGAGAAGGAGCAGGTGTTCCACCTACAGTGCAGCATCGGCGTCGCCGCATTTGGCGGCGCGCGGTTCAGCGCACAGGAAGTCATCGCACAGGCCGACATGGCGTGTCAGACGGCCAAGGCGCATGGGCGGAATCGCGTGGAGTTCTACAGCACCGCCGGCAAGCAAAGCGAGCAGATGGCGCGTGACATCGATTGGATGAACCGCCTGCGCGCCGCGCTCGAGAACGATGGCTTGGAGCTGCACTACCAACCGTTACTACACATCAAGACTGGCAAGGTGCAGCACTACGAAGCGTTGCTGCGCCTGAAGACGGAACATGGCCTGGTGAGCCCACCGTCATTCTTGCCGGCGGCAGTGCGTTTCGGGCTCATGGCGGATATCGATCGCCGCGTGCTGCGGCTCGTGGTGCGTGCGTTGCACGAATTCCGTGAGACGCATCCGGATCTCACGCTGTCCGTGAATCTGTCCGGTTTCGCGTTCGAGGACGATTCCCTTGGCGCGTACGTGAAGCAGCTGCTGAAAGAGCACGACGTCTCGGGCGAGCGGCTGATGATCGAGATCACCGAGCAGCTCGCCGTGCGCTTTGCCGCGAACACCGACAAGCAGATCGCGCTACTGCGCGAGCTCGGGTGCCGGCTCGCCGTCGACGACTTCGGCACGGGCTACAGCTCATTCAGCTACTTGAAACGGTTGCCGGTCGATTACCTGAAGATCGACGGCTCGTTCATCCGCGGTCTGACGCGCGACAAGGTCGACCAGGCGATGGTGCGAATGGTCGGCGAAGTCGCCCGCGCGGCCGGCATGCAGACCGTCGCCGAGTACGTGAACAGCGCGGCCACGCTGGCGCTACTCGCGAAATACGGCATCGACTACGCGCAGGGCTTCTACGTGGGCAAAGCCACGGCGCGCCCCGAACCGGTGGAAGTCGCACTCCCCCACGCGGTGCGCACCCGCTAAGAACTGGCGGCGAACCTTCCTAGTGGACGGCCTGCAACGGTCGCGGCTTCTCGATGACGAAGCCCTGCACGAAGTCCACGCCGAGCGCGCGCAGCGTCTCGAATGATTCCTGGTCCTCGACCTGCTCGGCCACGATCTGGAAATCGAGTGATCGTGCGAGCTTGACCATGGCGGCCACCATCTCTCGGTTCACGCTGTCCTCTTCGAGGTTACGCGTGTACGTGCCATCGATCTTCACGTAGTCCAGCGACAGGTTTTTCAGATTCGAGAACGAGCCGATCCCGCTACCGAAGTTGTCGAGCGCGAACTTGCAGCCGATGCCGTGCAGCACGTTGATGAAGCGCTGCGCGTGATCGAGCTGGCTCACGACTGCCGACTCGCGCGCCTCGAAGCAGATGCGTTCTGGGCTCACGCCCGTGTGATCGAGCACGTCGACGATGAACTCCAGGAAGTCGTCGTCGCCCAGCGTCTGCGCCGAAAGGTTGATGTTGCAGGTGCGGCCGATCGGCAGATGCGGAGCGCCGCCAGCGAGCGCCGTGAGCGAGGCGCGCACAACCCAACGGTCGATGTGCGACATGAGCTGGTAGCGTTCGGCCGACGCGAGGAAATGTGCGGGCGCGATCGCGATGCCCGATTCGTCGCGCATGCGCAGCAGAATCTCGGCGGCCGGACCGCCGCCGCCACGCCCGCCGAGCGCGATGATCGGCTGCACATAGAGCTCGAAGGCGTTCTCTTTCAGCGCGACCTGCAGGCGTTGCAGCCACTGGATCTCGCCGCGCTCACGCGCGACGACTTCATCGCGCGACGAGTACACGTGAATGCGGCCCCGGCCCTGCTGCTTCGCGACGTAGCACGCCGAGTCAGCAGCCGAAAGCACGCTCTCGGCCGATCCGCTGTCTTTGTTGACCTCGACCAGACCCACACTGACGCCGACGTCGAACGAGTGGTCTTGCCACGAGAAGCGCTGGTTCGCGACCGAGTGGCATACGTCGTCGGCGATCTGCCGCGCTTTGTCCACGGGGCAGCCTGCGAGCAGCATTGCGAACTCGTCGCCGCCGACACGCGCCACGGTGTCTGAATCGCGCAGCCGCTGTTTGATTAGCGATGAGATCTCGCGCAGCAGGTTGTCGCCGGCTATGTGGCCCGCGGTGTCGTTCACGAGCTTGAAGCGATCGAGATCGAGGTAGCACACGACGTGACTCACGGCTTCGCCGCGCGCCGAGTCGAGCGCGGCTTCGAGCCTTCGCTCGAACTCCGCGCGATTCACGAGACCCGTGAGCGCGTCGTGGCTGGCCTGATACGACATCTCGCGCGCGAGTCCACGCAGCTCGCTCACGTCGTGGAAGATCACGACGCAGCCTGCGACTTGACCATCGGGCCCGCGAATCGGCGACGCCGTGAGCTCTGTGGAGAACTCACGATCTGCAATTTTGCTCAACAGGAAGGCGCGCCGGCCGAGGTTCACCCGGCGTCGTTCGCTCAAGCACTTCGCTATCGGATCGCCGAGCGAACTACGGTCAACTTCGTCGACGAGTGTGAGCAGGTCGAGCAAGCGTTTGCCTATGCCGGTGGCGCGCGTCCCCCCGACGAGCTGTTCGGCCGCCTCGTTCATGTAGTCGATCGTGCCATTGCGATCGGTGGTGATGACGCCTTCGCCGATCGACTCGAGCGTGATGCGCGCTTGAAGCTTGCTGCGGCCAAGCGACGCTTCCAGGCTCTTGCGATGCGTGATGTCACGCGCCACGGTGAGAAATGCGGGCTCGCCGTTGAAGACGATCTGTTTGCTGTGCAGCTCCGCCCAGAGGCCCTGCTCGTCGGCGCTGATCAATTGCACCTCGAACGGCGTGAACTGCTCCTCTGAGCCGATGACGCTCACATGCTTACGCATCAGTGCTCGATACGCGGGCCGCAATAGGTCCGTGATCGGTTTACCAACGAGCGTGCCAGCCTCTAATCCGAACAACTCGCCGGCCGCGCGGTTCGCGAACAGGATCGACTGCGTGTGGATGAGCGCGACTTCCGGCAACGTCTCGGCAAGCGCGTCGAACAGCGGCGTGCCCTCGGGCACCGGAGGAGAAGGAGGCATGGCCGCTGCTACCAAGGCTTCGTCGGCGCGATCGAGCAGCCGGTTCATGCTCGCGGAGATGTCGACGAACGAGCTCGCCCTGCCGTTCACGGCGATTCGACCCGCAGACGGGCCAACCGCGAGCAGGCGGTGCAGATCCTCTTTCAGGCGCTCGATCTCCCGCACATACGGGCGCCGGGAGCCGGCCCAGACCAGCGCCAAAATCAGGAGGAGCAGCAGCGCAGCCGCCAGCCCGACGATAGGATCATCGAGGAGCTGCGTCATGCGCGTTCCGGTGGTGCTGGCACTTCAGTGCTAGGCCCTGTGTGTTCAGCCGTTGTTCGGCTGAGTTTGTTGTTATCGTCGTCGGGCGCTATTCGGCTGCGAGTGGCGGCGTTCCATGCCCGCCTGGGCGCAACGTCCTGTTTCCCTGGCGATCGAAGATACCGCAACCGGCTTGGAGCGTCGCTCCAAATTGACCATAATTCTTCACAGACTGCCTTGTAGGCCATGACTAAACTCCGTACCCTACCCCGTTCGCTCCAGCCCTAATCTCACGCTAAAACAAGCATGAATTTCGAAGTCGCACGCGCCCAGATGCTCGGCCAGCAGATCAGAGCCTGGGAAGTTCTCGACGAACGGGTTCTACGCGCGCTGCGGGAGACACCCCGCGAAAAATTCGTCCCTGCCGAGTACCGCGATGTCGCATTCGCCGATGCCGAGATTCCCCTCGGTCACGGCCAGTTCATGCTCGCACCGAAGATCGAGGGCCGGTTGTTGCAGGCCGTGCTGGCGGAACCGATCGACGAAGTGCTCGTCGTGGGCACGGGTAGCGGGTTCCTTACCGCATGCCTCGCGAAGCTCGCGAAAGACGTCGTAAGCGTGGACATCGTCAGCGACTTCGTAGCGGCGGCCAGGCCGCGTCTCGCGGAGCAGGAGATCAGCAACGTGAGCCTCGAAGTGGCCGATGCGCTCGAGCTCTCGTACGCGGGCCGTTTCGATGTCGTCGCTGTCACGGCATCGGTACCGGAGTTCACGAACCACTTCATCAAGATGCTGCGCCCGCAAGGGCGGCTTTTCATCGTCGTTGGGCGCGCGCCAGTCATGGAGGCGCAGCTCATCACGATGCAACCGAGCGGCATCGCGACTACCGAAGATCTCTTCGAGACGGTGCTGACACCGCTGATCAACGGCGAGCGGCCGGAGCCGTTCGTTCTCTGAGCGGGAAACCGGAGCACTTTCATGTCCGGCGTTCCGGAGCTGACACCCACGGAGTTCGCGCAACGCTGGCCGGCACCCACAGCCGGCACCGGTGTCGTATTGCTCGACGTGCGCGAGCCCGTCGAGCTCGAAATGGCCTCCGTGCAACGCGCCCTGCACATTCCGATGCGGGACGTGCCGAGCCGGCTTACGGAGCTCGATCGCGAGGCGCCGATCGTGGTGATGTGCCACACGGGTCGGCGTAGCTCCATGGTGGCGCAGTATTTGGTCGGGAATGGGTTTTCGCAGGTCTTTAATTTGAGGGGCGGTATCGACGCGTGGTCAACGGAGATAGATCCCCAGGTGCCTCGTTACTAATTGAAATGAACGCAAACGAAATGAAGACAGGGATACACATCATGCCGAACATACGACCACTCGCGATCGTCGCGATCACCGCCCTGTTGGCGGGCCCAGCCTCCGCGGCCGATAGCCTGCTCGGCGTTTACCAACGTGCACTGCAAAACGACCCGACGATTCGGGAAGCGGAAGCGGTGTATCTCGCGAACGCTGAAGTGAAGCCGCAGGCACGGTCAGCACTTTTGCCGAACCTGTCGCTCACCGGAACGATCTCGAGTCAATATACCGATACGGTCGGCGGCGCGATCCAGCCCAGCGGCGTCGCTCTCGGCTCGCGATCGATATTCGACCAGAATGGTAGCGGCTACAGCGTGAGCCTGACGCAGACGATTTTCGATTGGGGCCGGTACACGACGTTGAAGCAGGCCGACAAACGCGTCGCGCGCGCCGAGACCGACTACGAAGCCGCCAAGCAGGCACTGTTAATCCGTGTGGCGACGGGCTACTTCAACGTCCTCGCCGCCAAGGACACCCTCGCGTCAGCCGTGTCGGCACGCGAAGCCATTGCGCGCCAGCTCGAACAGGCGCAGCGCCGCTTCGAGGTGGGATTGATCGCGATCACGGACGTACAACAGTCGCAAGCCGGTTACGATGACGCGGTCGCCACGGAAATCCAAGACCAGCGGCTGCTCGCTACCTCGTACGAGCAATTGCGCGAGATCATCGGCGACGTCGTCACGGACTTGGCCGGCCCGACCGACGAGCTGCCGCTACTCTCACCGGATCCGGCGAGCCCGGAGCAGTGGGTCAAGACGGCGCTCTCGCAGAACTTGACGCTCGTCTCGACTCGCCTGGCGGCGGAAGTCGCGGACTACGACATCGACATCCAGAAAGGAAGCCGCCTGCCGAATGTGAATCTGCAGGCGTCTTATTCGAACAACGATAACAGTCGTACGACGACGATCTTCCAGAACGGGCTGCCGCCCATCGTCTCGCCCATCACGCAGAAACCGGAAGGCCGTAGCTGGCAGATCAACGTGCAGTTCCCGCTGTACACGGGCGGTTTGACCCGCTCGCGCGTCCAACAGGCGGTATACACGCACCGCGCGGCGACCGAAGAGCTCGAGCGCATCGGGCGCCAGACGGAGCGCCAGACGCGCGACGCCTACCTCGGTGTGATCTCGGAAATCCAGCGTGTGCGAGCGCTGAAGCAATCCGTGGAGTCGAACCGTACGGCGCTGCGTGCGACGGAAGCAGGTTTCGAGGTGGGCACGCAGACGACGGTCGACGTGCTGACTTCGCAAAAGAATTTGAGCACGGCGGAGACGACGTACTCGCGCAGCCGCTACGACTACATCATCAACGTGCTGACGCTGAAACAGGCGGCTGGCAATCTGTCGGTGACGGACGTCGAGCAGGTCAACGGCTGGCTCCACTAACAACAAGCTGAGAGGCTCGCTGCGTTCCGGCGGGTGCACTTGCCCGCCGGAACGCTTCCACGAATCTCAACGCGGTGTCTTCTTCAGCGCGTCGATGATTGCGGTAGTCGAGCGGCCAGGCTTGAAGCCCAGCACGCGAACTTCGCCACCGTTGCGCTGCACCGCGTCGCCACCGGCGATCTGATCGACGCGATAGTCGCCACCTTTCACGAGCACATTCGGCAGCACCTGCGCGATTAGCTCCGCTGGCGTGTCCTCGCTAAACGCGACGACCCAATCGACGGCTGCGAGCCCCGCAAGCACCGCCATGCGGTCCGCGAGCGGCGTGACCGGGCGTCCCACGCCTTTCAGCCGCGTGACCGATGCGTCGTCGTTGACTCCGACGATCAGGCGATCGCCACACGACTTCGCTTCTTCGAGGTAGCTAACGTGGCCCGCATGCAGGATGTCGAAGCAACCGTTCGTGAACACGACGCGCTCTCCGCGTGTCTTCGATTCCGCAACGAGTGCGAGCAGCTCCGGCAACTCCACGAGACCGCGGCCGCCGCTGCCCTGTGTGTGCAGCGCGTGCAGCAACTCCGAGCGGCTAACCGTCGCGACACCAGTCTTGCCAACGACGACGCCGGCGCCGAGATTCGCGAGCGCAGCGGCAGCGGGTGCGTCGAGACCCGCCGCGAGTCCGGCAGCGAGCAACGCGATGACCGTATCGCCGGCCCCGGTGACATCGAACACCTCGCGCGCCTGAGTGGGCAACGTGATCGGCTCGGCGTCGCGCTGAAACAGCGTCATGCCTTGTTCGCCACGGGTTACGAGCAGCAGCTCCAGCTCGAGTTCGGCGCGCAATGCCTGCCCGCGGCGCAGCACTTCGGCCTCGTCTGCGCACGTGCCGACTACGGCTTCGAACTCGCCTCGATTCGGAGTCAGCGCGTGAGCGCCGTGGTAGCGTTTGAAATCCGTGCCTTTCGGATCGATCAGGACGGGCACGCGCGCGGCGCGGCACCCGGCTATGAGCTCGGTCGCACGACTCAGCGTACCTTTGCCGTAATCAGACAGAATCACCGCGTCGGCATTGCGCACGAGTTTCGTGAACAGCCCGCCGAACTCGGGCGCGCAGGGTTCGAGCGACTGCTCGGCATCGACGCGAATCAGCTGTTGGCTGCGAGCAAGGACGCGCAGTTTGTGGATCGTGGGTAACGTGGGCGAGCGCACGAGCTCGCAGCGCACCCCGCGTTGCTCGAGCAAACGCGTGAGCAGTTGTCCGCGGTCGTCGGCGCCGACGATGGCAGCGAGCACACTGTGCGCCCCAAGCCCCGCGAGATTCAGCGCGACGTTGGCAGCGCCACCAGGCCGCTGCTCCGCGGCACGCGTCCGAACCACGGGGACGGGAGCCTCCGGCGATATCCGCGCGACGTCGCCGAACCAATACTCGTCGAGCATGGCGTCGCCGGCGACGAGCACACGTACTTTCGAAAAATCAGGAATTGCGAGCGTCACGGGCGGCGGAATCACGTAGCGTGGCGTTGCGCCATTCTACTCAGAAAAAAGGGTCCGCCCCGAGCGTACTCGAGGGGCGGACCAACAGCGGACCGGTACAAACCTCAAACCCGCTCTAATATCGACTGCCGCAAGGGCCGTTCGCAACGAGCGTCAGCCACACTTGGAGTAGCCGCAATTCAGGCAAGTCATGCAGCCGTCGAGCATGACGGCGGCCGTGGTGCTGCATTTGCCGCAGAGCTGCGCTCCCTCTGGGAACGCCGGCTTCGCGAAAGCGTCCTTCTGCCGATCGCGAGACTCGAAGTCCGCCCGCTTCTGGGCGATGAAGTCCTTCTGGTCCGTGCTCAAGTCGGGCCCTTTCAAGAGGCCGATCTCGATCAAGTGCTTCTCGACGATGTGACCGAGCTCCGCGATGATCGACGGCATGAAACGGCCACCGGGCTGCCAATAGCCGCCACGCGGATCGAACACGGCTTTGAGCTCATCGACGAGAAACGTCACGTCACCGCCTTTGCGGAACACGGCCGACATGATGCGGGTGAGCGCGACGATCCATTGATAGTGATCGAGGTTCTTCGAATTGATGAAGATCTCGAANNTCGAGCTTCTCGTGCATCCGGATGACGTTGGACTCACTGGGGCGTTCGGGCTCGACGGCCGGTTTGGCCGGCGCTTCGTCCGCCTTCGCGACCGCGTATTTCACGATCTTCTTGTCGATGATGATGCGTGCCATGGTGTCCGCCTCAGAGTTTTCCGTAGTAGCCCTCTTTGAGGGCATCGAATAGGTTTGCGGCTGTGTGCATTTCGCCGTCGTACTGTATTTCTTCGTCGCCCTTGGCCTCGACGGTCGTGCCATCTTGCAACGTGAAGCGATACGTCGTGTTCTTCAGATCCTTCTCTTTGACGAGCACGCCCTGGAACGCTTCCGGGTTGAAGCGGAACGTGGTACAGCCTTTCAGACCCTTCTCGTGTGCGTAGAGATAGATGTCCTTGAAGTCTTCATACGGATAGTCGGTGGGCACATTGGCCGTCTTCGAGATCGACGAGTCGATCCATTTCTGCGACGCCGCTTGAATATCTACGTGCTCGCGGGGGGAAACGTCCTCGGAGCTCACAAAATAGTCGGGCAACCGCTCGCCGGGCTTCGTCGAATCCGGCATCGCGCGCGGATTCACGAGTGCGCGGTAGGCCAGTAGCTCGAACGAGAACACGTCGACCTTCTCTTTCGACTTCTTACCTTGCCGAATCACGTTGCGGAAGTAGTGATGGGCGAACGAAGGTTCGATGCCGTTGCTCGCGTTGTTCGCGAGCGATAGCGAGATCGTTCCGGTTGGCGCAATCGAGCTGTGATGCGTGAACCGGGCGCCGTGTCGCTCGAGCTCGTCGACGAGCTCCGGCGCAACTTCGCGCACGCGCTGCATGTAGCGGCTGTACCGACTGTGCAGAACACGACCCGGAATGCGCTGCCCGACGTGCCAGCCATCCGCGCGCATCTCCGGCCGTTTGCGCAGCATAGCTTCCGTGACCTCGAAGTCCTCGAGCAGGATCGGAGCAGCCCCTTTCTCCTTCGCGAGATCGAGCCCCGTCTGCCAGCCGGCAATCGCGAGCTCGCGCGAGACGTCCTCGGTGAAGCGTACGGACTCGGCCGAGCCGTAGCGCATGCCGAGCAGCGTGATTGCGGAACCCAGGCCGAGGAAGCCCATGCCGTGACGGCGTTTGCGCAGGATCTCCTCGCGCTGCTCGGCCAGCGGCAGGCCGTTGACGTCGACGACGTTGTCGAGCATGCGCGTGAATACGCGCACGACTTCGCGGAATTCTTCCCAATCGAAGTACGCGTGATCGGTGAAGGGATCCACGATGAACTTCGTCAGATTGATGGAGCCGAGCAAGCACGCGCCGTAAGGGGGCAAGGGCTGCTCGCCGCAGGGGTTCGTGGCGCGAATATCTTCGCACCACCAGTTATTGTTCATCTCGTTGACGCGATCGATCAGCACGAAGCCGGGCTCCGCGAAATCGTACGTCGAGGACATGATCACATCCCACATGCGGCGCGCCGGCAACGTGCGATACACACGACACGCCACGAAGCCGCGGTCGTCGGTGAGGTAGTTACCTTTGTTCGGCCATTCACGCCAGACCACTTGAGAGGCGTCACCGAGATCGAGGCTTTCCTCTTCCGCCTCGCGACGCGTGAGCGGGAACGCGAGCTGCCAAGGCTGATCGGTCTTCACCGCGTGCATGAACTCATCGGTGATCAGCAGCGACAAGTTGAACTGGCGCAGCCGGCCGTCCTCGCGCTTCGCGCGGACGAAATCCATG
Source organism: Gammaproteobacteria bacterium (assembly GCA_003155415.1). Lineage (GTDB taxonomy): Bacteria > Pseudomonadota > Gammaproteobacteria > Steroidobacterales > Rariloculaceae > FEN-1219. The sequence continues at coordinate 12,711 of PMCP01000047.1, read as the reverse complement.
GTGTCGGGATGACCGATATCGAAGGTGCCCATCTGCGCGCCCCGCCGACCGCCCGCGGACGACACCGTGAAACACATCTTGTCGTAGATATCCATGAACGACAGCGGGCCGGACGTGTAAGCACCTGCGCCGCTCACGTAGGCCCCACGCGGTCGAAGCGTCGAAAATTCGTAGCCGATGCCACAACCGGCCTTCAGCGTGAGCCCTGCCTCGTGCACCTTGTCGAGGATGTCATGCATCGAATCGCTGATCGTGCCGGACACGGTGCAATTGATCGTCGATGTGGCGGGCTTGTGATACTCCGCGCCTGCGTTCGAGGTAATGCGCCCGGCGGGAATCGCGCCGCGCTGCAAAGCCCACAGGAATCGTTCGTACCACTCGCCTCGTTTGGCTGGCTCTTCCACGGCGGCGAGCGCCTTGGCAACGCGCTCGAAAGTGCCGTTGATGTCCCGATCGACGGGCTCGCCTGACTTGGTCTTGAGCCGGTACTTCGTATCCCAGATGTTGAGGGATGCTTCCTGAAGAACGATGTCCGCGATTCTCGTCGCTTTGAGCTCAAACGCCATGTTCATAGTCGTTACTTCTCCCCCGCTGCACCGCGGCTTACGCCGTCCCCGATTCCGGCTCAACGCTGGGCTGGCTTCGCGTTTCTTCGCGCGAAAAACATCCCGCTGGCTGCCCCCGCAACCTATGAAACCGTTTCGAACTTGTCCGAAAAATGCCGACACAAGATCTTGTGTCGTTGGCTGGCAGACTAGGCCTGACGCGAATTTCTGTCAAGACTTTATGACAAACATCTTGAAGCCCTAAAACCTAATATAACCATACAGTTATAAAACAGACCTAAAAAGCTTTCGCAGAATTTCACCGATCCCGTTTGATCAGTAACAACCACAACATCTTGTGTCTCGACTATTCCCAGCCTATCCCCCGCAAAAGCACAGGAAATCCACAGGCTGACCAATCGATCGCTGCCTATTTCCCTGTGACTCGGGCGGTTGCAGCGACTCGTTTGGCTGCCGCACTATGTCAGCGATGGATCCGAGGCGAACACTTACACGCCTGCCTCGGTTCCTTGCCAACTGGAAGGTGAACCTCATGACTCAGTCGTTGCTTCGGCAGTCCCTGTTTGTCGGCGGTCGTATGACGCTGGTGCTCTCAGCATTGGTTGCCACCGCTACTGCGTCGGCTCAATTCGCGACGCGCGAAATGCCGAGCCTGGCGCCGATGATCGAAAAGATCTCGCCGGCTGTCGTAAACATTTCGGTCAGCGGCAGCGTGACAGAGGGGGCTAACCCGCTCGCCAACGATGAGTTCTTCAAACGCTTCTTCGATTTCAACGCGCCGCAAGAACGCAAGCACGAAGTCGAAGCCGCTGGCTCGGGCGTCATTGTCGATGCAGCCAAGGGCTACATCCTGACGAACCACCACGTGATCGAGAACGCGGACAAGATTACGGTCACGTTGCTCGATAACCGCAGCCTGTCGGCAAAAGTCATCGGCTCTGACAAAGGCTCGGATCTGGCGGTTGTTAAGGTCGAAGCGAGCGGGCTCACGAGCATGCCTCTCGCCGACTCGAGCAAACTACGAGTCGGCGACTACGTTGTCGCGATCGGCAATCCATTCGGCTTCTCGCACACGGTTACGTCCGGCATCGTCAGCGCGCTCGGGCGCAGCGGCATCAATCGCGACGCCTACGAGGACTTCATTCAGACCGACGCTTCGATCAATCCGGGCAACTCGGGCGGCGCGCTCGCGAACTTGAATGGCGAACTCGTGGGCATCAACTCAGCGATCATCTCTCGCTCCGGCGGCAACATTGGCATCGGGTTTGCGATCCCGATGAACATGGCGCGCTCGATCATGGAGCAGCTGATCAGCTTTGGCTCCGTGAGCCGAGGCCTGCTCGGCGTCAGCATCAACGACGTCTCTCCGGATGTCGCTACCACCTATAAGCTGCACGACAACTCGGGCGCGCTCGTCATGGCGGTGAGCCCGGACTCTTCAGCCGAACACGCCGGCATCCGCATCGACGACGTGATCGTCACCATCAACGGCACGCACGTGCGCGACTCGGGCTCGCTGCGCAATTCAATCGGCTTGCTGCGGCCGGGCGATCAGATAAAGGTCGGGCTGATCCGTGAAGGTAAGGAAACCAACTTAACCGCAACCCTCGGCGCTTCGACGGCCGCCAGCGCTAAAGCGGAGCCCGAGCCCGAGAAGAAGGCGGGCCTCGACGAACTATTCGAAGGCGCGGAGATCGTCGACGCACCGTCCGCCACGCCCGGGCTGCTCGTGCGCCGAGTGGATCCTGGCAGCCCGGCCGCTGACCGCGGCCTGCGCCCCGGCGACGTCATCACAAAGATCAACCGCATGCGCGTGCGCAACATGGCGGACGCGAAGCCGCTACTGCGCGACGCGCCTTCCATCATTATCGAAGTCCAGCGCGCGGGCCGGAGTCAGCTCATTCTGATGCGTTGACAGGCGCGAGGGCCCAACTACGCAGACGCTCCGCCCGTTCGTCGTTCGTGAGATGGGCAAGCGCGGCCGTGTCCGCGTAGAAACCATCGAGCCCCCGACTTTCGAGCCGCGCGTGCAATACCGGCACCCACCGCGTGTACGTGGCCACTGCCGCGAGCGCGGCATTGTTCAGCGGCTGGGCAAACCACGCGTCGTACTCTGCGTTGCCACCCCACCGCAATTTCACAGTGGCGTAGTCGGACTGCAGCATTTCGAACGCCGCGCGTTTTGCAGAACGTTTCGTCTCGGGCGAATCGGCGCGCGCATAAATATCACGCAAACGCGACTGCTCGCCGGTGATGAGTTGGCCAAAGTCCGCGCCGCGTCGCCGGCGCTGTCGGTAGCGATCGATATCGGCTGACGTACCGTGCGTCATGAGCCAACGCTCGGTGCCGTATTCCTCGATCGTCGTCGCGTATGCCTCGCTGAATTCGCTGTCGCCTTTGATATACAGCTTTTGGTGAGCGAGCTCGTGAAACAGCGTGCTCGCCACGTACTGATCGCCACCAACGATCATCGTGCTGAGCACGGGGTCGGCGAAGTAGCCGAGCGTCGAGTACGCGTTCGAACCTCCACTGTACGTGTCGAACCCCTCGGCCTTGAGATCCGCCTGAAACCGCTCCGCCTTGTCGCGCGCGAAGAATCCGCGGTAAGCGACGCAGCCGGCGAAAGGGAAACACCAGCGCTCCGGATCGACCGAAAACTCCTTCGCGGCCACTACGTTCCACACCACGTAGTTGCGATCGAGCGCCACGTAGGATGTATAGCTCTTGTTGTCCGGTAGGCCCAACTCGTCGACGGCGAACCGGCGCATCGTCGCGACGGACGATAGCTTCGCGCGCAGCCCCGAGTCGACTGCAGGATCGTCGACGAGCTTCTCTATCGGCGTTCGTTTGCGCAGCAGCTCGAGCTGCCCGTTGATCGCCTGCCAGTAGAACGGCACTGCGCAACCGGACAAAGTAGTCACGACGCACAGCAACGCGAGTTGCCGAATGATCTTCACGCCGCCAAATTAGCACGCACAGCGCTACGGTATGATGCCGCCATGAAGATCTACGAGGTGGGCGGCGCAGTGCGCGACGCTTTGCTCGGCCTACCGGTCACGGAGCGTGACTGGGTCGTCGTCGGCGCCTCGGCAAACGATCTACTGACGCAAGGATTCAGGCGCGTTGGTAAAGATTTTCCCGTGTTCCTGCATCCGAAGACCAGCGAGGAATACGCGTTAGCACGAACCGAGCGCAAGACGGCGCCGGGCTACACGGGCTTCGCGTTCGACACCGCGACAACGGTTACGCTCGAGCAGGATCTCGCACGGCGCGACCTCACGATCAACGCGATCGCGCGTACGGACGACGGCCAGATAGTCGACCCCTGGTCCGGCCGCGCCGATCTCGAGCGGCGCCTGCTCCGGCACGTATCCCCGGCGTTTCGCGAAGATCCGCTGCGCGTACTGCGCGTCGCGCGGTTCGCCGCACGATTCGCCGGCCTCGGTTTTACCGTAGCCGAAGAAACGCTGACCCTCATGCGCGAGATCGTCGCGAGCGGCGAGATGGGCGCGCTTACATCCGAGCGCGTGTGGCAGGAAACCGTAAAGGCGCTCGGCACGGATCGACCCGACGTGTACTTCACCGTGCTGCGCGACTGCGGCGCGTTGCAACAAGTGTTTCCGGAGGTCGACGCGCTATTCGGCGTGCCGCAGCCCGAGCGTTGGCATCCGGAGATCGACAGCGGCGTGCACACGCTGCTCGCGCTACGCGCGGCCGCACGCTTGTCGCCGGCGGAAACGGTGCGTTTCGCCGTGCTGACGCACGACCTCGGCAAGGCCGCCACACCCGCTGCACTGCTACCGAAGCATCACGGTCACGAGCACCGATCGCTGCAGTTGCTGGCAGACATGTGTGCACGGCTGCCAGTGCCGAACCGGTTTCGCGAGCTCGCGCAGAACGTCGCGAAACATCACGGCGTCGTGCATCGCGCGAACGAGCTGAAGCCGAGCACCGTGCTGAACCTGATCATCGATGTCGGCGGCCTACGTCAACCTGAACGGTTCGAAGAGTTTCTGCTGGCGTGTGAGGCTGACATGCGTGGCCGCGCCGGATTCGAGGACCGTCCGTACCCGCAGGCCGAGCGTTTACGCATCGCTTTGCGCGCGGCGCGCGGAGTCAGTGCGCTCAAGGTGCAAGCAGACCGTGGCGTGGAAGGCGAAGCGCTCGGCAAAGCACTGCACGAGGAGCGTCTCGCGGCGATCAAGGCTACGCTGCCGCTTTTAGAACGCTGACCGCTCGCGTCTACGCCAAGCGCGCGCGAAAATCGCGACCCGGCAACGGCGGACCGGCGGCGCCTTTGCGTAGCAACAGCACCTTGAATCGCTCTCCCATCTCGCCAGGCAATATCAACGTCTTCAGAGCGCTCTGCTCGCGGGGCGATGCCGCATCGATCCCGAAAGCGCCAGGGGTGGCCGCGAGCAGGGCTACAAGATACTGCGCCTGCGTAGTGAAGCCAGCGAGCGTCAGGTTGGCCGTGGCTGCGGCATCGGCCACGGCGCTGAAATCGACCCACGCCGTGATGTCCTGCAGCCCGGGGTATAGAAATGGATCGGCGTGCGCGCGGTGTCGGTAGTGACACACAAGCGTGCCTCCCGAACGCTGCGCGTGGTAGTACTCGCCACGCGTAAGGCCATAGTCCACGAACAGCAGCGAGCCGCGCTCGAGAGTCGCGCTCAAAGCGCCGAGCCATCCCGAAAGCGCAGGACAAAGCTCGGAGCGATAACCGTCCCCGAGCTCGGCGCCGAGTGAGCGTTCGAGTCGTGCGACTGCCGCTGCTAGCTCTGTTGCGCTGCCTCGCACCGCCCATTCGAAACCCGCGGCGCCGTTCGCGACTCCGACCGCACGTGTTGCGCCAGCCACTTTCGCAAAGCACGACACAGGCAATGCGTCGAGCACCTCGTTGGCGACGATCGCGCCTTTGAAAGGCGTAGTCGGTAAGCGATCGAGCCAGCGCACTCGCGGCGCGAACCGCGCGAGCATCCGCTGCTGTCGCTCGCGCAAGTCGGCGCTCGGCTCGAGGATCCAATAGTCGACGCCGCGCCCCTGCGAAGCCCACGCGTCCAGCAACTGAGCGGCCAGCGCTCCGCTGCCGGCACCGAGCTCGAGCACGACATGCGCATCGCTCGCGGCGAGATCGGCGCCCAACGTAACCGCAAGTGCACGCCCGAACGTCGGGCTCAACTCGGGCGCCGTCACGAAATCACCGGCGGGACCGAACTTCACGCTGCCAGCGCTGTAATAGCCAAGCCCGGGCGCATACAGCGCGAGCTCCATGTAGCGCGCGAAGTCGAGGAAGCCTCCGGCGCGAATGATCTCCTCGCGGATGAGGGCACTGAGCTCTGCACTGACCTGCAGAGCTTCATCGCTCGGAATGGGAAACGCGGTGGAGTTCGGCGGCGGAAGCATCGGCGTGCCGATAGTGTAACCTTAGGTTCAACACTCTTAAGTGAATTGCGAGCAGCCACGGTGACGGGTTCCGAACAACAAAAGCTGAGCGGTCGCTGGGCGCTCGTGACGGGTGCAGCCAAACGTATTGGCGCCGTCGTAGCGACCACATTGCACGAGGCCGGCGCGAACGTCGTGATCCACTATCACCGGTCCGCGGCCGAAGCGGAGCAACTCGCGGCAGAGCTGAACGGCCGCCGTGCAAGCTCCGCGTTCACTGCCACCGCCGACGTGCGCGACGTTGCCGAGCTTCAGCGAATGGCCAAACAGGTCCTCGAGCGCACGGGCCGACTCGACGTGCTCGTAAACAACGCGTCGAACTTCTATCCCACTCCCCTCGGCACCGTGACCGAAGAAAACTGGTACGACCTGATGGGGAGCAACTTGAAGGCCCCTCTATTCCTGTCGCAGGCCATGCTCCCCGCCCTGCGCACGGCGAACGGCGTCATCATCAATATCGTCGATGTGCATTCGCAACGGCCGCTCCGCGATCACGTGGTGTATGGCGCAGCAAAAGCCGGGCTCGCGATGCTGACCCGCTCGTTGGCCAAGGACCTTGGCCCGCATGTTCGCGTCAACGGCGTTTCGCCCGGCGCCATCATTTGGCCGGAAGAAGGCATGTCGGATCACTTGCGCGCCGCCATCATTCGTCAGACAGCGTTGAAACGCAGCGGCACGCCGGAAGACATCGCGGCAGCAGTGCTGTTCCTCGTGCGCGACGCTCCCTACGTCACGGGTCAGATCATCGCGGTCGACGGTGGGCGCAGCGTGGGCTGGTAACACGGCTTACGCGCCGATCGTCGCGAGCGCTCCCAACATTCTCAAGTCCGGCGGGTGCCGTGCCGCCGTCAGCGCGGCCAAACAACGTTGGCCTGTCAGCGGATGCACGAACCCGGGCGCGATCTCGGCTAGCGGCACCAGCACGAACGGCAGCGCATAAAGCCCTGGCCGCGGCAGTCGCCCAGCAGCGTCGACGCGCTCCCCGTACGCCAGCAAATCGAGATCTAGACGGCAAAATCGCTGGTCTGCGCGCGTGCGGCCCGTAGCCGTTTCAATGGCTGTGAGATCGGCCCGCAGCGAAGCGACTTCGACGTCCGTCGCAACTTGAACGACCATGTTCAGGTAGTCGGCTGCCGCTGCTCCCACAGCCGGGCCTCGATAGACGGACGAGCACACCACACGATTGAAGCGCTGCTTAAGCGCCGCCACTGCGACGCGCAATGCGGATTCCGGTTCGAGATTGCTGCCGATACCGATCAGCAGCTCAACCATAGTCGGCGGCGGAACGCTCGATCACGATGCCGACGTCACGCGCGCCAGGTATCGCACCGGGTTTAGCTACGGTGACCTTTACCCACGGTGCGCCGAACTCACCTATCACGATACGCGCCACGGCTTCCGCCAGCGTCTCGACGAGCCGGTACTGCGNNTGCTTGATCCGCCGCTCCCACTCGTGAAAGCCGATGACCGTTTCGATCTTCAGCTCACGCAAAAACAGTTTGTCCACAGTGATCCTTATCGAAAATCAGTTCGGCGGAGTGAGCTCGTCGAGTGGCCACCGCGGTCTCGCAATGATGCGCAGTGTTCGCTCGCCGGCGGCGGCGCGACACCAGCCTGCGTAAGCGATCATCGCACCGTTGTCCGTACACAGCGCCGGCCTCGGATAGTACACGCGCACCCCCAGGCGTTGGCCGAGCTCCGCAAGGCTACTACGCAGCGCGCGATTCGCGCCGACGCCGCCGGCCACGATCAGCCGCGGGAGCCCGGTGAATTCAAGCGCCTGCCGACACTTGCCCGTCAGCGTGTCGACGACGGCTGCCTGGAACGACGCGGCGAGGTCGGCTCGGACCGGTTCAGTCAAAGCGCCGTCGGCGCCACGGCTCGCTTCTATCGCGAGTCGCATGGCTGTCTTCAAACCGCTGAAGCTCATGTCGAGCCCCTGATTCTTGAGGGGCCGCGGCAGCGTGTAGCGCTGCGGATTGCCGCGTTCGGCGAGCGCGGCGAGCTGCGGCCCCCCGGGATACGGTAGACCGAGCAGCCGCGCGACCTTGTCGAACGCTTCGCCTGCCGCATCGTCGAGGGTCTCGCCAATGATCCGGTAGCGGCCAATGCCCGCGACTTCGATCAGCTGCGAGTGTCCACCCGACACGAGCAGCGCCAAGAACGGAAATTCGGGCCGGGACTCCTCGAGCATGCAGGCCAGGAGATGCCCCTCGAGATGGTGCACGGGGATCGCGGGGATTTTCAGCGCGTACGCCAACGACGAGGCGAGGGAGCCTCCAACCATCAAGGCGCCAATCAGGCCCGGTCCGGCGGTATAGGCAATGGCATCCAAGTCCCGCAGGCTGAGCCCGGCCTCCCCAAGCACGCCCTGCACCATGGGCAGCAGCTTGGCGATATGGTCCCGGGACGCGAGCTCCGGCACGACGCCACCAAAAGCGGCATGGATCGCAACCTGGCTCGCCAGGCGTTCGGCCCGAATGCCACGGCCCGCCTCGAAGACAGCCACTCCGGTCTCGTCGCAGCTGGTTTCGATCCCTAGGACACGCATCGGCAGACTTTACAGATTTGGGGACGGGCGGCTAATATGCCGCTCTTCTGCCGGCTGTGCCGGTACTTTTTTCCTTGGTAAATCATTCGCGAGCTTTAGATGCCTGGCGTCAGAATAAGAGAAAGTGAACACTTCGACGCAGCTCTGCGCCGTTTCAAACGCGCCTGCGAGAAGGCAGGTGTCCTCACCGAATTGCGACGCCGTGAGTTCTACGAGAAACCCACGCAGGAACGCAAGCGCAAGAAGGCCGCGGCCGTAAAGCGGCACCAAAAGCGCAATTCGCGGACTCCCACTACGACAAGGCGCCGTCGACTCTACTAGCCATCGCTTCCTGGTCATGTCGCTCAAAGACCGTCTTCAGGAAGAAATGCAGGCTGCGATGCGCAGCGGCGATAAACCTCGTTTGAGCGTTTTGCGCCTGGCGCTAGCCGGCGTAAAGCAACGCGAGGTCGATACGCGGCGGCCGCTCGACGACGCCGGCGTACAAAGCGTCATCGAACGCATGATCAAGCAGGGCCGCGACTCCGTGAGTCAGTACCGTGACGGCGGCCGTCAAGATCTCGTCGACAAGGAAGAAGCCGAGATCAAGGTGCTGCAGACGTATCTGCCGCAGCAACTTACCGAGGCCGAGCTCGACACGTTCCTCGCGGAATGTATTGAGGCCGCGGGCGCAATGAGCGTCAAGGAACTCGGCAAGGTCATGGGCGTGATCAAGACACGCGCCGCAGGCCGCGTCGATATGAGCACCGTCAGCGCGCGTGTACGCGCAATGCTCACGCCCGACTGACAGCGCCGTCCGTTCTCGCAGTCACACGACTTCCTAGTCTCCGCGCCCGGAGGATAATGCCGGTCCATGGCCGGACGAATCCCCAAAGCCTTTATCGATGAGCTCATCGCTCGCGCCGATATCGTCGAGGTGGTCGGCGCGCGCGTCGCGTTGAAGCGCGCAGGCAGCAACTACAAGGGCTTATGCCCATTCCACGGCGAGAAGACGCCGTCGTTCACGGTCAGCCCTTCGAAGGGCTTCTATCACTGCTTCGGCTGCAGCGTGCATGGCACCGCGATCGGATTCCTGATGGCCTATGACAACCTCGAGTTCCCCGAAGCCGTCGAAGCGCTCGCGGAGATGATGGGCCTCGAGGTGCCGCGCGAGACGACTGGCGCACCCGAGCGCAAGGAAGAGAACGAAGATCTTTACGCGTTGCTGCGCGAGGCGGATCAGATCTATCGGGCGGCGCTGCGCTCGAGCGAAACGGCCATCGCATACGTCAAAAAGCGCGGTATCGATGGCCCGACCGCCGGTAGATTTGGCATCGGGTTCGCGCCGAACTCGTGGGACACGGTGCTGCGCGCCCTCGGCACCTCGGATGACCGCATCGCCAAGCTCACGCAGGCGGGCCTCATCGTGACGAACGACACCGGCCGACGCTACGACCGGTTTCGCGACCGAATCATGTTCCCGATCCGCAACGCACGCGGTCAGGTCATCGGCTTTGGCGGCCGTGTGATGGACTCCGGTGAACCGAAATATCTGAACTCGCCCGAGACCCCGGTGTTCCGCAAAGGTCACGAGCTTTATGGCTTGTTCGAAGCCAAGCAAAACCCCGGACGACCGAAAGAGATCATAGTCGTCGAAGGCTACCTCGACGTCGCGAGCCTTGTGCAACACGGCGTCGAAAACGTCGTGGCGACTCTAGGCACGGCAACCACGACCGAGAACCTGCGGCGTCTGACGCGCCTGACGGACAAAATCCTGTTCTGCTTCGACGGCGATCGCGCCGGGCGCGCGGCCGCATGGCGGGCGCTCGAGACCGCGCTACCCTATGGCGGCGGCACGCTCGAACTGAAGTTCCTGCTGTTGCCGGAAGGCGACGACCCGGATTCGTTCGTGCGGTCGCAAGGACCGGAGGCTTTTCGCGCCCTGGCGGGAAAGGCGCACCCGCTATCCGATTTCCTGGTTAAAGAGCTGGCAACGCGGGTCGATCTAAAGACGGTGGACGGTAGATCGCGTTTTCAGGCCGTAGCCAAGCCGTTGTTGAAGCGGCTGCCTGAGGGCACCTATCGGGCTGCAGTCATGGATGCGTTCGGCTCGGAATTGCGGTTGCAGCCCGATGTGCTCAACCAAATGATGTCGGACGAGGCGCCGGCGACCCCGCCCCCGCGCCCGGTACTGGCTGGCGGCAAGCGCAAAACGCGCGTGCAGCACGTGATCAGCCTCGCGCTTCACTACCCAGAGGCCGCCGCGCGGCTCGATGAGCCCGGCTTTCTCGAGCAGCTGACGCAGCCGGGGGCGGATCTGATGCGGGCGATCTTGGCCCTCGCTCGAAGTCTTCCTGCGCCGACCACCGCCCAGCTCTTGGAACACTTCCGCGGCGACCCCAACTTGAAGCACCTCGAGAAGCTGGTCGCCGAGGAACCGCTCGACGGCCCGGAAGCCGCCCAGCAGGTCCTGAACGACACGCTGGCGCTGTTGGCAGAGGAATCCCGGAAAGCCCTCGCAACGGCGGCCATTCTTGGCCACAAGCCGGAACCTCAAGGTGTCTAGGCATGAGCGTCTTTTTGGAACTACTGCCTAGCTCGATCGCTCCTAGACAAGTATATTGGCGAGTTTGACTCGCCCCTCACAGAGAGGAACCCCAGATCCATGGAAACGCCGGCACAGCAGCCCCAGGAAGAGGAACGTCAATCCCAGCTCAAACTGCTGATAGCGAAAGGCAAGGAGCAGGGCTACCTCACGTATAGCGAGGTCAACGACCACCTGCCGAGCGAAATCGTCGATCCGGAGCAGATCGAAGACATCGTTAACATGATTAACGACATGGGCATCACGGTGTATGAGAAGGCACCGGAAGCCGAGTCGTTGGTTCTCTCGGATGCCGCCGTGTCGAACGACGAGGACGCCGCCGACGAAGCGGCGGCCGCGCTCGCAACCGTCGACGCCGAGTTTGGTCGCACGACGGACCCCGTCCGCATGTATATGCGCGAGATGGGCACAGTCGAGCTGCTGACCCGCGAAGGCGAGATTCGCATCGCGAAGCGCATCGAGGAAGGCCTCGATCAGGTGCGTGCGGCACTCGCGGCGTTCCCGCCGACGGGCGCGCTGATTTTCGATACCTACGACCAGATCCTGCGCGGCGAGACACGCCTGCAAGATTTGATCACAGGCTTCATCGATCCGAATGAGCAGATCGCGGATCCGAACGCGCGCGCAGCCGCGCCGGTGGCCGAGGCGCCGCGCGAAGAAAGCGACGACCCCGATGCCGAAGAAGACGCTCCGGAAACAGGCCCGGACCCGGAGGAGGTCGCTGCGCGTCTGAAGAAGGTGAAGCGCTTGCACAAGCGCTACCTCGAGACGCTCGAAGCCAACGGTATCAAGCACGCGTCGACGAAGAAGGCGCTGAAATCCCTGACGAACGAGTTCATGGAGCTGAAGCTCGCGCCGAAGATTTTCGACGCGATGGTTGCCCAGCTGCGTGAGGTCGTGAACCAGGTGCGCGGTCAAGAGCGCCTCGTGATGGCGCTGTGCGTGCGGGATGCCGGCATGCCCCGCAAGGATTTCATCCAGAGCTTTCCGAAGAACGAGACCAATCTGCACTGGGTGGACAAGCACATCCGCTCCAAGCGCAAGCACTCTTCCGCTTTGGCCAAAGCCAAGGAAGACATTCAGCGCGCTCAGAAGCGGTTGCAGAAGATGGAGCAGACGCTGTTTCTGTCGATCGCCGAATTGAAGGAGATCAACCGCGAGATCTCGCTCGGCGAAGCTCAAGCGCGGCGCGCCAAGAAAGAAATGGTCGAGGCCAACCTACGCCTCGTGATCTCGATCGCGAAGAAGTACACGAACCGAGGCTTGCAGTTCCTCGACTTGATCCAGGAA
>PMCP01000047.1:0-147 GCA_003155415.1 Gammaproteobacteria bacterium | reverse complement strand
CGATCGGCGACGACGAGGATTCGCATTTGGGCGATTTCATCGAGGACACCGCCGTGGCGTCCCCGATCGATTCGGCCACGGACGAGAGCCTCAAGGAAACGACGCACGCCGTGCTCGCGGGGCTCACGCCGCGCGAAGCCAAGGTGC
>PMCP01000196.1:2197-7425 GCA_003155415.1 Gammaproteobacteria bacterium | reverse complement strand
ACCAGCGCGACGACGCCGAGCACGAGCGGGACCGAGAGCCCTACCACGATGCCTGTACGCCAGCCTAGACTGATGAGGCAGACTGCGAGCACGATGGCAAGTGCCTCCATCAGCGAGCGTTCGAATTCCCAGATGGATTCGCTGACGACCGTGGGCTGATCGGCCACGCGCTCGAGCTCGATGCCATGGGGCAATTCCGCCTGCACGTTGGCGACTGTCTGTTCGATCGCCTTGCCGAACTCGACGATGTTGCCGTCGTTGGTCATCGTGATGCCGAGCATCAGCACCTGCTGTCCGTTGTGACGCACCGTATATGTGGGCGGATCTTCGTATCCGCGTGTGATCGTCGTGAAGTCGCCGAGCTTGATCAACCGGCCACCCGCCGCAATGGGCACGTTGCGCAGGTCATCGAGGCTCGAGAACTGGCCGCTCACGCGAACGAGGACGCGGTCGCCGTGCGTGTCGATCGAGCCGCTGGCCAGCACGCTGTTCTGGCTGCGCAGGCTTTCGGCTATGGCGAGCGGGGTGATACCGAGCGCGGCCAGCCGCTCGTTCGAGAACTCGACGTAGACCTTCTTCTCCTGTTTGCCATAGATGTCGACCTTCTTCACCATCGGCACTTTCAGCAGGCGGCGCTTGATGTCTTCCGACGAGTCGGAGAGGTCAGCGAGGCTGACGCCGTCGCCCTTGACGGCGTAAAGCAGCCCGGTCACGTCGCCGTATTCGTCATTGAAGATGGGCCCGATGACGCCGTCGGGCAGCTCGAGCTTCACGTCGCTGAACTTCTTGCGCGCCTGGTACCACGCTTCGCGCTGGTCCGCATGCGAGGTGCCGCCGACGACCGTGAGGGTCATGCCGCCGTAACCCTGGCGCGCAAAGGTCTTGACCTTCTCGAAATGGTCGAGTTGCTCGAACTTCTTTTCCATGCGGTTGAGCACCTCGTCCTGGATCTGTTGCGCCGTCGCGCCGGGCCAGGCGACCATCACTGTCATCGACGGCACCGAGAAGTTCGGGTCCTCGAGCTGGCCAAGCTTCGTAAAGCCGAGCACGCCGCCGATGGCGATCAAGAGGATCAGGAACAGAACGACGGCGCGGTGGTTGAGCGCCCATTCGGTGAGGTTGAACGATTTCATCGGGCGGCCTGCTTTGCTTCGACGCTGGGGGCGGCCGCGGGAAGCGCAACCCGCAAGCCCGGCGCCATTTTCTGCACGCCGGCGATGACGACGAGTTCGCCGGCCGGCGGCCCGGAAACGAGCACCTCATCGTTGCGATATGCATGCACCGAGACGTTGATCAGATCGACGGTCGCGGCCGGTTCGGTACCCGCAGGACGAACGACCCAGACCGCGGGCTGGCCTTTGTTCTGAGTGATCGCCGACGCAGGGATTATTGCCGCCGGCGCTTCGCCGGCCTGCCGCTCCACGATGATCGTGGCGGTCGCACCCAGCGGCAGCGGCCGTGGCGTCGCGGGCTTCAGGCGAGCGCGGAAAGTCCGCGTTTGCGCCGCTGCCTGCGGCGACAGTTCTCGCAACACGACTTCGAACGTTTGCTCAGGCGCGCTGGCCAGCCACGCCTTGTAACGCGACGTCTTGAATAGTGCGAGGTGATCCTCCGGTACGTCGGCCACGATTTCCGGCTCACCTTCGTTGGCGATTCCGACGATCGGTTGCCCTTCGGCCACGACCTGTCCGACCTCGAAGCGCACGGCGGTGACGACACCGCTTTGCGACGCGCGCAGTACCGTGTACTTCAACCGATTTTGTGCAAGTTCTAGCTTTTTCGCCTCGGCCTCGGCCGACGCCTTCGCCGTCTGTGCAACGGTTTGCGCCTTCTCATCGTCGGATACGCTCACCGAGCCGTCGCTCTTCAATGCGTCAAGCCGGTGTCGATCAGCCTCGGCCTGCCGCGCCTGCGTCGTGACGGCGACGAGCTGCTGCCGCGCCGCCTCCTCGGCCAGCCGGTAGTCGGTGTCGTCGAGCACTGCCAGCACGTCGCCCTCGCGCACTTTCTGACCCACGTCGACCTTGCGCTGCACGACCTTGCCACCGACCCGAAACGCCTCGCCGACTTCGTGGCGCGACTGCACCGTGCCGACNNGGGCCTCAGGGGCCGGCTTCGATGTGCACGCGGACAGGACGGCGACGGCGGTCACCGCGGCGACGACGATTGCGGGGGTGAGAGATGGATTCACGACAGGTCCTCGTATCGAGCGATGGAGTTTCATGATGTTGGTAAATTCGGGTTGGCGGATGCAGTGGGGTCGGAGACCGGCTCGAATGCCTGCCAGCCGCCACCGAGCGCCTTGTACAGTTGGACGCTGTCCAGCAACAGCTGAGTGTTGGCGTCGTTGGCTCCGACCCGAACGGCCAACTGCACGCGTTGCGCGTCGAGCAGGGGCAGGAGGTCGATCTGGCCGCGGTCGTACAGCGATTGCGCATGGCCCAGCGCCGCGTCGGCCGACGCGGCAGCGCTGTTGAGCGCTTGCGCCCGCTGCCCTTCCTCGGCGAGCGCCACGAGCGTGTTCTCGACGTCTTCCACTGCGCGCGCGATCGCGTCTTCGTAGCGCAGCACGGCCTCGCGTTGTGCGCTTTCGGCGATGTCGTTGATCGCCTGGGTGCGTCCGGCATTGAGGATCGGCATCGCCAGCAGCGCCGCGACATTGGTGAAACGCGCCGGGCCGAGGGCGATGCCATTAAGATCGATGCTCTCGCGACCGAACACGGCACCAAGAATAAGCTTTGGGAACCACTCTGCCATCGCCTGTTGCCGGCGGGCGTTGGCGGCGTCCAGCTGCGCATTTGCAGCGAGCAGGTCCGGCCTGCGTTGCAGCAGTGCGGCGGGTTGGCCGGGATGCGCTTGCGGAACGGTGGGCTCGACAGCTGACGGCGTGATGCTTGCTGCGTTAAACGCCTGGTCGCCAATAAGCACGGCGATGCGATGCCGCGATACTGCGGCAAGCGTTTCGAGCGGGGGTATCGCCGCGCGTGCCCTTGA
Organism: Gammaproteobacteria bacterium; assembly: GCA_003155415.1. Classification (GTDB taxonomy): domain Bacteria; phylum Pseudomonadota; class Gammaproteobacteria; order Steroidobacterales; family Rariloculaceae; genus FEN-1219. The sequence continues at coordinate 4,431 of PMCP01000196.1, read as the reverse complement.
GGCTTCCGTCTGCGCACGCTCGACGTCGAACGGCGTCGCGAGACCAACCCGCTGGCGCGCCGTCACCAGGCGCAACGTTTCATCTTGCGCGGCCGATATCGCACGCACCGTTTTGAGCTGCCGCAATGCGCCCTTGAGCGCGAAGTAGTTGGTGGCTACGTCACTCAACACCAGCAGACGCACACCGCGCGCGCCGTTTTCGACAGCCACCGTGTCGGCCGCAGCCGCGGCGGCGCCAGCGCGCAAGCGCCCGAAGAGGTCAACTTCCCATGTCACGCCGACGCCGATCTGTGCCGCCCTCGTATTCGCCGCTTCAGGAACGAAGTTCTTGAGAATCGAGTCGTAGTTCGTCTTGTGATCGAAGGCGCCGCCGCCCACCCCCACGGACGGGAACATCCACGAGCGGCTGATCGTCTCTCCGGCGCGCGCGGCGCGCAGCCGCTCGGCCGCGATTTTGAAGTCGCGGTTCTGATGAGCCGCCCGGCGGATGAGATCGGCAAGCACGGGATCCTTGAAACCTTCCCACCACGCCACCTCGGGCTCGTACGCGGAGACAGTTGCTGCCGTGAACCGTTCCGGCATGTCGAGCGCGGGCTTCAGCACGGGTGTGGCACACCCTGCCAACGCGACCGCGAGCGACACGGCGAGTACACGCAAGTGACGGAATGGGATGCTGGCTGTGACTGGGCTGGACATGGGATTGAGCGTAAGGGAGCGGTTGCCACGAGTCGTCAGCGAACCGTGGGCGTTTTGTCGGAATTTCATCGAAAGGCGCGATAGGGTCCTACATGCGGGAGCGTATCGACTTCAGCTCCGCGCGACAGGCTTCGCCGAAAGCTTTCAGGGGGTCGGCTCCCGTCGAGCGGGCGAGTTGGCGCATCTCCTGCACCGTCAGATTGCCCGAGAAGTACTGGTCGGTGATATGGCTCAACATATGTTCGGCCTCAACGAGAACCGGCTGCGACGCGGTGAGGCGTATGCGATTTGTGAGTGCGTACAACTCGAGCAGCTTTTCCGGGTTGTCGAGCGTGTGGGTGAAAGCGTCAATAAGCAGCTTCGCGCATTCGGCGATGAAATCCCCGTACAGCTTTTCGCGCTGGCGCATATCCCTGACACTGAGCTCACGCCGGGTGAGCGTCTTCTGGGTGATCCAGGCGGTGGCTACCGTGGCCGACCCGCCCACCAGCGAGCCGAGCACACCGGACATTGCGGCGATGAGATTCATATCCACGGCTACCCCGCAGGCCGTCCATCGACCCAATCGTCAATAGCGCTTGGGTAGGAACGTTCATCGACGTATCCAAGGGCATGGCGCAATACCTCCTGCGGCGCTCGCGCGTTGCTAACCTGTTCACGTCGGAGTCGGTTGACGCTCATGCACCCGACACAGTCGCGAATGACCTCGTTGAGCTCCGCCCTGTGCGGATCGCTCCGATCCGCCGTACACTCGGCGAGATACGTTCGCACTACCTGCAAAGCGCGTTCGAAATTGGCTGACATCACGATCACCTCCGCGCTACGGCGTGAGACGCATGGTCGGAATCTCAGTCGGAATGACGAGCCTCGCGTCGGTGGCCGCGGCGACGTCCTTCGCGCTGAGGCCGGGCGCCACTTCCTTGAGGAGCATTCCATCCGGCGTCGGCTCGAGCACCGCGAGTTCTGTCACGATGAGATTGACGGGGCGCGTTGAGGTCAATGGAAGCGTGCATTTCCTGAGAATCTTCGGCCTGCCTTTCGCGGTATGCATCATGGCGACGATCACACGCCGCGAGCCGGTCACGAGGTCCATGGCGCCGCCCATGCCTGGGACCATCTTTCCGGGGACCATCCAGTTCGCGAGCAGACCACGTTCGTCGACCTCGAGCCCTCCAAGCACCGTGACGTCCAGGTGCCCGCCACGGATGAGGCCGAACGACATGCAACTATCGAAGCTGCAGGCACCGGGTACAGCACCTACGAAGCTGCCGCCAGGGTCGGAAAGGTTCTCGTCGGCGAATCCCGGGTCGGGCAGGGGTTGCATGCCGATCAAGCCGTTTTCCGCCTGAAAAAAGACGTCAACTCCGTGCGGCACGTAGCTTGCCACCGCCGTGGGCAACCCGATCCCGAGGTTGACGAGGTTGCCGCTCCTGAGCTCGAGCGCAATGCGGCGCGCGATGATTTCCTTAACGTCCATTGACGATCTCCCGCTCGATGAGATAGTCGACGACACTTCCGGGAGTGATGACGTCATCGGG
>PMCP01000196.1:0-2111 GCA_003155415.1 Gammaproteobacteria bacterium | reverse complement strand
AGGGTCCCAACGCCCGTCGGAGTCAGCACCCCGCCAAGTCCATAACCCGCAGCGCGAATGCGTTCAGCGAGCGTTCCCTGCGGAACGAGGTCGACCGTGATCTCGCCTGCGATCATCTGGCGCTGGGTCTCGGGATTGGTACCGATGTGCGAAACGACGAGCGTTCGCACGAGCTTGGCATCTATCAGACGCCCGATGGCAAATCCAGGACGCGCCGTGTCATTGGCGATTACCGTGAGTTCCTTCCGGTTCTGGCGCACCAACTCGCCTATCAGCCGATGCGGGGAGCCTATGCCCATAAAGCCACCGATCATCAATGTCGATCCGTCAGATATCTGCTCGACGGCCTCGGTCAACGCAATTCCCTTGTGCATGCAAAGGCTCCTGGTCCGATGCGCTCACTGCCCCACGGCAGCTTCGTAATGTCCAATAACTTATCGCGCGCCGCGAGCCGAGTTGTCAGCGAAGCGTCTGCATTCGGTGGAGATTCGCTGATTCATTCGGGCGGCCATTTTCCAAGCAAGTCGGCGAAGCGACTCCTAAGCTGTTCGACCACATGCGCCTCGATTTGCGCCGTTTGCAGCTGTCCGACGGCGTCGACTGACCTTTGACGGTTCGCGAGATGGAACATGAGCATGTTGTGCAGCTTTTCGAAAGCCACCGGATTGGATGTGCCGCACACAGAGCCGTCCTTCTTGAGCACGCGCTCGATGGCGCTCGGATCGAGGATCCGTACCTGACAGAGCATGCACAACCGGGCAATCTCGCGGTCGAGCTCTTCGATGTTCTTCGCCCACCAGGCGATTTGCCGATGATCTTGAGTCATGGGTTCGCTCTGTCGTGTGAATGGTAATAAGTGCCGGTGACGAACGGCGACGATCACTCGCGTTCCGCACCAGGCGGCCGCATATCGGTGACCGCCTCGAGGTCGCTGACAATGGACTCGAGCAGCTCGCGACCTGATGCAAATTCACGTTGCTGACCGGTTACGAGGTTCTCAAGACGGCCGGCGAGCGCCTCCCGCTTTGCATCCCCGCGCATCTTCACCACGTATGCGCGTCGGGTCGGGTACTTGGAGTCGGTGTTGAAGGTCATCTTGGCTGCCGTAGCGACGGGCCCATGGAAGTCGATGTGATGGAGGTTAGGCGCAAGGCGATGCCGGGTTGTCAGCGAAACGTCGCCGTTTCAACCGGATTAGGGGGGCAATTGGCGCTGCCCGGACGCCGCGGCGTGCCGCAGGTCCGTCACGCGCGGCAGCGAATTAGCTGCAGGCGGCTTGCCGACGCGCGTGGAGCGCGCAGTCGAAGCAGTGGATAGCTACGTGGACTTCGTCTTGTCGAGCAGTGCTCGCGCCTTCATGACCACCGCCGTGTTCCGCGCCTCTGGAACTCGCTCGACGAGAGCGGCAAGTGCGCGTCGATCCTTGGCCGTAGCACTGTGGTGGTCGCACAGTTCAGTCAACACCATCAACTCCAGCCACGGTGCCTCCTGCGCTCTGGCCTCGGCGATTGCGCGTCGGATCGCGGCGTCGGCGGCCACGCGGTCGCCGCCCGTGCGTGCGATGTCAGCCTGCATCGCAAACAACTGCGGTAGATACACGCGCTCGCCGAATTTTTCGGCGATGTGTAGCGCTTCCGTCAGCTCCTTCTGCGCTCCGTCGAGATCACCGACAAGGACGAGTGCCTCAGTCGCATAGCCCAAGACCTCGCTTGCGCCGGCGAGCATTCCAAGACGCGCGTTCTCGTCGTAGGCTTCGCGGATTCGTTGATAGCCGCCGCGCGGCTCACCCATTCGGGCGTCGGCCCAGCCGCGAAACCACCGACAGGCCATTCGGCCGTGAGCGAGTGCGAATTCGTCGACGAGCGCGCGCATCTCGTCCGCAAGAGCCGCGACGCGCTCGGTGTTGCCGAGCCGCACCTCGAACAGCGCGCCGTACCACAGCGCGGCAAGCTGCGCCATGGGCCACTTGCGATCGCGGGCGCGGACATAGGCACGCTGGAGCGATGCCTGCGCTTCTTCGACCAAGCCAAGATGAAGCATAGGGACAGCGAGCAAACCGAGCAGCGCGACTTGGGGGTCGACCAGGAATTCGCCAGGACCAACGTCCAGCT
>PMCP01000106.1 GCA_003155415.1 Gammaproteobacteria bacterium | reverse complement strand
GGTGTGCAGATGGTGTTCGAGGAGCTCGCGCCACGGCGCGAGGCCGCCCAAGACAAGCATTGACAGCGAGGCTATCCCCGTCGTGAACAGCAAGGAATTCGCGCGCCGGCGCAAGCATTTAATGGAGCTGATCGGCGCGAACGGCATCGCGGTGCTGGCTGCCGCGCCCGAGCGCGTGCGCAGCCGAGACACGCTGCACGTCTACCGCGCCGACAGCGATTTCTACTACCTCACGGGCTTCACCGAGCCCGAGGCCGTGGCTGTGCTCATGCCTGGCCGGCCACAGGGCGAATTCCTCGTGTTCTGCCGCGAGCGCAATCCCGAGCGCGAGCTCTGGGACGGGCCACGTGCCGGCCCCGAGGGCGCCGTCGCGGAGTTTGGCGCGGATGATGCGTTCCCGATCTCGGATCTCGACGACATCCTGCCCGGGCTGCTCGAGCGCAGCGATAGGGTCTACTACTCGCTGGGCGCGCACGAGTTCGATCAGCGCCTGCTGTCGTTCATCCAGACGCTGAACTCGAAACGCCAGAGCGGACACTCGCCGAGCGAACTCGTGGCGCTCGACCACCTGCTGCACGAGATGCGCCTCTTCAAGAGTCGCGCCGAGGTGGCCGTGATGCGCCAGTCGGCCAAGATCGCCGTGTCCGCGCACAAGCGCGCGATGCTCGCAACGCGGCCCGGAGTGAAAGAGTACGAGCTCGAGGCCGAGTTCCTGCACGAGTTCCGGCGGCACGGCGCCGATTGCTCGTACCCTGCGATCGTTGCAGGCGGAAGTAACGCCTGCGTGCTGCACTATCGCGCGAACAATGCGGAGCTCATGGACGGCGATCTCGTGCTGATCGATGCCGGTTGCGAGCACGGTATGTACGCGTCCGACATCACGCGCACGTTCCCCGTCAACGGCCGGTTCAGCGAACCGCAGCGCGAGCTGTACGAACTCGTGCTCGAAGCCAACCAGGCGGCTACGACGAAGGCTGTAGCCGGTAATCATTGGAACGATCCGCACGAGGTGGCGGTCGACGTGATCACCCGCGGGCTGAAGAATCTAGGTCTGCTCGAGGGGCGCGTGCCGCAGCTCGTGAAGTCGCTGGCCTACAAGCGCTACTTCATGCATCGGACCGGCCACTGGCTCGGCCTCGACGTGCACGACGTTGGCGACTACAAGCTCGACGAGCAGTGGCGAATGCTCGAGGCCGGCATGGTCATGACGATCGAGCCCGGCATCTACGTGCCGCCCGGCGACAAGAACGTCGACAAGCGCTGGCGCGGCATCGGCATAAGAATCGAGGACGACGTCCACGTCACCCGCGACGGCCCCGATGTTCTGACGCGCGACCTGCCGGCCACCGTGGCGGAGATCGAGCAGCACATGGCGGGTACTGCGTGACCGAGCCCGCGCGCCGCGACTGCGACGTGCTAATCGTCGGCGGCGGTGCTGTGGGGTCCGCGCTCGCATGCGCGCTCGCGGAGCTGCCGCTCGATACCGTGCTCGTCGAAGCGCAGGAGGTGAGGCAGCTCTCGCAACCAGGCTTCGACACCCGCGTCACGGCGCTCGCGAACGGCTCGCAGCAGATCCTTGCAGCCTTAAGTCTCTGGACGGAGCTCAAGGGCTACACCGAGGCCATTCGTACGATTCACATTTCCGAGCGCGGCCGGTTCGGTGCTGCGCGAATTTCCGCCGCCGAGGAGCGCGTGCCGGCGCTCGGCTACACGGTCGAGAACCAGGCGTTGGGGCGCGTGCTCTGGGAACGGCTGCGCGGGGCGCAGCGGTTCACGCCGCTCGCGCCGGCGAAAGTTCTCCGCGTGGAACGCCACGCGCACCACGTCACGGCCACGATCGAGCAGGGCGGCGAACAGCGTGAGCTGCGCGCGAAGCTCGTCGTTGCCGCGGACGGTGCACGCTCCGCCGTGCGCACGGCGCTGGGGTTCGACGCGCTCGAGCACGATTACGAACAGCGCGCCGTCATCTTCAACTGCGCCACCGAGGCGCCGCCCGCGGGTCGCGCGTTCGAGCGCTTCACTTCGCGCGGACCCATCGCGTTGCTGCCGCTCACGAGCGGCCGATCGGCCGTGATCTGGACGCTGCCGTCTGCGCTGGCGGAGGAAATCGCGGCGTTGCCCGACGATACGTTTCGCGCGGAGCTGCAAACGGCTTTCGGCTACCGCCTCGGACGCTTCACGCGCATCGGCGCGCGGCATCTGCATACGCTCGTGCGCATCGCAAGCGGTGCCGTGCACGGCCCGCGCGCAGTGCTCATCGGCGACGCGGCTTTGCGCCTGCATCCGGTGGCGGGGCAGGGCTTCAACCTGGCGCTGCGGGACGTCGCGACGCTTGCCGAGGTGATTGCCGATGCATTGCAAGCCGGCGGCGGTAGCGCCGACGTCGGAGCTACCGAGCCGCTCGATCGCTACGCCGACTGGCGTGCGGCCGACCGCGAGCGCGTGTCGACGTTCACGCACGGCCTGATCCAGCTGTTCGGTGAGTCAGTGCCGGGTGCGGGGTTAACTCGCGGTATTGGGCTCGTCGCGTTCGATCTCTTGCCTGGCGCAAAAGCGCTGCTTGCGCGTCAGACGATGGGCAAAGCCGGCCGCCTGCCGCGGCTCGCGCGCGGTTTGCCGCTGTCGTGAATACGCGACCGCCGACGAAGATCATCGTTGCGGGCGCCGGCACCGTCGGACTCGCCGTGGGCGCGCTGCTCGCGACGGGGCGCGCGGCCGATCGGCTTGCCGTGCACGTGCTCGACGCGAAACCTCTGCCGCGCTGGCGCCCCGACGACGTGCATCTGCGTGTGTACGCGCTGTCGCGCGCGTCGCAGCAATTGCTCGAGCAGGTCGGAGTATGGCCGCGCGTGCTCAGCATGCGCGCGTCACCGTATCGAAGCATGCACGTGTGGGAAGGCGAGCAGCCGTTCGGGCCTGGAGCACTCGAGTTCGATTCGGCCGACATCGGTGAGCCCGATTTGGGGCACATCGTCGAAGACAGCCTGCTGCGCACGGTGCTCGCGGACGTGCTGGCCGCCGCGCCCGGCGCCGAGATCGGCGTCGGTGCCGCGCTCGAATCGATCGCCATGGGTGCGCGCGGGGTGACGGTGCACCTCGACAACGGCGGCAGTGTTGCCGGCACGCTGCTGATCGCCGCCGACGGTAGCGACTCGGCTGTGCGCCGGCTGCTCGATCTGCCCGTCACGGGCCATGCGTACGGCCAGACGGCCGTCGTCGCGCACGTCACGACCGAGGCGCCGCATCGCTCCGCCGCATGGCAGCGCTTTCTTCCCGGTGGACCGCTCGCATTCCTGCCGCTCGCGGACGGCCGCAGCTCGATCGTGTGGTCGCTGCCAACGGCCGACGCGCAGCGCCTGCTCGCCGCGACCGACGGCGAATTTCTGGCCGACCTTCAGATTGCGAGCGCGGGCGTGCTCGGCCCGCTCGTCGCGTGCTCGGGGCGCGCAGGTTTCCCGTTGCAGGCGTTGCACGCGCTGCGCTATACGACGGCGCGCGCAGCGCTCGTTGGCGACGCAGCGCACACCGTGCATCCGCTCGCGGGGCAGGGCATGAATCTTGGTTTGCTCGATGCGGCGGCGCTCGCCCTCGTGATCGAGGACGCGGTGCTCGCCGGCGAGGATCCCGGTGACGCCAGAGTGCTGCGCCGGTACGAACGCGAGCGCAAGGGCGACAATCTAAAGATGCTGGCGGCGTTCGACGCCCTGAACCGGCTGTTCCGCCTGCCAGGTTGGGCCGCACCTGTGCGCGTGCTCGGTTTGCGCGCTGTGAACGCCACCTCGCCGGCAAAACGGCTACTCATGCAGCAGGCGCTGGGGCTCACGGCGGGGAGCGAAAACCGCCGCCGCTGGTCACACGCAGAGTCGCAAGCATAGAATCGACGATCATGATGCACATTAGAGCTCTGCTGCTCGGCGTGCTGCTGACGGCCGCCGCGCTTTGCGGACGCCCGCTTGCAGCACAAGAACCCACCTGGAATAAGACGCTGGAGCGCATTGCTTCCGGTGTCGTATCTATACAAATCGATAGCACGCGCGCGTTCGACACCGAACGCAACTCGTCGGCGCAAGCCACGGGCTTCGTCGTGGATGCGGAGCACGGGCTCATTCTCACGAACCGCCACGTCGTGACACCGGGCCCAGTCCGCGCGCAGGCCGTGTTCTTGAACCAGGAAGAAGTAGATCTGATCCCGGTGTATCGCGATCCGATCCACGACTTCGGTTTTTTCCGTTACGACCCGAAGAAGCTCCAATTCATGAAGCCGACCGAGCTCAAGCTCGTGCCGGAAGCCGCGCAGATCGGCCGCGACATCCGCGTCGTAGGCAACGATGCAGGTGAGCAGCTGTCGATTCTCGCGGGCACTATCGCGCGGCTGGACCGCCAGGCGCCGAACTACGGCCGCGGAAACTACAACGACTTCAATACGTTCTATTTGCAGGCGGCGTCCGGCACGTCGGGCGGCTCATCGGGTTCGCCCGTCGTCGACATTGAAGGCCGCGTCGTCGCATTGAACGCGGGCGCGAACACTCAGGCGGCGTCGAGCTTCTTCCTGCCGCTCGATCGCGTGCAGGTGGCGCTCGCGAAGATCCGCGCCGGCCAACCGGTGCCGCGGGGCGAGCTCCAGACCGAGTTCGTGCACAAGCCGTTTGCGGAGCTGCGACGCCTGGGTTTGTCGCGCGATACCGAAGCCCGCGTGCGTAAGGAGTACCCCAAGCAGACCGGCATGCTCGTTGTCGAGCAGGTCATTCCGAAGTCGCCGGCCGCGAGCGCGCTGGAGCCTGGCGATATCCTGATCGAGATCGGCGGCAAACTGATTGCCGAGTTCGTGCCGCTCGCGGCGGCGCTCGACGATGCCGTCGGCCACGAGATCAAAATTGTGATCGAACGGGGCGGGCAGCATCTCGATCGATCGCTCCCCGTGACGAACCTGAACGACATCACGCCCGACGAATATGTCGAGTACGGCGACGGCGTGTTCCACAAGCTGTCGTACCAGCAGGCACGGCATTTCTATCGCCCGGTGGCCGGCGTGTACGTCGCGAATCCGGGCTACGTGTTCGGCAAAGCCGCGATTCCGCGCGGCAGCATCGTGACGGCCGTCGACGGCAAGCCCGTCAACGATTTGAACGACTTCGAGCGCGTGATCGAAGCCGCGCCGGCCGACAGCCAGATGACCGTGCGCTTCGTAACGTTCGAGGAGCCGCAGAACGAACGCCAGCGCATCGTGAAGAACGATCGCAGCTGGTTCCCGGCGCGCCGCTGCCATCGCGACGATACCCAGGGAATCTGGCCCTGCGCTACGCTCGAAGCGAGCCCGCCGCGCGAGGCGCTCACGGCGAGCGCGGGCACCACGTTCCCCCGCCAGGGCGAGAAGCACGTGCAGGCGGTCTCGCCGTCGCTTGTGCTCGTGAATTTCGACATGCCGTACACCGTGTCGGGCGTTGCCGATCGCTACTACTACGGCACCGGCCTCGTCGCCGACGCTGCGCGCGGCTGGATCATCGTCGATCGCAACACCGTGCCGGTCGCCATGGGCGACGTGCGGCTCACGTTCGCGGGCACCATCGAGATCCCGGGCCGCGTGGAGTACATCCACCCGCTGCACAACCTCGCGGTCGTCTCCTACGATCCGAAGCTGCTCGGCAACACGCCTGTGAAGAGCGCCACGTTCGTGACGAAGCCCATCGTGGCCGGTCAGCAGGTCGCCGTTGTGGGCTTGAGCCCCGACTTCCGCACGCAGTCGCAATCGAGCGCCGTGGCCAGCGTCGCGGCTGCCGCGTTCCCGTTGTCGCGCACGCTACGCTTTCGCGACACCAACTTGGACGCCGTGTCGCTCGTGAACGGGCCGGGTGATTTCGACGGCGCGCTGGTCGATTTCCAGGGCCGTGTGCTCGGCATGTGGGCCAGCTTCGCGTACCAAACCGGTCGCGATCTGACGCAGGTCAACATGGGCATCCAGTCCGACGTCATCGTCGACATGCTCGAAGGCATGCGCCGCGCTCAGTCGCTGCGTTCGATCGAAGTCGAGTGGGCGCAGATGCCGCTCGCGACTGCGCGCAAGGTGGACCTGCCCGAAGCGTGGGTCACGCGCTACGAGGCGCACAACCCCGAAAAGCGTGAAGTCCTGGCCGTCTCGACCACTGTTGGCGGCTCGCCCGCTTCCGATTTCTTCAAGGCTGGCGATTTGCTGCTTAGCATCGACGGCAAGCTCGCGAACACGTTCCGCGAGGTCGAGGTGGCCGCGCAACAGCCGAACGTCGAGGTCACGGTGCTGCGCAACGGCAAGGAAGTCGCGGGCCACGTGAATACGGTTTCTCTCGACGGCCTCGGCATCGAGCGTGTGGTGAGCTGGGCGGGCGCACTCGTGCAAGCACCGCATCGCGAGCTCGCCGTGCAGCGCGGTGTGGCATTGAACGGTGTGTACATCAGCTACTTCAACTTCGGCTCGCCGGCGAGTCGCGCGGGCCTGTTCGCAGGCCGCCGTGTCGTGGCCGTCGACGGAGAGCCGACGCCGGACCTGGATTCGTTCGTGAAAGCGGCAAACGCCGTCGCCGGCAAGGATTCGGTGCGGCTCAACACGATGTCCTTCAACGACGTTCCCGAAGTCATCACGATGAAGCTCGATCCGGTGTACTGGCCGAGCTACGAGTTGCGACGCGACGGCTTTGACTGGCGCCGTCTCGAGCTCAAGTAACAAGAACGAGCGTCTGACGAGGGGGTTACGTGGCGAAAGAGTCCGGCGGTATCGGCCTGGGTGGCATCGGTCTGCGCTTCGTGTTTGCGTTTGCGCTCGTGTGCCTCACCTGGAATCCCACGCAGTTCAACTACGTTGAGTGGGCGATGCAGCGGTGGCGTGACACGGGCCCGCTCGTGGCATTCGCCGGCATCATCATGCTCATGGGTTGGATCTTCTTCGTACGCACCACCGCGCGCTCGCTTGGCATGCTGGGCATCGTGCTCTGCTCGGCGCTGGCCGTCGTCGTGCTCTGGATCCTGATCTACTACAACCTCGTGAGCACGGATAGCACGAAGCTGATCGCCTGGATCGTGCTCGTGCTGCTCGCCGCGATCCTGGCGGCCGGCATGTCGTGGGCGCATTTGCGCGCGCGCTGGTCGGGCCAGGCCACGGTCGACGAGGTCGATCACCGCCATTAAGCTCCGCGCCGCGCTTTGCGTTGCGAGGGCCTGTGACCGGCGTCCTTGGCCGGTGACAGGGTGCGGGGCAAAGTGGGCGATCCTCCGGATCTAGCGCGGATTCGAATGCGTAGCGCCGTCTTCGCAGTCGCTCGGGCTCTCGGCGCGTCGTTCGCCCTGGTGTCGCTCGTGCTCACGCCCACGGCGGAGGGCCAAAAACTTTTCAAGTATCAGGACGCGAACGGCGTCTGGGTATACACGGATCGCAAGCCGGACTCCACGCAGCCCTACGACGAGTCGAAGCTCACGAAGCGGTTCGATCCGCCCGAGGTGCGGCTGTTCCAGCGCACAGGCGACGCCGGAATCAGCCTGATTGCGCAGAACACGTTCTATGCGCCGATTCAGCTCGCGTATCGGCTGTCACAGATGCAGAACGTCTCCTCGGGCACGCCACACGATGGCTTCAAGACACTGCCGCCGCGCAGTGAGACCGAGCTGCTCGTCGTCACCAAGGCTGTGCAGAACGAGGAAATCAAGTTCGAGTACGAATTCCAGTCCCTGCCGGGCGAGCCGGGTGCCGAGCACCGTCCGCGGCAGCCGTATCGGTTGCCGTTCGCGCTCTCGAGCACCGTGTACGTGTCGCAAGCGTTCCCGGACGTCTTCACGCACGGCGATCCTTCGAGCCAGTACGCGATCGACTTCGTGATGCCGGTGGGCACCCACGTGTTTGCCGCGCGCGAGGGCGTGGTAATCGAAGTGGCCAGCGATTTCTTCGAGCACGGCACGGATTTGAAAAAAGATGGGGCACGCGCGAACGTTGTACGCGTGCTGCACGACGACGGCACCATGACGCTGTACGGGCACCTGAACTGGAACACGATTCGCGTGGTGCCGGGGCAGCACGTGGCGCGCGGCGAATACCTCGCGGACTCGGGCAACACCGGATTCACGACGGGGCCGCACCTGCACTTCGTGGTGCAGCGCAACCGCGGCGGTGCGCTCGTCTCCGTCCCCATCGATTTCGTCGGACCCGCCGGCGCGCCGATCGCCGTTCACAGCCGAGAGAAATACACCGCTCGCTAGGCGATGCGCAAAGCCTGGTTCCGGCTACGCCAGCGCAGCCTTCAGCTCGGGGAGTGCGGTGATGGGCGCGCGGCAGGTCATGCCGGTGCAGATGTAGGCGACGGGTGTCGAGCGCGGAGCGCGCTCTGCCAAGAGGCCGGGCAGCTGCGCGTCGTTGGGGATTGCGAAGGCTAGGCGGTGGGGGTGGTAGCCGGCGTCGAGAGTGGGTTGCCAGGCGGTGAGCTCGACCGGCGTGCCGCGCACTACGATGAGTGCTGGAGGAGTGAGGAGCTCGTCGAGCGCGCGCAGCAGCGTGGCGTGGCCTTCTGGGTAGCGGTCGACCGCGTGCAGCGCAGCGCGCACCGTAGTGTCGGCCGCGTCCAGGTAGCGCTGTTCGCCGAGCAGGTGACCGAGCTGCACCAGGGTGACGGCGATGACGCCGTTGCCGGCCGGCACCGCTTCGTCGGCAAAGGGCTTCGGCTTGTGGATCAGCTGCTCGTGATCGTCGGCGGTGAAGAAGAAGCCGCCGCGCTCGTCCGCGAAGTGCGCGAGCAGCACATCGACGAGCTCGCACGCGAACGTGAGATCGCTGCTGCGCCACCTGCATTGCAAGAGTTCGAGCAGCCCGTGCGCGAGGAACGCGTAGTCGTCGAGATAGCCGGCGAGCCGTGCGCGGCCGTCCTTGTACGTGGCCTTCAGGCGGCCATCGGACCACAGCTCCGCGCGAATAAAGTCGACGGCACGAGTGGCCGATTCGGCGAGGTCCGGGCGGCCGAGCACGCGCGCTGCGCGTGCCATCGCGCCGATCATGAGGCCGTTCCAACTGACGAGCAGCTTATCGTCGCGGCCCGGCCACACGCGTTTCTCGCGCGCCGTGAGCAGCTTCGTACGCGCGCTCGCGAGCGTGGCTGCGTCCGCTTCCGCCGCAGGCGCCGCCGCGTGCAAATGCCAGTATTTGCCCTCGAAGTTGGGTGGCCGATCAAGACCGTAGGCCAACTGCGCGACTCTGCTTTCCTCGGGCGCCAACAGCGCGCCGAAGTCGGCCGGTGTCCACACGTAAAACTTGCCTTCCTCGTGCTCGGAGTCGGCATCGAGCGTCGAGTAGTAGCCTCCGCGCGCGTCCTGCATGTCGCGCCGCACCCAGTCGGCCGTTTCGGCCGCCACGCGTGCGTACAAAGGTGCGCGGGTCGCGGCGTACGCGTTCGCGTACACGGCGAGCAGNNTCGTACAGCATCTTCTCGAAATGCGGGATGGCCCACTCTCGATCGACGCTGTATCGATAGAACCCGCCGCCGAGCTGGTCGTACAACCCGCCTTCGGCCATGCAGTTCAGCGTATGCGTCACCATCGCGAGCGCGCGCTCGTCGGGCTCTTTTCGGAGACTCGAGTGCCAGTGCGCGAGCAAGAGATCGAGGTTGCTCGGGTGCGGAAACTTGGGCGCGTCGCCAAAGCCGCCGTGCTCGTCGTCGAAGCTCCGCTCGAGTCTTGCGCGCGCGTTCAGCAGCGGCTCGCGCGTGAGCGCACCGAAATCGTCGCCGCTGTGCGTGTCGGCCTGGTCCAGCGCATCGATAAGGCCCGCGCCACGGCGGCGAATCTCGTCGCCCTGGGTGCGGAAGTAACCGTCGACGGCCGCGAGCACCTCCCGAAACGCTGGCATGCCGTACCGGCGGTCCTTCGGAAAGTAGGTGCCGGTGAAGATCGGAAGGTGCGTGTCGGGCGTGAGAAACACGGTGAGTGGCCAGCCACCGGCGCGGCCGGTGTAGAGGTGATGCGCGGTCTGGTAGATCTTGTCGAGATCGGGGCGCTCTTCGCGATCGACCTTGATGTTCACGTACAACTCGTTCATGAGGCGCGCGGTTTCGGCGTCCTCGAAGCTCTCGTGCGCNNCGTCCCACGGCTGCCACTGCACGGGGTTCGCGGCGTGCTGCCGCAAGTACGGACTCGTCTCTTCGTCTAATCGATTGCTCATCACCGCACTATCCGTGACAGCGGTAACCATCGCAACGCGCGCGGTGAGGTAGCGCCGCCGGCAATGCGCATCAGGGCGGCACCGTCGTGTGAGGGCCCTCCCGGGACCGTCTGCGCACAGGGATGCGCAGCCGAGCCGCAGGATGCGATTTCCGGCGTGTCCCGGGAGGGGCACTCGACGGGCGCAGCCGCCGCCCGCGATGAACGACAACGCGC
>PMCP01000034.1:3861-21647 GCA_003155415.1 Gammaproteobacteria bacterium | reverse complement strand
CGAGGCCCTCGCAGGCGCGAAGTAGTTTCCCCCTCGATGGGTAACAGCCGGTGACCGGCGTCGCAGAGCTGCTGGGCCAGGCCGAAGCGGCTGTCAGCGTAGCCGAAGACTTGGCTGCGCTCGACGCCGTGCGCGTCCAGTTCCTCGGCAAGAAGGGTCTGTTCACGGCGCAGCTTCGCGAGCTTGGCAAGCTACCGCCGGATCAAATCCGCGCCGCGGGCCAGGCCATCAACACGGCGAAGGGAACGCTCGAAGCGGCCATCGAGGCGCGGCGTGCAACGCTCGATGCAAGTCGCGTGGCTGCGCAGCTCGCGGCAGAGGCTATCGACGTGACGTTGCCGGGAAGAGGCGAGGCGCCGGGACGCTTGCACCCCGTCACGCGCACGCTACGACGCATGGTCGGGATACTCGCGCACGCAGGCTTCGATGTGCATACAGGCCCCGAGGTGGAGGACGACTTCCACAACTTCACGGCGCTGAACATCCCCGACGACCATCCTGCGCGAGCGATGCACGACACGTTCTATCTACGCTCGGGCCTTCTTCTGCGCACGCACACCTCGCCAGTGCAAATTCGCGCGCTGCGCGAGCACGGCGCGCCGATTCGGTTGATCGCGCCGGGGCGTGTGTATCGTCGCGACTCGGATCTGACGCACACGCCGATGTTCACGCAGGTCGAGGGGCTCGTGATCGACCGCAACATCAGCTTCGCGAATTTGAAAGCTCTGCTGTACGACTTCGTCTCGAAATTCTTCGAGCGCGAGGTGCAACTGCGCTTCCGTCCGTCGTACTTTCCGTTCACGGAACCGTCGGCCGAAGTCGATGTGCTTGCGGAATCCGGACGCTGGCTCGAGATCTTGGGCTGCGGCATGGTGCATCCGAATGTGTTGCGCAACGTGGGGCTAGACCCGACGGAATTCACGGGCTACGCGTTCGGCATGGGCGTCGAGCGGCTCACGATGCTGCGCTATGGCGTCGACGATCTGCGCGCGTTCTTCGAGAACGATCTGCGCTTCCTCGAGCAGTTCGACTGAGGCCACCCCATGCGAGTAACCCTCGATTGGCTTCGCGACTTCGTCGAGCTCGATAGCGACACCGGTCAGATTGCGGCTGACCTCACCACCGCCGGCCTCGAAGTCGAAGCCGTGGAACGCACCAGCACGGCACTCGACGGAGTCGTCGTAGCGGAAGTCCTGAGCGTCGAACGGCATCCGAACGCCGACCGGCTTTCAGTGTGCATCGTGGCTGACGGTGCGGATCGTCACCAGATCGTGTGTGGCGCGTCGAACGTGGCGACTGGCATCAAAGTGCCACTCGCCCGTGTAGGCGCCACGTTACCCGGCGGAAAAGCCATTGGTGCCGCCGAGCTGCGCGGCGTGAAATCCCACGGCATGCTGTGCTCCGCCAAGGAACTGGCGATCGTGGACGACACGAACGGCCTGTTGCTGCTGGATGCCGACGCGCCCGTGGGTGCGTCGATCGTCGATTACTTGCGCCTGGATGACGCGAGCTTCGAAATCAATGTCACTGCGAATCGCGGCGACTGCTTCAGCGTGCTCGGAATCGCACGCGAGCTCGCGGCAAAGCGCGGCAAGGCCTTGGCCGAGCCGGCCCCTACGCCGGCAGCGCCGAGCATCACGGATCGTCTGCCCGTCGCGCTGAGCGCCGGCGCCAGTTGCCCACGCTTCGTAGGGCGCGTCATGCGCGGATTGTCCACGAGTGCGAAAACCCCTCTGTGGATGCGCGAGCGACTGCGACGCGCCGGTCTGCGGCCGATCCAGCCGATCGTGGACGTCACGAACTACGTCATGCTCGAGCTTGGCCAGCCGCTGCACGCGTACGACCTCCGCAAGCTCGACAAAGGCATCGATGTGCGCTTGGCCACCCAGGGTGAAGCGTTGACATTGCTCGACGGTCGCGCAGTCGAGCTCGGCCCAGACATTCTCGTGATCGCCGACGGCCGTGGTGCCGTGGGTCTCGCGGGCATCATGGGCGGCCAGTCCACGGCTGTCAGCGACACGACGACCGATGTGTTTCTCGAAGCGGCGTTCTTTTCCCCGGCCGCGATCGCGGGTCGTGCGCGGCGGTTCGGTATGCACACCGACGCATCGATGCGATTCGAGCGGGGCGTCGATCCGTCGGCCCAACGCCGTGGCATCGAGCGCGCCACGGAGCTGTTGCTGTCGATCTGCGGCGGCAACGTCGGCCCGCTGACGATTGCCGAGCGCGCCGTAGACCTCCCGCAACGGCCTGCGGTTGCGCTGCGCCGGCAGCGTCTCGACGCGGTGCTCGGCCTCGCGGTATCCGAAGCACAGGTCTCGGACCTTCTGACACGCCTCGGCATGCAGGTGACCGCTCGTAACGACGGTTGGCAGATCGTGCCACCGCCGTTCAGATTCGACATCACGATCGAGGAAGACCTGATCGAGGAAGTCGGGCGCATGGTGGGGTACGACCGGATTCCCGCCACGCCGGCGCTCGCGACGGAGCGCCTGGGCGTGGCGACCGAACTCAGCGTTCCCGCCGATCGGCTGGCCGATGTGCTCGTCGCGCGAGGCTACTCGGAAGCGATCACCTACAGCTTCATCGACGCCGAATTCGGGGCCGCCATAAACCCTGGCACCGAACCGATCGCGCTCGCGAATCCGATAGCGAACGATATGGCCGTGCTACGTCGATCGTTGTGGCCCGGGCTCCTGAACGCAGCGCGTTTGAACCTGAGTCACCAGCGGCAGCGCCTGAAGCTGTTCGAGATCGGGCCGGAGTTCGCCGGGAGTGGGGCCGGGGTGGAGCAGAGCACCGTGTTGGCCGGGCTCGCAGCAGGGGGCCGCGGTCCCGAGCACTGGGACGGCGCTGCGCCGGACGTGGATTTCTTCGACGTGAAAGGCGATGTCGAGGCACTGTTGCAACTGACGGGACGCGGCAAGGAGTTTCGCTTCGAGGCAGCGGATCACCCCGCGTTATGCCCCGGACGCACGGCGAGGATCGTGCTCGGCGAAAAAACCGTCGGTTGGCTCGGCGTGCTGCACCCGGATCTGCAGCCACGACTCGACAAGAAGCAGAGCGCAGTGCTGTTCGTATTGCGGCTCGACGATACGTTTGCCGCGCGTGTTCCGGCGTTTCGAAGTTATTCTCGTTTCCCCTCGATCCGACGCGATCTCGCGGTCGTGGTCGATGAAGCCGTGTCCGCGGAAGCGCTTCGGCAAGCAGCGGCGCGCTCTGCCGGAGCGCTGCTACAACATGTGGTGGTTTTCGACGTATACCGCGGCAAGGGTGTAGATACAAGGCGAAAAAGCGTAGCGTTAGGCTTGATTTTGCAGGACGTCTCACGCACCCTTACTGACGAGGACGCCGATAAAACGATGCGCTCAGTCATGCTCCAGTTGGAGCGTGAGTTCGGAGCGACAATAAGAACTTAACAGTAATCGGACGCCGAACCACGAATATGGCACTGACGAAAGCGGACATGGCCGAGTCGTTGTTCAACGANNGAACAAGTCAAGCTTTCCGGATTCGGAAACTTCGATTTGCGTGATAAAAACAAACGGCCAGGACGAAATCCGAAGACGGGCGAGGAGATTCCAATCACCGCTCGCCGCGTCGTGACATTTCGCCCGGGCCAAAAACTAAAAGCGCGAGTCGAAGCCTATGCTGGAACCAGGGAATAACTCCGAACTCCCGCCGATTCCGGGTAAGCGCTATTTCACCATCGGTGAAGTCAGCGAGCTGTGCGGCGTGAAGCCCCACGTGCTCCGCTACTGGGAGCAGGAGTTTCCGCAGCTCAAGCCGGTCAAGCGCCGAGGCAACCGCCGCTACTATCAACGCCAGGACGTGCTCGTCATTCGGCAGATTCGAAGCCTGCTCTACGAAGAAGGCTTCACGATCGGGGGCGCGCGCCAACGCCTCATGGGCGACGAGGCCCGAAGCGACACGAGCCAGAGCCAGCAGATCATTCGCCAAGTCCGGGCCGAGCTCGAAGACGTCCTGAAGCTCCTGCGCCGCTAGCGCGCCTGCTGCCGAGGCGCTCAGGCGATACCCGCCGGCTACCCTTTGCCGTTACACTTGCCGCCTCGGTCGGGGCGTGGCGCAGCCTGGTAGCGCACTTGCATGGGGTGCAAGGGGTCGCAGGTTCAAATCCTGTCGCCCCGACCAATTTGAACATAGCAACCTGAAGACGCGCGGCAGTCGAGCGCTTCTCCGGGCGCCGCTCACTTCACCGCGGCACAGCGATTCCTTCCGCACCCGTTCATGATTTTCTGGCGCACGCGCCTGCACGTCGAGCCTGGAGCCGCGGAGAAAATCCCTTTCGCACCAGCGTTCTGAAAATCACTTCTCGAGTGACTTGATAAGAGACAGGCCGCGCTGGAGGGCCCGGTCGGCCCCTAGTGCTGGCCGGTCACGCGCTGTATGGTGACGCCAAATAACAACTATTCCCTCACGGGGTCGTCGCGCCTTGTTCCTCGAGCAGTACAAGCTGGAAAGCAACCCGTTCGCGGCCGATGCGGCACGGCCGGTGTTCGCATCGCACTCGATGCGGTACGCGGCTCTCAAGCTTGAAGACCTGATCAATAAGCAGATCTACTGCCTGTTTCTCAGCGGCCCGGCCGGTGCGGGCAAGGGAACGCTGACGCGGCACCGCTTCGCTCAGCTGCGCAACCTCTCGGTCACCTGGATCGACCCTTCTTGTGAGACGCGCGAGCAATTGCTCCAAAAGCTGCTCATCGACGTCGGCCCCGGCACCGTCGAAGGCGAAGCGAAGGAGCTGCGGCACATCCTCGAAGTATTCCTGCGACACCAGGCCGCGCATGGACGTTTCTGCTATGTCGTTGCCGACGCACTCGAACGCTTCTCGGCACCGGTGCTGCGCGAGCTCGAGTGGCTAGCCCAGCTGCGGCTACGTAACAAGCCCATCGTCTTCTTTCTCGCCCTCACGCGTAACGAAGAGCTCGTAGCTAATCTAATGCCCCAGTACGAGGGCGGACCGTGGGCGCGCGCTGCTCATCAGCGCCTTTCAGGATTGACGCTCGACGAGACACGCGCCTATGTGCGTACCTGCTTGCGTGGGGCCGGCTGCGACTGGGCAGAAGAACTCATGCCCGACGACGCGATCGTCGACGTCCAGGCGTTTACACAGGGTGTCGTGGGCGACATCAATTCTCTGTGCTGTGCAGCTCTCGACGCCGTGGCGGCGCGTTCGACGGGAGGCAATCGCCAGCCGCGCGTTACGCGCGCGCTGTTGAAAGAGGTCGGCATGGCGCTGAACTTGCGCTACGACGCCTCAGCTTGGATGCAACCCACGGACGAGGCCTTGTCGCCAGCGGCCGTCCACCTGAGCGATCCCGGCCCATTGCGAATCGAGGCCGCACGACTGATCGTGTCCAGCGGTAAATCGATCGTCGCCGAGGTCGCGTTGAATCGTCCACGCATGGTGCTTGGCCGCGACGACAGCTGCGACATCAGCCTCGACAGCCGTTACGTAAGCCGCTTCCAGAACCTGTTCATGGAAACGACCGAGGGCTGGTTGCTGATCGATCTCAGCAGCACGAATGGCTGTTTCGTGAACGGGCGCCGCGTGCGAGAGCACCGGCTCCGCGACGGCGACTTGATCGCTGTGGGACAGCACCAAATGCGTTTTGCAGGTCCGAACGGCGTCAGGCTCCAGGTTTCGCCAGGGGCCGCATCTGACACCGACGGGGACAGCACGCTGATGGTGACGACGGTTCCAGCGCTGCGTTCCGGCTCGACCTGACCTAGGCCGGCAACGGCAGCAACGCGGGCGCCGGCGCCACTGCGTCACCGCCGCTAAGAGCAACGCCGGTGCTCTCGAGTGCGCGGTCTTCGATGCCGAGAAGTATAGGCTCGGCACTATGCCTATAGATGTTGACCTTCGCGTTGTACACACGCCGCGAAATGCCGTGCTTGTCGTTGATCGTGATGCGCCGTACGCTAAATTCGCCGCTCGTGAGCTTCGACCCCGTGAGGTAACTGCGAATCGCGTCTACGCGTTCGCCGGACAACTCGATCCCGGCCAGCTGCTCGACTTTACGCGTTGCGAGGTCCACGAAGTCGATTGAGTCGACAACGGCCATCTCCCCGCCGTCGGACTCTGCTGTAAGCATTCCCGCACGAAATTCGCCTACGAAAACCTGCCCTGGCATCGCACGTTCGATCATGCGTGCCAGATCGACCGTGACGTCACCGACGATGTAGTTGTACAGCGTGGGGTTCAAGCCTTCGGCCTGTTGGAATTCGTAGCTGCTACCGACGTGGAAGCACGCGCGCAGCCGCGGTACGCCGTTGCGGCGGGTCTTCTTGTGCGCGATGGCGTTGTCGGCCAGTACAAGTTGCATGAAGTGATACAGGTTGACGTTGCCGTCGAGCGACAGGTCGCGATTCCAGATGTAGAACCCGTCGCCCGTCGTGGTGCGCGAGAAGTCGACGCCGATACGCTTCGTCAGCAGCCGGCTCTGCGCCGAGTTCAGCGAGTAGGAAAGGCTGTTCAGCTGCATCATCTGCTCGAACGGGGTGAGCAGACTGAACCCCACGATGTCGAACAGGCACACGCCGCGGTTCGGCACGTAGCTGATGCTGTAGCGCTTGACCATCTTCTCGATGATCTCGATCTGCGGAGCCGTATTCTTCAACGGCTCTCGCAGCGTGACGTGAGTGGGTTCCACACCGAGCAGCCTGCCGACTTTGTGCAGTTGCGCCGGTGTCAGGCAACGCCTGCTGGATAACAGCGCCTGGAAGAAGTCCTGCTTCGGCCGCGGTACGTCACCACTGCCCATTCCTAGGGGCTCGCCGTCGCGGCTGGAGTATTCGGCGACGCCGTAGTGGGGGATCACGATCAGCGAGAGACCGTCGCCTTCGGAGCACCAGTTCAGGATGACGTTCTGGCCCAGTCCCCAGTGCTCGTGCAAAGCGCGGTCGAGCATGATCAGGTCGCTGCGCTCCTTCAAGCTCATGTCTTCGGTAATGGCGGACAAGGCGTCCGAATAACCGACGACGCTGGACTGCCTGAAGATTCCCGAATCCCGAGGATCCATCGGTTAGCAACGACCTGAAAGGGCTGCGGCAACGATCATACAACTATTCAGGCGTAACTCGGAGAAGAAGTCGTACTCGGCTGTTCTAGCAACCTTATTTTCGAACGGCGGCAGGCGCGTCAGCGAGTCGAGCCCGCTTCGGCGGACCGAGGCTTGGCTGGGTGAAACCCACCCCGGGCGTCAGGGACGCGGGATGCGATTCGGCGTGTCTGAGGGCGGCTCCGGCGGTTGCCCCATGGTAACCACGCCGCCATAATCGCGGGCTCGCAAAAATGCGGCTTCGGCACTGAACGATGGCTAACCAGGACGACTCAACTCCCGATCCACGCCGTTACTCCCGCGTGGTCGTCGATGGCGCGGCGAGAGCGCCCGCGCGCTCAATGCTTCGCGCCGTCGGCTTCAATGACGCAGATTTCGCGAAGCCGCAGGTCGGGATCGCGTCCACCTGGAGCAACCTGACGCCGTGCAACATGCACATCGACACGCTGGCACGCGACGCGGCCGCAGGAGCCGACTCCGCGGGCGGAAAGAGCCTGGTGTTCAATACCATCACCGTGTCCGACGGTATTTCGAACGGTGCGCCGGGCATGCGCTATTCGCTCGTCTCGCGCGAAGTCATCGCGGATTCGATCGAGGCTGTGGTCGCGGGCGAGGGATTCGACGGGTTCGTGGCCATCGGCGGTTGCGACAAAAACATGCCGGGCTGCGCCATGGCGATGGCGCGCCTCGACCGTCCCGCGGTCTTCGTCTACGGCGGCACCATTAAGCCGGGCCTCAAGGACCGCGACATCATCTCCGTGTTCGAAGCGGTCGGTAGCCACGCCGCAGGCAAGATAGACGACCGTGAGCTCAAGGAAGTCGAATCCACGGCGATTCCCGGGGCCGGCTCCTGCGCCGGGATGTACACCGCGAACACGATGGCCTCGGCGATCGAAGCGCTGGGGCTCAGCCTCGCGAACAGCTCCGCGCAGGAGGCGGTGTCGACCGCCAAGCACGACGACTGCCGACGTGCAGGCGAAGCCGTCGTCGCGCTGATCAAGCGCGGCATCAAGCCGTCGGACATTCTCTCGAAGGAGGCGTTCGAGAACGCGATCACCACGGTAATCGCGCTCGGTGGCTCGACGAATGCGGTGCTGCATCTGCTCGCAATCGCCCACGATGCAAGAGTCGATCTCACGCTCGACGATTTCTCTCGCATCGGCGATCGAACCCCGGTGCTGGCGGACTTGCGCCCGAGCGGCCGATACCTGATGTCCGAGCTGATCCGGATCGGAGGCATTCAGCCTCTGCAGAAGATGTTGTTGGACGCGGGCCTGTTGCACGGCGGCTGCCTGACCGTCACGGGCAAAACGGTTGCGGAGAACCTCGCGGCTGTCGGGCAGTATCCGGCCGGGCAACCGATCGTTCGTACGCTCGCGAACCCCATCAAGGCGCAGAGCCATCTCGCCATTCTGCGCGGCAGCCTCGCGCCCGAAGGCGCTGTTGCGAAGGTCTCCGGCAAGGAGGGCCTGCGGTTTGCGGGCCGAGCAAAGGTCTTCGACGACGAGCATCTGGCTCTGCGTGCCATTCTCGACGGCGTCGTCGTCGCGGGCGACGTGGTTGTCATCCGTTACGAAGGGCCGAAGGGCGCTCCCGGAATGCCCGAGATGCTGAGCCCTACAGGAGCGATCATCGGGCGCGGCCTCGGCGACAAAGTCGCACTGATCACGGACGGCCGCTTCTCCGGCGGCAGCCACGGTTTCGTCGTGGGGCATGTCACACCCGAAGCTGCGGTCGGCGGACCGATCGCGATCGTGCAAGACGGCGACCCCATCGTCATCGATGCAACGACCAAGACAATCGACTTAGGTCTCTCGCGCGAGACGATCGAGCAGCGGCTGCGCGCCTGGCATCCGCCGGCACCCAAAGCCGAACGTGGGTTGCTAGCGAAATATGCCCATCTGGTCAGCTCGGCCTCGGTGGGTGCGGTCACCGATTTGAATCTCGTTTAGTAGAGGCTTGAGATGTCAGCAGTTCCAGCGCTCGGCGTAAGCCAAGCCGTCGATACTCCGTACCCCGACTCACCGTGGGTCGTGATGAAGTTCGGCGGACGCAGCGTGTCCACGGCGGACAACTGGGCCATCGTCGCGAAACTCATCCGCGAGCGGGTCGCCGAAGGTGTGAGGCCCGTAATCGTGCACTCGGCCCTCGTGGGCGTGTCGAACGCGCTCATCGCATTGCTGGATGCCGCCGTGTCGAGCGGCGATACAGAAGAGCGGCTCGCCAAGATTCGCGCGCAACACGACACGCTGGCCAAAGAACTCGGCGTGGACACGTCGATATTCGACGAACGTTTCCGCACTCTGGCGCAGGTGATTGCCGGCGTGAAGCTCGTGGGCGAGGTCAGCCCGCGAGTGCACGCCCGCGTGCTTGCGAACGGCGAACTCGCCGCCACCGAGCTAGGTGTCGCGTATCTGCGATCGACCGGTCTAGATGTCGCGTGGCACGACATCCGCGACTACCTCGAAAGCTCTACGCTGCGGGATCAGACCGAGACAGCTCGCTATTTGTCTGCCCGCTGCGACTTCTCGCCCGACAAGGAGCTTCAGCAGCGCTTCGCCGGAATGAAGGGCATCGTGCTGTCGCAAGGCTTCCTCGCACGCAACGCGCAAGGCGAGACTGTGTTACTCGGCCGTGGCGGCTCCGACACCACCGGCGCTTACCTCGCCGGCAAGCTCGAGGCCCGCAGGCTGGAGATCTGGACCGATGCGCCTGGATTTTTCAGCGCCGATCCGAAGGCCGTGCCATCGGCACGGCTCATCAAGAGTCTCCACTACAGGGAAGCCCAGGAGATCGCGTCCGCGGGCGGCGGCATCCTGCATCCGCGCAGCATTTCGCCTGTGCGCGCGTCCGGCATTCCGTTGTTTCTGAAGTGCACGACGCATCCGGAGTGGGAGGGCAGCGTCATCTCGAACGCGCCCGGCGACGACCAGGCCCGGCTGAAGGCGATTTCGCATCGCTCAGGGATCACGCTTGTGTCGATGGAGTCGATGGAGATGTGGCATCAGGTCGGCTTCCTCGCCGACGCGTTCAACATCTTCCGTGAGCACGGCATTTCGGTGGACCTGATCTCGACGTCCGAGAGCAACGTGACGGTCTCGATCGATACGGCGCAAAACGTTACCACTCGCAGTGCAATCGAGGCGCTGGCCACCGATCTGCGCAAGTTCTGCAAGGTCACGATCATCGGCGACTGCGCCGCCGTCACGCTGGTCGGCCAACGCATCCGCACCATCCTGCACGAGCTCACCCCGGTGCTCGAAGTGTTCCAGGAGCAGCAGGTCCACCTCGTCACGCAAGCGGCGAACGATTTGAATCTCACGTTCGTCGTGAACTCCGAAAATGCGTATCGGCTCGTCCAGCATCTGCACGGGCTGCTCGTCAGCAAGTTCGAGGGCGGCGTGTTCGGCGAGACGTGGGAGCGCCTCCAGGGCGGCGCCGCTCCGGCCAAGGCAGTGCCGAAGCCATGGTGGGTCAAGAAGAAGGCACAGCTGCTCGAAATTGGCGCTGCGCGCGAAGCCACGTACGTATACGACCGCGAGAGCATCGAGGCGGCCGTCGCCGCACTGCGCTCGTTGAAGTCCGTCGATGCCGTCTTCTACGCGATGAAGGCCAACTCGAACCGCGAGATTCTGAAGCTCGTGCACGACCGCGGCCTGAATCTGGAATGCGTGTCGCCCGGCGAGATCGCCCGCGTGCTCGAGGTGCTGCCGAGTCTCGACCGCAAGCGCATTCTGTTCACGCCAAACTTCGCACCCCGTGCGGAATACGAGCAAGCGTTGGGGCAGGGCGTGTGGGTCACGCTCGACAATCTATTCCCACTGAAGAACTGGGCGAAGCTCTTCAAGGGCAAGGACGTTTTCGTCCGCATAGACACCGGCCAGGGACGTGGGCACCACGAGCACGTTCGCACGGCCGGCGCGCATTCGAAGTTCGGCATTCCGATGTTCGAGATCGACGAGCTCGTGGACGCCGTGAAAAAAGCCGGTGCGCGAGTCGTCGGGCTGCACGCGCACACCGGCAGCGGCGTGCTGACGCCGGAAGCGTGGCTCGACACGGGCCGGCAACTGTTGAAGCTGCTCGACGTCCTTCCCGACGTGCGTTATCTCGACGTCGGCGGCGGCCTTGGCGTGCCCGAGAAGACAGGCCAGCCCGGCCTCGATCTTCGCGCACTCGACAAAGCGCTCGGCGAAATCAAACAGGTGTGCGGCGGCCGTTCGCTCTGGATCGAGCCCGGCCGTTTCGTCGTGGCGCAGGCGGGCGTGCTGCTCGCGCGCGTCACGCAGACGAAGGGTAAGGGTGACGTTCAGTACGTCGGCGTCGGCACGGGCATGAACAGCCTGATCCGGCCGGCGCTATACGGCGCGTACCACGACATCGTGAACCTCACGCGCCTCGGCAAGCCGGGCACGGAGCTCGTGAACGTGGTCGGGCCCATTTGCGAGACCGGCGACCGCTTGGGCTCCGATCGCCTGATGCCGCCGGCCAAGGAAAACGACGTGCTGCTGATCGCGAACGCCGGCGCGTACGGCTACGCGATGAGCTCGCACTACAACCTGCGCGACCCGGCGCCCGAAGTGCTGATCTAAGCCGGCGCGCTCAGTGCTTACCGGCAGCCGCCGGGAAATTCCTGCGCTCGAACGTCCAGCTCGAGTCGCGGCAGAGCCCGCAGTCGTCGCCAACGAATCGGTGCGCAGCCGAGGCGTCGCCGCGTAGCTGCCACTCGAGCCAGCTCACGGCCACCTGCGCGGCCGCGCCGCCGTTCGGCTCCTGGTACGTGCCGCCGTGTCCCACCGGTAGATTCGCGACGGCGACGGGCAAATTCGCGATGCGCTGAAAATCGTCCATGCCGTTCTTGTATGCGATGTCCGACGGGCCGCCCAAGATGTAGAGCACTGGCGTGTGGAAATTCGCGAGCGCGTCCTTGGTGAGGTCCATGCCTGGGATCGTGGTGTTCGGCCCATCGTTCAGCACGCCTGTGTTCTGCATCACGACCGTCTTCACGCGCGGATCCTTGGCCGCCGCCAGCGCCTGCAGGCCACCGCAGCTCCAACCGGATACCGCCACGAGCGCGGGATCGATGCGGCCGAAGTACGGGCTACCGGCACGCGTGTTCTCGGCCAGCGCCCAATCGATCGCCGTGGTGAGGTCCGCGGCCAGCGTGCGCGGAGCTCGCGGCTGATTCGGCGGCGTCTGCGCCTGCGGCTGCGCAGCCGGCGCTCCGGGCCCGCTCAGAATCTTGCCGCTCGCGATCACGAGATAGCCGTGCGAAGCGAGCTCGAGCAGATGGAAGCGCGTGCTGGCGCCGTCATCGGAGCACCCGCCGTTGCCCCACGCCACGACGCCAAGCTTGCGACCATTGAGCGACGCGAGATTCGCCGGCCGGTAGACCACGTGCTTCGGCAGTGACGCGACTTCTTCCTTCATCGCGGCGTAGGGGCCGGTGCCGGGAGGGTCGGGCAGCTTGTTGTTAGCCGCGATTCGCTCGGCCGCAGCGCGGTCGGGCGCGGGAGGCGCCGCTGGCTGCTGGGCTGCGACGAGGGTGCTGATGCAAAGGCCGAGCACGCCGAACGCGTGCAGATAGAAGCCGCGAGAGCGAAGTTCCGAGCGCATGGATCCCCCTTATATCGCACACAGGGCGCGTGCGCCTTGAGAGTGTGGCACCGGAACGGCCGCGCGTCGATGCAGCCGTCGCGCGCTGTTCGATCTCCCGCGGGGCCACGCGCGTCGAAGGCGATCAGACCGCTGTGTGGCGGCGCTCGAGCTCCTCGACGACGTCGCCTATCGACAGCTCGCGCAGCTCGAGCAATAGCAGCAGATGGTAGATAAGGTCGGCAGCTTCCGCGGTGACTCGCACCTTGTCTTGCACCGCCGCAGCAAGCGCGAGTTCCACGCCTTCCTCGCCCACCTTCTGCGCCACCTTCAGCACGCCTTGAGCCGCGAGCTTGGCCGTATAGCTGCTCGCGGGCGCCGTTGCGATGCGCTGCTTGATCACTGCCTGCAACCGTTCCAGAAATGCCACGTCAGTCACGGGCGTTCTCCTACGCGACGGGCCGGATTGCGATACCGGCCTCTGCCAAATACTGCTTCAGCTCGCGGATGTCGATCGCGGCCGTATGAAACACGCTCGCGGCGAGCGCGCCGTCGACGTGCGCCTTCTCGAACACGTCCTTGAAGTGCGGCATCGCGCCGGCGCCGCCCGAGGCGATTAGGGGCACGTGCGCCACGGCCCGTACCGCGGCGAGCTGTGTCACGTCGTAGCCTTTGCGAACACCGTCCTGGTTCATGCAGTTCAGCACGATCTCTCCCGCGCCACGATCCTGCACTTCGCGCACCCAGTCGAGGGTGCGGCGATCGGCCGCGCGCGAACGGTTCGGGTCGCCCGTGTATTGATAGACGTGATAGTCGCCGTCGCGCTCGAGCGTGTCGACGCCGATCACGACGCACTGCGAACCGAAGCGGCGCACGAGCTCGTCGATCAGCTCCGGGCGCTCGAGCGCAGGAGTGTTTACTGAGATCTTGTCCGCGCCGAGATTCAACACGCCTTCGGCGTCAGCGACGCTGCGAATGCCACCGGCTACGCAGAACGGAATGTCGAGCACGGCCGCAATGCGATTCACCCACGTGCGATCGACCGTGCGCCGGTCTGGGCTCGCGGTGATGTCGTAGAACACGAGCTCGTCCGCGCCTTCGTCGCGATACCGCGCGGCGAGCGTCATGATGTCGCCCACGACCTTGTGATCGCGAAACTGCACGCCTTTGACGACGACGCCGTCGCGAACGTCGAGGCAGGGAATTATGCGCCGCGTAAGAATGGCTGAATCTCCTCCGGCGTGAGCCGGCCTTCGAGCAACGCCTTGCCCGACACCGCGGCCGCGGCCCCCGCTTTGGAAAGCGCCGCGAGATCTGCGGCATTGCGCACACCGCCCGACGCCTGAAACTCGATACCGGGCCAGCGCGCCGCGCAATCGCGATACAGGTCGACGTTCGGGCCCGTCAACGCGCCATCGCGATCGATGTCCGTGCACAGCACGTGGCGCAAGCCGACCGGCACGTAACGTTCAATCGCGGCCGCGAGCGTCAATGTCGAGGCACGCGTCCAGCCGTGGGTCGCGATCATGGGAGTGCCCGCGTCATCCAACCGCACATCGAGCGCCAATACGAGCCGCTCTGGGCCATGGACCGTGAACCACTCCGTGACCGTGGCGGGGTCCGTGACGGCCAGGCTGCCGATGACGGCCCGCGTGACCACGCGCAGCGCCTGTTCCAGGCTGGCCGACGTCCGAATGCCACCGCCATATTGAACGTCGACGCCCGCGGCCGCCCGCATACGCTCGATCAACGGCAGGTTCACGGGCGAGCCGCTCTTCGCGCCGTCGAGATCGACCACATGCAGCCATTCGGCGCCGATCTCCCGGTACTGCCCGGCCAGCGCTACCGGGTCTACGGCGTAGCGGGTCTCCTGCTCGAAGTCGCCTTTGAAGAGACGCACGCAGCGGCCGTCGCGAAGATCGATGGCGGGTATCAGCCTCATATACAACAGTTAGTTACAGACTAATGTTCAGAAAATTACGGAGTATCTGGGCACCCAGTCGCGACGAGCGCTCGGGGTGAAATTGAGTGCCAAAGAAGTTGCCTTGCTCGACGACGGCCGAGAACGGCTCGCCATAGACCGTGAGCGCGCGCGTGTAAGCGCCAGGAGGCGCGGCATAGCTGTGCACGAAGTACGCGTAAGCCCCGCGTGGCACGTCTTTGAGTAGCGCTGACGTGCCCACCGGCTCGAGCTCGTTCCAACCCATCTGCGGCACCGGTAGCTCGGGGCTCGCCGGCATCCGCAGGACGGGCGCGTCGATGATCCCGAGACAGGGCGTGTCTTCCTCCTCGGAGCGTGCAAATAAGAGCTGCATGCCCAAGCAGATGCCGAGCACCGGCTGTGTCAACGTCGGAATCAGATCGACGACGCCCGCCGCAGCAAGCCGCGCCATTCCGGGCCCCGCCGCACCGACGCCCGGCAAAATCACGTGGCTCGCGGCGCGAATCCGCTCCGGATCCTCCGTCATCGGCACGTTCGCGCCGAGGCGCTCGAGCGCGAACTGCAGGGACGCTAGATTCGACCCGCAGGACGGAATGATGACCGGCTCACCACGCACTACAGCTGCCCCTTGGTGGTGGGCAATTCATCGCCGCGCCGGATGAACGCGTGGCGCAGGCTGCGAGCGACGGCTTTGAACGTCACCTCGACCATGTGGTGCGCGTTCTCACCGCGCACCCGCACGTGGATCGCTGCGCCGAGCGTTTCCGCCAGCGAGCGGAAAAAGTGCGGCACGAGCTCCGTCGGTAGCTCGCCCACCCGGTCGCGGGGAAACGCCGCTTCGAACACGAGGAACGGCCGGCCACCGAGGTCAATCGAAACCTCGGCGTCCGCCTCGTCCATCGGCAGCAGGAACCCGTAGCGCTGAATGCCGCGTTTGTCGCCGAGCGCTTCGCGCAACGCCTGACCGAGCGCGAGCGCAACGTCTTCCACGGTGTGGTGCTCGTCGATTTGAAGATCGCCCTGGCATTCCACGTCGAGCTTGAAGCCGCCGTGCTTGCCGAGCTGCTCGAGCATGTGATCGAAGAAGCCGAGGCCGGTCTTCGCGCGCGGTTCGGCCTCGCTGTCGAGATCGACGCTGACCCGAATGTCGGTTTCCTTCGTCTTGCGTGTCACCGTTGCGGTTCGTGGCCGATCGACGAGCGCGTGCACAACTTCGTCCCA
This sequence comes from Gammaproteobacteria bacterium, assembly GCA_003155415.1. GTDB lineage: Bacteria > Pseudomonadota > Gammaproteobacteria > Steroidobacterales > Rariloculaceae > FEN-1219. Next base: position 5,807 of record PMCP01000034.1, on the reverse strand, counting down.
TGTGGCAGCGCCGGCGGAACCGAGCTGGAACCCCTGGATACCAAGATTGCGCGCGAGCTCGACGTCCACATCGCGATCGCCGACCATTGCCGAGCGCTCGCGATCGAGCGGCTCCGCGTTCACAAAATCGCGCACGAGGCCGATGCCGGGCTTGCGGCATGCGCAGCCGGCCTCGGGCAGGTGAGGGCACACGAAGTTGGCGGCGAACCGAATGCCCTGCGAGGCGAACTGCGCCAGCATGAACTTATCGGCACGCTCGAACGCCTCGCGCGAGAACGTCGGGCCGCCGAGCCCGCCCTGGTTCGTGACGATCACGAACTGATAACCCGCGGCCTTGAACCTGAGCAGCGCCTGGATCACGCCGGGCACGAGCTGCAGATTGTCGAGCGCGTCCATGGGCCCGCCCTTGGGCTCAGCCACCAATGTACCGCCACGATCGAGGAACAGAATTCTACGCATGGCTCGTGCGCTCCACGCCGGACACGGCTTTGAGCAGTTGATCGTTGTCCGCCGGGCGACCGATCGTGATGCGCACGCAGTCGGCGAGCAGCGGGTCCTCGAACGTGCGCACGAGGATTCCCGCACGGCGCGCAGTCTCCCGGAATTCCTGTCCGTTGCGCGTCTTCACCATGATGAAGTTCGCATCGCTCGAAAACACTTTCACCACACACGGCACATCGCGCAGCGCGGACGCCAGGCGCTCACGCTCGCGCTTGATCGTCGCGACGCGCTCTTCCGATACACGCAGCGAATCCTGCGACAGGGTTTCCTGCACGAGCTCGATCGACGGCGTCGGAAACGTGTAGGGCGGCAGCACGACCTGAGCGAACTCGATGAGCTCCGGCGCTCCCACAATCAACCCGCAACGCACCCCGGCCAGCGACACGAACTTCGAGAGCGTGCGCAGAAGCACGACGTGCTCGTAGCGATTGCGCAGGTCGAGGTAGTGCCCGCCGCTCGCATACTCGTGATAAGCCTCGTCGATGACCACGAGAGCGCGACCTGCGGTTTCGCTGCAGATCCGTTCGATGTCCGCACGCGCCATCGATTGGCCCGTGGGATTGTTGGGCGAGCAAATGAAAACGATCTTCGTGTTCGCGTCGAGCGCCTTCAAGATACCGTCGACGTCGAGCGCAAAGTCGCGCTCTGCCAGCAATGGCACGCGCACGATGCCGGCATTCTGGATGCTCGCGTACAGCCGGTACATGTCGAACGTCGGCGGGCAGATCAGGATCTTGTCTTTGCCGGCCGTGCAGAAGCCACGGATCAACACGTCGATGGCTTCGCTACTGCCGCGCGTCACGAGAATCTGCTTCTGCTCGATGCCGTAGTAATCGGCGAGCTTGACCTGCAGCACGGTGGGCCGCGGCGGCGGATATACGTTCAGGCCGCGCTCGGAGGTATCACCGAGCGAGCGCCACGGCGATTCGTTAGCATTCAGACGAATCATGCCGGGCTCGTAGGCTCCGGGCACGTAGGGGCGAATGCCGCGCAACTCGGCGCGCGCGAGATCGAGCACGCTCATCGCCGGCCTCCCGTGGCGTTCGGCCCCTGTTCGAGGCGTTCCTTCACCGCCCACGCGTGCGCGTCGAGGCCCTCGAGCTCGGCGAGTGTCGTCGCCACGGGACCGATCGTGCTGAGCCCTTCGAACGACAGCTCCTGCACCGTCATCGACCGCAGGAAGTCGGTCACGCCGAGACTCGAGTTTCGCCGCGCGAAACCATACGTCGGCAGAACGTGGTTCGTGCCACTGCAGTAATCACCGACGGATTCCGGTGTCCACGGCCCAAGAAACACAGAGCCAGCGGACTGAACGCGCGGCAGCCAGTCCCGCGGCCGCTCGACTTGCAGGATCAGGTGCTCGGGCGCGTAGCGGTTCGAGATCTCGAACGCCGTCGCAAGGTCGGCGACGACGATCACGCTCGAGTGCGACAGCGCGCCTTCGA
>PMCP01000034.1:0-3814 GCA_003155415.1 Gammaproteobacteria bacterium | reverse complement strand
TTCGCTTCGGTGACCCATGTGTTACCCGGCCCGAAAATCTTGTCGACCTTCGGCACGCTGGCCGTGCCGTACGCCATCGCAGCAACCGCCTGCGCACCGCCGAGCTTGAACACACGTTCGACACCGGCCACGCGCGCGGCATAGAGCACCGCGGCATCGACGCGACCATCGGCTTGAACAGGGCTGCAGAGAATGCGCGTCTTGCAACCCGCGATAGTTGCCGGGATGCCGAGCATGAGCGCCGTGGAGGGCAGGGGCGCACTACCGGCGGGAACATAGAGGCCAACACTCTCGAGCGCGCGCGACACGCGCTCGCATCGCACGCCTTTCACGGTGTCGACGACGAGCGGCTGCGGCAATTGTGGCCGGTGGAACGCTTCGATGTTTGCCGCCGCGGAGCGAATGGCCGCACGCTGCCGTTCCTCGAGACGCTTCTCCGCCGCATCGAACTCGGCAGCGCCCACCTCGAGCGAATCGAGAGTCACGCGATCGTACTGTGCCGTGAGCGCGCGCAACGCGGCGTCGCCTTCACTGCGCACACGCGCAATGATCTCCGCGACGCGCGCCGCCAGTGCCGCGTCGTTTTTGAGCGCCGGGCGCGCCAACAGCGCCGCCTGCCGCTCGGAGGACAACGTTGCCCAGGTTTGCGTTTGCATCGCTACGCCAGCATCTTCTCGACAGGCAACACCAACATCGAGCTCGCACCCGCTTCCTTCAGCTGCTCGAGCGTTTCCCAGAACACGTTCTCGCGACACACGGCATGCACGGCGACCTTGTCGTCGCGACCTTCGAGCGGAATGATCGTCGGCGATTCCGAGCCGGGCAACAGCGCGGTGATGGCCTTTAGCGCCGAGCGCGGGGCGTGCAGCATGATGTACTTGCTCTCTTTGACCTGGAGCACGCCCTGAATCCGCAGCAGCAGCCGTTGCAGCCAGCGCGCCTTTTCGCCCACGAGGGCCTTCGGCGTCTGAATCATCGTCGCGCGGCTCTCGAGGATCGTCGCTGCTTCGTAGAGCTGGTGCGCGCGTAGCGTGGAGCCACTCGACACGAGGTCGCAGATCAGGTCCGCTTTGCCGAGGCTCGGCGCGATCTCGACGGCACCCGAGAACGCCACGATCTGTGCCTCGACGCCGTTGCGTTTCAGATAGTCTGCGAGGATGCGCGGGTAGGTCGTGGCAATCCGTTTTCCCTGCAGCTGCTGCGGCCCTTCGAACGGCACTCCCGCGGGCAGACCGAACGACAGCCGGCACTGACCGAAATCCAGTGTGCCGACTTCGCTGAAAAGCTCCTTCTCGCCCTGCGAGATCAACTCCAGGCGCCGCTCCTCGATGATGTTGAGCCCGACGATGCCTAAGTCGCAGATGTCTTCCTGCACGAGGCGCGGAATGTCGTCGTCGCGAACCAGCAGCACGTCGACCGGCATGTTCTCGCCGTAGCAGATCAGCTGGTCCTTGCCGCGCGAATAGCTCAAGCCGCAACGCACGAGCAACTCGAGCGAGTGATCGGTGAGCCGGCCGGATTTCTGCACGGCGATCTTGATTCGGGCATCGGTAGTCATGCGCATAGCCATCTCCAGCTCCGTTACGGCGCAAGCCGCTTGAGCACGGTCTGATAACCGCCGTTACCGGCGGTCAAAAATCTCGCAACACGGCCAATCGTGGTGACGGACACTCCTGTCAGCTCGTGAATTCGACGGTAGGGCAGACCGTCCTGCAAATACTCGACCACGGCCCAACGGTCGATCAGCGCCTCGAGCTCGGCCGGCGTGCACAAATCGTTCAGGAACTGCTGGCATTCGTCTTCGGTGCGCAGGCTCAAAAGAGCCCGGTACAGGCCTTTCTCCGCGCGGGCGGCGAGACGTGCGGGCTGTTGCCGATGTGCTTTCATGCGAGACCCCGTACCACTACGATAATGTGCTAATGTAATAGCGCGCTAGCACATTACCACGCGGCCCTTCCGAGAGCAAATTCCGGCTCAATGAGCCGCGAGATGCCTCAGAACGACGTCGGTGAAAGCTGTGGTTCCGAGCCAGTCGCGCGCGCCTGGAGCGGCGATATCGCGCGTCCTGGCACCGGCCTGCAGAGCGGCGGCCACGGCCGACTCTATGCTGCGCGCCGCAGCCTCAGCGTCGCAGCTGTACCGCAGCAACATGGCGGCGCTCAGGATCGTGCCGCAGGGGTTTGCCACGCCCTGACCGGCAATGTCCGGCGCTGAGCCATGGATCGGCTCGTAGAGGCCCGGGCCACTGCCGGTGCCAAGCGACGCGGAAGGCAAGAGACCCATCGAGCCGGCAAGCATCGAGGCCTCGTCGGTCAGGATGTCGCCGAACATGTTCTCGGTGACCATGACATCGAAGTCCGCGGGGCGGCTCAACAGGTGCATGGCCGCGGCGTCGACGAGCAGATGCTCGACCGTGAGCTGCGGGAACTCATCGCGGAACACGCGCGTCGCAACTTCCCGCCACAACCGCGACGTGTCGAGCACGTTGGCTTTGTCGACGGACGTGATCTTGCGCCGACGCGTCATCGCAAGCGTGCCGGCAATGCGGCACACACGCTCGATCTCAGGCGTCGTGTATTCGCAGGTATCGAACGCGGCCTGTGCCGTGCGCCCGCGCTTACCGAAGTAGATGCCACCCGTGAGCTCGCGGATCACCAGAATGTCCACGCCCTTCAGCTTCTCGGCCTTCAACGGCGAAGCGGCAGCGAGCTCCGGCACCGTAGTAACGGGGCGAAGATTCGCAAATAGACCAAGCGCTTTGCGGATCGCGAGCAGCCCTTGCTCCGGTCGATGTTGAACCGGGATGTCGGCCCACTTCGGGCCACCCACCGCTCCGAGCAGGATGCCGGCGGAGGACTTGCACGCAGCCACTGTCGCGTCGGGCAGCGGCGAACCGACGGCATCGTAGGCCGCGCCGCCGATCAACGCATCCTCGAACGTGAGGCCGAGCTTGTGATGGGTCGAAACGGCCTTCAAGACGCGAACCGCCTCGGCCGTGACTTCGGGGCCGACGCCATCGCCGGCCAGCACGACGACTTTCTTGCTCATGCGTGCGCCTGCTCGTAACGGGTGATTGCCGCGTTCTGCTCCAGCAGGTAGCCGAGCTGGTCGATGCCGTTCACGAGGCAGTAGCGCGAGAACCGGTCGATCGGGAACGCCACGCTTTTGCCGTTCACCTCGATCGTGGCACTCGGCACATCGATCTTCACGTCCGCGCCCGGGTGCTCGAGCAGCCAACGATGCGTGGCCGCGTCGACGATCACCGGCACCAGGCCGTTCTTCAGCGAATTGCTACGAAAAATATCCGCAATGGCCGTGCTGACCACCGCGCGAATTCCGAAGTCGAGGAGGGCCCATGGCGCGTGCTCACGCGATGAACCGCAGCCGAAGTTGTTGCCGCCGACGAGTACGGTGGCGCCGAGGCTCGCAGGCTGATTCAGCACGAACTCCTTGCGCTCGCGGCCGTCCTTCTCATAGCGCCAGTCGGCGAACAGGTTGCGACCGAGGCCTTCCTTCGTGGTCGTCGTCAGAAACCGCGCCGGAATGATCTGATCGGTGTCGATGTCGTCGTTCGACAGCACGACGGTCTTCGAGACGATTTGTTTTACGGCTTCCATGGCTAGCTCGCGAACTCACGGGGATCGACGATGGCACCTTTTATGGCCGCCGCAGCAGCCGTGGCCGGGCTCGCGAGGATAGTTCGCGCACCGGTGCCTTGCCGGCCTTCGAAGTTGCGGTTGCTCGTGCTCACAGACAGTTTGCCGCTCGGCACCGTATCGCCATTCATACCGATGCACATCGAGCAGCCGGGCTC
>PMCP01000073.1 GCA_003155415.1 Gammaproteobacteria bacterium | reverse complement strand
CCCTTGATGCGCGCAAGCTCGTCACGCACACGCAGCGTGGCGTAATTCGAGAGATAGAGGCCGTCGTAACGTTGGTCGGGCGAAATAAGGTGCACCACCATCGTGAGATCCGGCGAAGACTTCTGCGTCACGACGCCCAGGCGCTGAGTGACCTCGGGCAGCTTCGGCAGCGTCTGCGACACGCGGTTCTGCACGAGCACCTGCGCCTTGTCGAGGTCGGTGCCGAGCGCGAACGTGACGGTCAGCGTCACGACGCCGTCGCTCGTCGACTGCGACGAGGTGTAGAGCATGTCCTCGACGCCGTTGATTGCCTGCTCGAGGGGAGAAGCCACGGTCTCGGCGATGACCTGCGGATTCGCGCCGGGATACAGCGCACGCACCACGACCGTGGGCGGCACGACTTCCGGATACTCGCTGATCGGCAAGAGCTTCAGGGAGATCGCGCCGGCGATGAAAATGATCGCCGACAGAACGCCGGCGAAAATAGGCCGCTTGACGAAGAAGTTTGAGAAGTTCACGGGGGAATCCTTTGCTAGCGAATCAGCGAACGTTCAGAGCCACGGCGTCGGCGCCATGCGCCGGGTCGAGCTGCGCAAGCACGCGCTCGCTGCGGTCCATGGCCACTTGTGTGGCGGCGACGGCGACGCCGGGCCGCACGCGCTGCAGGCCGTTCACGATCACGACGTCGTTGGCGTTGAGCCCGCTGGTCACGACGCGCAGGCCGTCGATGAGCCGGCCCGTCTCGACCGGGCGATAGCGCACGACGTTCTGGTCGTCGACCACGAACACGAACTTGCGATTGAGGTCGCTGCCGACCGCACGGTCATCGACGAACGCCGCGCTGAACTGCTGCGGGCTCACGAGCCGCACGCGGGCGAAAAGCCCCGGTGTGAACCGGCCGTCCGCGTTATCGAGCACGGCTCGCGCGCGGATCGTGCCGTGATTGCCGTCCATGCGGTTGTCGACGAAATCGAGCTGCGCGCGGTGCGGGTAGCCTTCCTCGTCGATGAGGCCCACGTACACGTCGGCCTTAGCGCCCGGGCTCGCGTGCTTCAGGTACGTCTGCTCGTCGATGTCGAAGTAGGCGTAGACGGGCGAGACGGACACGAGCGTGGTCAGAACCGTCGAGGCATCGACGAGATTGCCCACCGTGACGACCGCGCGCGACACGCGCCCTGCGATCGGAGCCGTGATGTGCGTAAACGAGAGATCGAGCTCGGCGGCGGCGAGCGATGCGCTCACGGAAGCGAGCTTGGCCTCGGCGACCGACGCGTCGGACACGCGTTGCTCGGATTCCTCCTGCGAGATCGCGCGTTGATCGAGCAGGCGTTGTGCACGGCCCGCGTAGGAACGCGCGAGCGCAAGCTCGGCGACCGCGCGCTCGCGGTCGGCGCGCAGGCGATCGACGGCCGCCTTGAACGGCCGCGAATCGATCTGGAACAGGAGATCGCCCTTCTTCACCGCGGCGCCTTCGACGAAGCCCACGCTTTCGACGTACCCGCCCACGCGGGGCCGTAGATCGACGCGCTCGACGGGCTCGAGGCGACCCGTGAAGTCGGCCCAGTCGCGCACCTGATTGAAAAGGACCTTGGCGGAAGTGACTTCGGGCGCCGGGGGGGAGGAAGGGGCGCCGCCAGCCTGGCCGGATGAGCATCCGGCCGCCGCCAAGGTCGCGAAAACCATTGCCAGGACGGGTAATCCATTGCGAAAATTCATAACAATCCTTTGCATTTTTAGAGGGTTAGCTGAGCCAGCCGGCGCGCGCGTGGACCTTTCTGAAGTACTCCCTTAAGTCTCGCTTCGCGTCCCGAGCGGTGTTACTATACCGTTCAGTTACAGGGCATGGTACTTACCGGTTAGTTACATGTCAACACCGCAAAAACAAGTTCCCGTGGCGTCGCCTTTCGATGTCGATGCGAAATGCGACGAGAGCGCGTGCGCACGCGATCGGATCTTCGAAGCAGCGAAAAAGCTCTTCTATAAGTCCGGCATTCGCGGCGTCAGCGTCGACGCCATCGCCGCCGAAGCGAACACGACGAAGGTCACGCTGTATCGCGTGTACTCATCGAAGGACGAGCTCATCGTCAAAGTGCTCGAGGAACAGGCGCACCGCTGGGATCAGTGGTGGGACGAGGTCGTGGCTCGCCACCTCGGCCACCCGCGCAAGCAGATCGAAGCGCTGTTCGAATCGTTCCGCGACGAGCTCACGAGCGAAGCAGCGGATCGCGGCTGCACGATGGCGAACGCAGCCGTGGAGCTCGAGGAAGATCACCCTGCGAAAGAGGTCATCCGCGAGCACAAGATGAAGCTCGGCAAGCGCATGCGCGCGCTCTGTCGCGAGATGGGCGCGAAGCATCCCGACCAGCTAGGCGATTCGCTGATGCTGCTGATGCGGGGCGCGTTCTCTGCCCGCCTCGTGCACGAAGGTCGCGAGCAGATCGCCGTAGTGTTCATGGCCGCGAAGGCGCTGCTCGACTCCGCGTCGCTCGGCGATAACGCGCGCGGATAGAACTCTCTCGACGGCGTTGGATCGCGTGACCCCGCGGCCCGATTCGCTCCTCGATCGCCATCGCGCGGACGTCGCGGTCTGCGTCGCATTCGTGATCGTGTGGACGGTGTTCGATCGGCTCGCCGCGCTGCTCGGCAGCACTCGCGGCGAGGAAGGCGCCGTCGTGTGCATCGTGGTGCTCGCGTTGCTCGTGGGTTTCGAGCGACTCCGCGGTCACCCACCGAAGGACGCGTTGCGTTCGCTCGGCCTCCGCTCCACGCGCACGCGGGCTTTGTGCCTTGCGCTTGCGCTATCGGGTGCGTTGCTCGCGTTCTTCCCCGCATACGCGCTCGCCACGGGCACGAAGATCCGATGGCACGCCGCGTGGCCCGCGCTTGCCGCCGGCATGTGGCTGCAGGGCGGCGTTGCGGAAGAAGCTCTGTTCCGAGGCCTCGTGTTTCGACACTTCCGCAAGAACCGGGAATTCTGGCCAGCCGCGTGGCTCGCGGCGATCCCGTTCACGCTGGTCCATCTGTCGCTGTTCCTGAGCCTCGACGCCGTGGTCGCGGCCAGCGCCCTCGCGCTCTCGCTCGCCATCTCGTTCCCGCTCGCGTGGCTCTTCGACCGCAGCGGCGGCTCGATCTGGCCGGGATCTCTTCTGCACGCGGCCGTACAAGCACCGATCAAGCTCGCCGTGATCGACAGCGCGGACGCCTTCGCCGCGCTATCGATCGCCTGGATGATGCTCTGCGCAACGCTACCGTGGCTCGC
>PMCP01000046.1 GCA_003155415.1 Gammaproteobacteria bacterium | reverse complement strand
CTCGCCAGCACGGCGGCCTGCGACGCACCGCCGCAGGCCGGAGACTTGGGGCTAGGCACGGCGGCGCGCATCATCGCGCTTGGCAGCCCATCGAACTCCGTGCTGGTTGCGCGCGCGAATCGCCGCGACGCAAGCGGCATGCCACCACTGGCGTCCAACATCGTGGATTCGGCCGGCGTCACTCTGCTCCAGCAGTGGATCACCGGCCTCGCCACGTGCCAATAAATTGAGTTTCGCGCCGCGCATGAACGACAATGCGCGGCCATGGAACCCGAAGAAAACAGCACCGAGGCCGGCCGCGACTTCATTCGACAGATCGTGGCCGAGGAAGTGGCCGCAGGAAAGAACGGCGGGCGCGTGCAGACGCGCTTTCCCCCCGAGCCGAACGGCTACCTGCACATTGGCCACGCGATGGCCATCTGTGTGGACTTCGGCGTGGCGCGGGATTTCAGCGGCACGTGCTATCTGCGCTTCGACGACACGAATCCCGAGCGCGAGACGGAGGAGTTCGTCGAGAGCATCAAGCGCGACGTGCAGTGGCTCGGCTTCAGCTGGGACGATCGCCTCAGCCACGCGTCGGACTACTTCCAGAAGATCCACGATTTTGCCGTCGAGCTCATCACTCGGGGCTTCGCATACGTCGACCATCAGAGCGCCGACGACATTCGAAAGAATCGCGGCACGCTGACGGAACCCGGCAAGAACAGCCCGTACCGCGACCGTTCTCCGGCGGAAAACCTAAAGCTGTTCGAATCCATGCGCCGCGGCGAGTTCGATGAAGGCAGCTGCGTGCTGCGCGCGAAGATCGACATGGCTGCGCCGAATATCAATCTGCGCGACCCGGCGTTGTATCGCATTCGCAAGGTGGCTCATCAGCGCACGGGCGACACGTGGTGCATCTANNGAGTTCGAGGATCACCGGCCGCTGTACGACTGGTTTCTCGATCAGCTGTGGAAGGGCGCCAGCCGCCCGCGGCAGATCGAGTTCTCGCGGTTGAATCTGATGTTCACCGTAATGAGCAAGCGCATCTTGAAGCGGCTTGTCGACGAGAAGCACGTGGAAGGCTGGGACGATCCCCGGATGCCGACGCTGTCCGGTATTCGCCGCCGCGGTTTCACACCGGAAGCGATTCGCACGTTCGTGCAGCGCGTGGGCGTCACGAAGAAAAGCAAGGTCGCGGAACTCGGCCAGTTCGAGACGTGTATTCGCGAGGACCTGAACGAGCGCGCGCAGCGGCGTTTCGGCGTGCTCGATCCACTGAAGATCGTGATCGACACGTATCCGGAAGACAAAGAGGAATGGCTCGACGCCGCGAACCACCCGAATAAGCCCGAGCTCGGGATCCGCAAGGTGCCGTTCACACGCGAGATCTACATCGAGCGCGAAGATTTCATGGAGAACGCGCCCGGCAAATTCCATCGGCTGAAGCCAGGCGGCGAAGTGCGGTTGCGGTACGGCTACATCGTGAAGTGCGAGAGCGTCGTCAAGAACGCAGCTGGCGAGATCGTGGAGCTTCGATGCAGCCACGACCCGGCGTCGCGCAGCGGCTCGGAAGATTCCGGCCGCAAGGTGAAAGGCACTATTCATTGGGTCTCGGCGAAGCACGCGTTTCGCGCGCAGGTGCGCCTCTACGATCGATTGTTCTCGAAAGCGTTTCCGGGCGACGACCTCGGTAGCGAGTTGAACCCGCAGTCGTTGACGCTCGCCGAGCATGCGGCGCTCGAGCCGGCGCTCGCGCAGGCGAAGCCGGACGAGCGCTTCCAGTTCGAGCGCGTGGGCTACTTCGTGGCAGACGAAAAGCTGTCGAAGCCCGGTGCGCCGGTGTTCAACCGCACGGTCACGCTGCGCGACTCGTGGGCGAAGATCGAGCAGGAAGCGTTGGCGGCGGCGCAGAAGTAGCGTCACATGGCGGATCGATGACGACGTTCAAACGGTGCTGCCTGATGATGTGTCTCGTTGCGGTGACGGTCGGGTGCGACCGTGTCACCAAACACATGGCCGTCGAGAACCTCGCGGGTCAGCCTGCACGGTCCTTCCTCGGAGACACAGTGCGGATCGCCTATGCGGAGAATACCGGCGCGTTCCTGAGTCTCGGCGCAGATCTGCCGCAGGTCGTGCGAACGGTTCTGTTCACGGGCGCAACCGGCATTCTGCTGGCGCTCCTCGCGACCGTTGCCTGGCGCAGCGGTTGGGGGCGGTGGCGCGCGGTGGGGCTGTCGCTGTTCATCGCCGGTGGGCTCTCCAACTGGATCGATCGGGTGATAGACGGGCGGGTCATCGATTTTCTGAACGTCGGCATCGGCAACTTGCGTACGGGTGTGTTCAACGTCGCGGACATGGCCATCATGGCCGGAATGGCGGTGTTTCTGCTTGCCGAGGGGAATGTCGGGCGGAAGCAGGATTCGCACTGAGGACGGCATGCGAACGGCGGAAGTCCAAGTAACATCGACCGGCCGGTGCACAAGCGCAACGCGTTCAGCGCGAATCCGGCGCGTTCGCAAGATCGAGGATGTGGAGGCGTCATGACGAGAGTGCTCATCGTGTTCGCAGTTCTCTTTGCCCTAGGCACAGCGGAAGCCCAGCCTTCGAGCGCCGAGCCTGAGATTCAGGGCTTCCTCGCCCAGATGACTTCCGCCTGGAATCGTGGCGACGCAGCGGGGATCGCAAACCTCGCGCACAAGGACATCACGTTCACCATCCTGGACGGGAGTGTGTTCAAGGGCCGAGACGTCTTCGAGAGCAAGCATCGCGGCGTATTGACCGGAGCGTTCAAAGGAAGCACGCAGGTGTTCACAACGCGGCGTGTGACGTTCGTGCGTCCCGATGTTGCGCTCGTCGATATCGATGCTTCCATCAGCGGAGGTGCCGCGCGGCCCGTGCGCTCGAGCCTGCTACTGGTTCTCGAGAAGGACGGGCAGGAATGGAAGATCGCCGGCCTTCACAACACCTTGCAGCGATCGTCGTCCCCGGACTGAGCCGGGTCGACTGCTGAAGAGTCCCGATGGAATGGTGTGTCCTGACGTGACGATCACGAGCGACGAACAACTGATCCGCGACCTCGTGGCCAGGTGGTTCGCGGCTTCGAAAGCCGGCGACGTCGATACCGTGCTGAGCCTGATGACGGACGACGTCGTGTTCCTGGTCCCCGGCCGGCCACCGATGCGGAAGCAGGAGTTCGCCGCGCTATCCAGCGTCCCACCCGGTGTTACCCCTCCGCAGATCGATGGCCGCTCGGAGATCCAGGAGATCGTCGTTTCCGGCGACATCGCGTTCATGTGGACGAAGCTGTCCGTCGTCGTGACACCGTCCGGTGGTCAGCCGATGGAGCGCGCGGGCCACACGCTGACCGTGCTGCGTCGCGAGGATGGCCGCTGGCGGCTCGCCCGCGATGCGAACCTGCTCACGCCGGTGCCGCGTTCTACGGTCTAACGTAGCGGTCGGACATCGGAGGCGTTGCATGGAATACCGTTCGAGCGTGATGCTTTTCGGGTTGCCGCTCGTGCACATCTGCCTCAGCCGCGTCGTCAACGGCCAGTTTCGCCGCGGCATCGCCACCGGCTGGATCGCGATCGGCGACATCGCCTTCGGCATCCTGTTCGCGTGCGGCGGCGTTGCCGTCGGTGGGATCAGCCTCGGCGGCATCGCGGTGGGAGCGCTGTCGATTGGCGGTCTCGCGATCGGTGCCCTTGCGTTTGGCGGGCTCGCGATCGGCATCATCGCAATTGGTGGCGCCGCGTTCGCGTGGCACGCTGCCGTAGGCGGACTTGCGGTGGCTCACGAGTTCGCGACCGGTGGTGTGGCGTTGGCGCAGCACATCGTTCCGCCGCCGGCGCGCGGAGCATCGCCGCTGTCGGCGATCCCGCATGCGCCGTTTCGTTGGACCGACGCCGTGTGGCTCGCGCTGATCGTGTGGGTGCTTTTGCGCGTGGCGTCGGCGGTGCGGGCGCGCCGCAATCCCTGAAGCGCGCGGAATTCACCGCGCTGCGAGAACGACTTTCTTGTACAACGTCTGCGCGTTACCGGCGGCGTCGTACTTTGCCTTCAGCGCTTTGTACGCCGCGCCGTTATAGAGTCGGTCGAATTCCGTTTCGCTCAAGAACGACGAGCTGTACAGCATCTTGATGCCGNNGCACCTGGCAGTAACAACCGAGGTTGAAGTAGAGCTCGTTCGGTTTGATGGGGTATAGCGTGGGTTGCCGCGGTGCCTTGATCGGCACGGCAGCCCACGGTTGCCCGCGAAGATCGACGTTGTCGATCGCGAAGCGGATGAGCTCTTCGCCGCGGTGCCACGGCACCTCCCAGTCCTGGATCAGCGGCTCGGTGCGTTCGTCGCGAATGCCGATCGAGCCGAGCAGCTTGTTCTTCGTCGCGACGTACCTCGTGTAGAACGCGGAGTTGCGCCACTGCTCCGGCGCGTAGCGGCGGAACAAGTTGTAGAAGCCGGTCTCCGGCACGTTCCAGAACCAGTCCGGGTCGTAGCGGAAGATATAGTCGAACGTCGTGAGATAGATGTCGCGGCGCTTCTCGACGAGGCGGTAGAACACGTCCTTGCGAACGATGTCGTCGACTTCTCCCGGGCGGTCGACAAAGCGGCCCGTCATCAAATAGAACCGGCCGTCCTCGAAGAAAAGACCCTCAACGAACTCGAGATCGGGCGATTGCGTGGCCACTTCCATTGCGTCCAAGTACGCCGGTATCGAGCGGAAGAGTTGCATGTGCAGATGTACATACTGCTTCGCGGGATGCAGGGCGATCTTGGCGCGGAGGATGTAGCCGAGTGTGCCGTAAGAGTTCGGCAGCGCGTTGAAGAGATCAGCGTGCTCGTTGTCGGGGCGCGCCGTGACGACTTTGCCGCCGGGTAGTAGCACGTCGGCTTCGCGCAGGCCGTCGTGCACGAAGCCGTAGCGAAAGCACGTGGACTCGATGCCGATACCGACCGTTGCCCCGCCGACGGTGATGTGCTTCAACTCCGGCGCCACCAGCGGCAGAAAGCCGTGCTCGAGACAGTGCCGGACTACGGTCTCATACGTCGTCAGGCCTTCGACGTCGACGGTGTGCGCTGCCGCGTCGAGCGCGAGCACGTGGTTGAACTCGCCGAGCGACACCCGCCGCGCGGCGGCGCCGCGCGGCTGGTAGCGGAACAGGTTCGAGATGGTCGACTTCGCGAGCCTTAGCTGGCCAGTGCCTTGCTGCCAGTTGCTCGTGAGGCGGGCGACTTTCTCCGCGTAGGCCTCAGGGGTGGTCGCGGTAGACATGCGCGCGCGTCCAAGGGACGTCTTTTGCGCCACTACGCGCGTACAACACCTGGAACAACTGCAGCTTGCCGGTCGTGAAAGCCGCGATCGAACCGACGAGGTACAGACGCCAGGCACGTACGAACGTTTCGTCGAACAGTGCGCGTACGGCGTCGACGTTTTCCTCGTAACGCTGCACCCACCACTCGAGCGTCTTCGCGTAGTGCAGGCGGATGTTCTCCACGTCGAGCACGGACAAGTCGTTCGGCTCGAACATGTCCATCATCTGGCGCAACGTCGGCGGCTGGGCGCCGGGGAAGATGCGCTTGTCGATCCAGGCGTTCAGCATCGCCGGGCTGTCGCGGCCGATGGTGTGCACGAGTCCGCGACCGTTCGGTCCGATGACCCTCTTCATCAGCGCGCCGAGCCCGGGGTAGTTGCCTACGCCGACATGTTCGAGCATGCCGATCGAGACGAAAGCGTCGTGCGTGCCGGTCATGTTCCGGTAGTCGTCCTCGACGAACTCGACGAGATGCTCGAGCCCCCGCTGCTTCGACCAGGCCCGTGCGAACGCGATCTGTTCCTTCGAGATGTTGAAGGTGCGCACGTGCACGCCGTAGTTCTCGGCCATGAACAGTGCGAAGCCGCCCCAGCCGCTGCCGGCTTCGACGACCGTCTCGCCGGCCTTCAACTGCAGCTTGCGGCACACATGGTGCATCTTGGCCTGCTGCGCTTGCTCGATGGTCATTGCTGGGTCGGCGAAATAGGCGCAGGTGTACTGCAGCGCCTCGCGGTCGAGCCAGAGCTTGTAGAAGTCGTTACCGAGGTCGTAATGGTGGTGAATGTTGCGTTTCGACTCGGACAGATCCGGCGCCAGCGAGCGGCCACGCTCGAGCAGCGCGCCAAGTGCGGTGTTCTCGGTCGTGTAGCGATACGCTTCTTCGAGCAGTGTCAGCAGGTCGCCGCGAACTTCGATGCGGCCGGCGCTGTAGAGGTCGCCAAAGTGCAGGTCCGGGTGGATGACCAGCATCCACAATGCTTTGCGGTCGAGGATGCGCAGCCGCACTGTGCCCTCGCGCGGCGCCATGTCGGGCTCGTCCCAGAGCGCGACTCTCACGGGCGAGTCTCCGAGCTTGGTGATAATCGTGCGCAGCATCCACTTGTCGAGCGCGTTCGGTTGGCTGCGCGCTTCGGCATCGGCGTAGCCGAAGCCGTCGTCGCGAACGCCCAGTGGCTCTAAACGACTTCTGTCCATGGTCTTTTGCCTCCGCCTGCAACTCTACGCGACTGCCCCCGCGCACCGCGCGCGGCACTGCCCCGGTCTTTCGCCGGGTTCGAACCCCGCCGGGCAGGGTGCGAGCAGCTCGTCTTTCCAGAATGCCGAGTCCTCGCCGTGGTGGGGCGGGACTCCGTTCGTTCTTGGGGCGTAGGGTACTATACCGGCAGCAAATCGGCATGCACCGCAAAGCAGCGAAACCAAACGTATGTCCCAGACCGTAACCCAGTGGCAGAACCAGGCGGCCGTCAAGGACCGTCTGAGCCGCCCGCTGCGCGACTTGAGAATCTCGGTCATCGACCGTTGCAACTACCGTTGTCCGTACTGCATGCCCGCCGAGCTCTACGACAACCACAAGTTCCTGCCGCGCGGCCACTGGCTCACGCCGGGCGAGATCAAGCGGGTCGCGAGCGTATTCCTACAGCTTGGCGTCAGGAAGCTGCGCCTCACGGGCGGTGAGCCGCTGCTTCGCCGCGACATTGTCGACATCGTGGCCGGCCTGGCGGAGCTCAACGGCGCCGACGACATTGCGATCACGACGAACGGCTCGCGATTGGCCGAGCACGCAGCCGCGCTCAAACAAGCGGGATTGAGCCGCGTCACGGTGAGCCTCGATAGCCTAGACCCGGACGTGTTCAAGGCAATGAACGGTGGGCGAGGCGAGGTTTCCGCGGTGCTTGCCGGCATCGATGCCGCGCGCAAAGCCGGCTTCCCGATCAAGCTGAACACGGTCGTCGAGCGCGGCAAGAACGATCACACGCTGCTCGATCTCGTAGACCATTTCCGTGGGACAGGCGTCATCGTGCGGTTCATCGAGTTCATGGACGTTGGCACGGTCAACGGCTGGCAGCCGCAGCAGGTCGTGCCGTCCAAGGAATTGCTCGAACGCCTGCGCGCTCGCTGGGCCTTGTCTCCCGTCGATGGCAATTATCGCGGCGAAGTTGCGAAACGCTATGCGTTCGACGACGGGCAGGGCGAGATCGGATTCATCTCGTCGGTCAGCGAGCCGTTCTGCGGCAACTGCAATCGCGCACGGCTGTCGGCCGACGGCACGGTGTACACCTGTCTGTTCGCGTCGAGCGGCGCTGATCTGCGCGGCCCGTTGCGCTCGGGCGCGAGCGATTCCGATCTCGTTGGATTGCTGCAGAACATCTGGCGCAACCGTATGGACCGCTACAGCGAGATCCGCGGCCGGTTGCTCGAGCACAAGCCCGAAGGCACGGAAAAATCCGAACGCGTCGAAATGTACCGGATGGGCGGCTGATGCTGACGCACGTCGATGCTGCGAACCGGCCGACGATGGTGGACGTGGGCGACAAGGCCATCACCATACGCACCGCAGTGGCACGTGCCGTCGTCGTATTTCCCGCCGACGTGGTGGTGCGCTCCGGTGAAGCGCTGCGCACTAAAAAGGGCCCGGTATTCGACACGGCGATCATCGCGGGCGTCATGGCCGCCAAGCGCACGTACGAGCTGATCCCGTTCTGTCATCCCATCGCTCTCGAAGACTGCAAGATCGCCATCGAGTGGGGCGAGGGCAATGAAGTCACCATCGAATGCTCGGTGCGCGCCACGCACAAGACTGGCGTGGAGATGGAAGCGCTGACGGGCGCGACGGTGGCTGCCCTTACGATCTACGACATGTGCAAGGCTCTGACCCACGGCATCGAGATTCGCGAAGTCACGCTGCTCGAGAAGGCCGGCGGCAAGCGAGACTTCAGTCGCGCGGGAAAGGCGCCGCGATGATCGAGGTCACGGCGCGCTACTTTGCTGCGTTCCGCGAACGCGCGGGCCGCGATCGCGAGCACCTCACTACGAACGCGCGCACCGCTGCAGAGCTCTACGGGGAGCTCGCGCGCAAGTATGGTTTCGCCGACTCGGTTACGCGCTGCAAAGTCGCGATCAACGATGAGCTCGCTGACTGGAACGTGGCTCTCGAGGCTGGCAACGAAGTATTGTTCTTCCCGCCCGTCGCCGGCGGCTGATCTTCAGCATGTCGTTCAAGATCACGTCGGTGCCGATCGATCCCGAAGCACACAAACTCGCGCTCGTGCAGAGCGCAGCCGGTGCGTGCGTGACGTTCGAGGGCTGGGTCCGCAACCACAACGAGGGCGAAGCCGTGCAGGCGCTGGAATACGAAGCGCATGCGGGCATTGCCGAGAAAGAGGGCGCAAAGATCCTGGCCGAAGCGAAGCAGCGATTCGCGATCGAAACTGCGCTCTGCGAGCACCGCGTGGGCAAGCTCGCGATCGGCGAGTGTGCGGTGTGGGTAGGCGTTTCAGCCGCGCATCGGGGAGCGGCGTTCGACGCGTGCCGCTACATCATCGACGAGACCAAAGCGCGCGTGCCGATCTGGAAGAAAGAGCACTACGCGAGCGGCGAGACCGGCTGGGTCAACTGCGCCACGCGGTGACGTCTTCCGGTGTGTCGAGATCCACGGATGCTTGTGGCATGTTTACGAGCGTGAGCGCGCTGGCATCGCGCAGCAGCGCTCGCGCACCACTGTCGCCACGCAACGCTCGCACTGAACGCCACGAGCTGCGCGGCAACACCGCCGGCACGCCGGCGTGGTTGTCATAACGCGCAGCGGCGGGTATCTGCGGCCGTCGTCGCCACGCATTGAGTAGATTGCGCAGCGCATCGGCATCGACACGCGGTTGATCGACGAGCTGCACCAGGATTGCACGTATGCCATGTGGCACCTTCGCGAGCCCGGCCGTGAGCGATGACGCGAGCCCCTCGGTCCACCGTGCATTGATTGCCACCAATACGTCCGGTGCCGCGCGCCGCAACACTAGACGAAGCCGCGTGCGATGGGCGCCCAACACCACGATGAGTGGCGCGCCGGGCGCAGCGGCGCGCGCGGCATCGATGGCGTGCAGCAACAACGGCCGGCCTTGGCGACGCAAAAGCTGCTTGGGGCGTCCGAGTCGTCGCGAGCCGCCGGCGGCGAGCAGCACGCAGGCGAGTGCGGGCGAGCGATGGGCTGCGAATCGGACCATGTCCCACTATACTCAAGCCGTGACTCAGATCCGCCTAGGCTTGGCGCACGCCGACGAAGCGCCGTCCATCGCGCGCATGTCGCGTCAGCTCGTGGAATACGGCTTGAAGTGGTCGTGGACCGACGCGCGCGTCGAACAATGCTTGCGTAATCGGGACTGCGTGGTGCTCGCCGCGCGCGATCGACGTCGGCTCGTGGGCTTCGCGATCATGGAGTTCTACGACATCCATGCGCATCTCGCGCTGCTTGCCGTTCAGCCCGGGTATCAACGCCAAGGACTCGGTCGATCGTTGCTCGAGTGGCTGGAAGCGTCCGCGCGCACTGCGGGGATCTTCTCCATCCGGCTCGAGCTGCGTGCGAGTAACGACACGGCGCGTCTTTTCTACGAGCGGCTCGGCTATCGCGAGGCAGGGCGCAAGCAAGCGTATTACGACGGCCGCGAGGACGCGTTGCGAATGCTGCGCGATCTCGCCGTCGCCACGACCTCCGGCGCGGCGCCGCAATGAGCGCGGAATCGCGGTCGTTCAAGCCGCTGCGCATCGCCGTTCTAACGGTTTCCGACACACGCGACGAAACCACCGATAAATCCGGTGCGCTGCTCGTGGAACGCCTGCGTACGGCAGGGCATGCGCTCGCGGCGAAGACGATCGTGCGCGACGACATCTACGCTATCCGCGCGATCGTGTCGGCATGGGTCGCGGACGCGAGTGTCGAAGTGGTGGTCTCGACCGGTGGCACCGGCATCACGGGCCGCGACGGCACCCCCGAGGCGATCGAAGTGCTGCTCGACAAGGAGATCGATGGGTTCGGCGAGCTGTTCCGCGCCATCTCGTACGATGAGATCGGCGCGTCGAGCTTGCAGTCGCGTTGCCTCGCCGGCGTCGCGAACGCCACGTACATCTTCTGTTTACCAGGCTCGATGAACGCGTGCGCAACCGGCTGGGACAAGCTGATCGCTCCGCAGCTCGACTTCCGCACGCGCCCATGCAACCTCGCCGAGCTCATTCCCCGCCTGAAAGAGTGAGGGGGCCGCTCCCTGCTATCTTTTGTCCCGTCAGCCAAAGAGAAGATTTCTCTCGCCAAGAGCGCCAAGGAAGACAAGAAGACAGAGGATTTGAATTTGAGAATTCAGATCTTCTTATCTTCCTTGGCGCTCTTGGCGAGAGGAATCTTTTCTTGTCTGAAGGTCGCTCGCGAGACAAAAGGTAGCGTCGTCGGAACGCCTGAAATATGATGGGGGCGCTTAGGACCGAGGGGTGGCCGGCAACGGCCTGAGAGATCGGCGAAATGCGTCGATCAACCCTTTGAACCTGATCCGGTTAGTACCGGCGAAGGGACGGGAACATTCGACTTTTCCCCACTCGCTAGTTACGAAGACCGGATCTCGCTCGCAGAGGAGATCCGACATGTGCTTTTCCGATTGGCGTTCGGCGGCGGCCGCGCTTGCTGCGTTTGCTTGTACGCTGGGTGTTGCCCGGGCGCAGCCGCCCGTGGGTCTCGAAGAGATTATCGTGACTGCCGCGTTTCGCAGCACGAACCTCGAGCAGTTACCCGTTAGCGTCACCGTGCTCGATCGCGAGGAGCTGCGCGAAACGACGCAACAGCATTTCGAAGAAGCGATTCGGCAGGTGCCGAATCTGAATTTATCCGGCGAAGGCTCGCGTGCGCGCTATTTTCAGTTGCGCGGTGTCGGCGAGCTCGAACAGTACGAAGGCTCGCCGAATCCGTCCGTGGGCTTCATCGTCGACGACATCGACTTCTCCGGGCTCGGTAGTCTCGGCACGCTGTTCGACATCGATCGTGTCGAAGTGCTGCGCGGNNCGAGCACAGCGCGGACTTTGAAACCACCATCGGTAGCGACGGCACGCGCGCGCTCGGTGTTGCTGCTGGAGGCCCACTTGGCGATACGCTCGCCTATCGCGCTTCGGTGCAGAAGTACGAGAGCGACGGCTTTCGCGACAACGTGTTTTTGAATCGGCACGACACGTACGGCCGCGACGAGTTGACGGCGCGCGGCAAGCTCGCCTGGAAGCCGAGCGATCGCGTGACCGTTGACCTCGCCGGATTGTACGTCGATATAGACAACGGCTACGACGCGTGGGCCATCGACAATGGCTTTAAAACCTACTCGGATAAGCCCGGCCGCGACGCACAGCGATCGAAGGCGATTTCGGCGCGCGTGACGGCGGCGCTGCCGAAGTTCGACCTCGTGAGCATCACCGGTATCGCAGACACGAGCGCCGTGTTCAGCTTCGACGCCGATTGGGGCAATGCCGCGTACTGGGCGCCCTACGTATACGACTACGTGGAGGGCACGAATCGCGAGCGACGCACGTACAGCGAAGAGGTGCGTCTCCTCTCAAAGCCGGGGGCTATTGCAGGCGGCCGCGGCGACTGGCTCGTCGGCGTGTACGCGCTCGATCTCACTGAGCGCAACGACCACCGGATCGAAGGCGTCTACGCCGATCCGTTCTGCGGCCCTGCGTGCGACCTCGCGACCGATAGTGACGCGTTGAGCGACTACGGCGCGACGAACGTCGCCGTTTTCGGCCAGGTGCGGGTTTCGCTCAGTACGCGGCTCGAACTGACGGCCGGGCTGCGCGCCGAGCGCCGCACCGCGCACTACGATGACAACTCGAGTAACCGCTTCGCTCCGAACGACGACATGACCGGCGGCGAAGTGGCGCTCGACTGGCGGCTCACTCCACACCACTCGACGTACGTGCGTCTCGCGCGCGGTTACAAGGCCGGCGGGTTCAACGTGTCGTTGGCGGGCGTCGATTTTTCTACGATCGACGGGCTCACCGCGAAGGAGATTTCGTTTGGTCCGGAGCTGCTCACGAGTCTGGAAGCGGGTGTGCGCTCGACGTTCGCCGACGGTCGGTTGCGCGCCGATATCGGCGCATTCGTAGCGCGGCGCACCGATCAGCAGATCAAAGTCCCCATTCAGTTAGTTTTGGGGGACCCGTCGTCTTTCCTGTTCGTGACGGCGAACGCAGAGCGCGCCGAGCACCATGGTATCGAGGCGAGCCTCGACTGGCGGTCGAACGATCGCATTGCGGTGAAAGCCGCTGTCGGTTGGCTCGCGACGAAGATCTCGGAGTTCTCGCTGTTCCCGTTGATCG
>PMCP01000001.1 GCA_003155415.1 Gammaproteobacteria bacterium | reverse complement strand
TCGTGCTCGAGGAACGGAATCAGCGAGGCCGCCACCGAAACGATCTGCTTCGGCGACACGTCCATATACTGAATCTGCTCGGGCGGCAGCAACGCGAACTCGTTCAGATGGCGGCTCGACACGAGGTCTTCCGTGAACTCGCCCTTCGGCGAAAGTACCGCGTTCGCCTGCGCGATCACGTACTGACCTTCCTCGATCGCCGACAGGTAATCGATGTGCGCGGTTACGCGACCGTCTGCCACACGCCGGTACGGAGTTTCGAGGAACCCGTACTCGTTAGTGCGCGCGTACACGGACAGCGAGTTGATGAGGCCGATGTTCGGACCTTCCGGAGTCTCGATCGGGCACACGCGACCGTAATGCGTCGGATGCACGTCGCGGACCTCGAATCCGGCACGCTCGCGGGTCAAGCCACCGGGCCCAAGCGCCGAGACGCGCCGCTTGTGCGTGACCTCGGACAGGGGATTGTTCTGGTCCATGAACTGCGACAGCTGGCTCGAGCCGAAGAATTCCTTAACGGCCGCGGCTACAGGCTTCGCGTTGATCATTTCCTGCGGCATCAGGCCTTCCGACTCGGCGAGCGTCAGACGCTCCTTGACCGCGCGCTCCACGCGCACGAGACCGATGCGGAACGCGTTCTCTGCCATCTCGCCGACGCTGCGCACGCGGCGGTTACCGAGGTGGTCGATGTCGTCTACCGTGCCGTTGCCGTTACGGATGTCGATCAGCGTCTTCAAGACCGCAATGATGTCGTCCTTGCTCAGCACGCCCGGGCCTTCGGATTCCGAACGCCCGACGCGACGGTTGAACTTCATGCGGCCAACCGCCGACAAATCGTAGCGCTCGGTGTTGAAGAACAGGTTCTGGAACAGATTTTCGGCGGCTTCCTTCGTCGGCGGCTCGCCGGGGCGCATCATGCGATAGATCTCGACGAGCGCTTCGAGCTTGGTCGAGCTCGGGTCGATCTTCAGCGTGTTCGAAATGAACGCGCCCCGATCGAGATCGTTGACGAACAGCGTATGGATCTTCTTGATCCCCGCCGCGATCAGCTTCTCGACGATCTCCTTGGTGATCTCGTCGTTCGCGGTCGCGATCAACTCGCCCGACGACGTGTCGACGATGTCGGTCGCGAGGATTTTGCCTTCGAGGTAATCCATCGGCACATCGAGCTCTTTGACCTTGGCCTGCTCGAGCTCGCGGACGTGACGCATCGTGATGCGCCGGTCCTTTTCGACGATGACCTTGCGGCCCACCTTGATATCGAAGCTCGCGGTCTCGCCGCGCAGGCGCTCGGGAACGAGCTTCAACTGCACACCTTCGGCCGTGATCTTGAACTCGTTCTTCTCGAAGAACATGTCCAGAATCTGCTCGTTCGTGAACTCGAGCGCGCGCAGGATGATGCTGACCGGCAGCTTACGGCGACGGTCGATGCGCACGAACACGCAGTCCTTCGGATCGAACTCGAAGTCGAGCCAAGAGCCGCGATACGGGATCACGCGCGCGGAGAACAGCAGCTTGCCGCTCGAGTGCGTNNTTGCCCTTGTCGTGATCGAAGAACACACCGGGCGAACGGTGCAACTGCGACACGATCACGCGCTCGGTGCCGTTGATCACGAATGTGCCGTGCTCGGTCATCAGCGGCATTTCGCCGAGATAGACCTCCTGCTCGCGAATGTCCTTGACCTTCTTCTTCGGTCCCGGCGTTTCCTTGTCGTAAATCATGAGACGCACGAGCACGCGCAGAGGCGCCGCGTACGTGAGGCCACGCAGCTGGCATTCCTTGACGTCGAACACCGGATCGCCCAGGCGGTAGCTCACGTATTCGAGAGCGGCATTCCCGGAGTAGCTCACGATCGGGAATACGCTGCGGAACGCTGCGTGCAGGCCCATTTCGACCCGATCAGTGGTCGCAACTTCCTGTTGCAAAAACTTCTGATAAGAATCGATCTGGATCGAAAGGAGGTAGGGAACCCCCAGGATGCCCGGCAGCTTCCCGAAGTCCTTCCGGATACGCTTCTTTTCAGTGAACGAATAGGCCATGCCTGCTACTCCGAATTAGGGTGAGCCAGCAACAAACTTCAACGACGGCGTGCCGACCGCGCGAAACGCGACCAGCACCGCCCATGAGCTCGCGCAAAAGATGCGACCAGCTCGTCTCACGCGAGACGAGCCGGAGAGCTCTCGAACCGCAAACGCCCCATCACTTGATGGTGGCTTTGGCGCCTGCGTCCTCGAGCTGCTTCTTGATGGTTTCGGCCTCGTCCTTCTTGACGCCTTCCTTGACAGTGCTCGGCGCACCTTCGACGAGGTCCTTTGCTTCCTTCAGACCGAGACCGGTGACCGTGCGGACCACCTTGATCACGGCAACTTTGTTTTCGCCGAAGGATTCCATGACGACGGCAAACTCCGTCTTCTCTTCGACGGCGGCGGCTGCGCCACCTGCGGCGCCACCAGCAGCTGCCACGGCGACCGGCGCGGCGGCGGAAACGCCCCACTTCTCTTCGAGCGCTTTCACGAGCTCCACGATCTCCATGATCGGCTTGGCGGACAGCGCTTCGATCAATTCTGCATTGGACAACGACATGACGATCTACTCCTGACGGTGATACCTGAATTAAACGCTAATCAAAATGACTACTGCTGCGGCTGATCGCTTTGCTGCGGCGCCTGTTCGCTGCGCGCCTTCAACGTGCGAGCCAGCATCGACGCAGGTTCGATAAGCAGTCGCACGAGCTGCGACATCGGCGCATTCAACAGGCGCACGAAGCTCGCCCGCGCTTCATCGAGCGTCGGCAGCGACGCCACACGGTTCAAGTCCGAAGCTGGATACAGCTCGCCGCCAATCGACAACGCCACGGTCACGAGCTTGTCGTGCTCCTTGGCAAAGCCTTTGACGACGCGCGCGGCAGCACCCGGATCCTCGCGCGAGAACGCGAGCACCAACGGGCCTTTGAGACTGCCTTTCATGCACTCGAAGCTCGTACCTTCGATGGCGCGGCGCGCGAGCGTGTTTTTGACCACGCGCACGTATACACCCGCCTTGCGGGCTGCCACCCTGAACTTCGTCATCTCGGCCACGGTGAGGCCGCGATACTGTGCTGCAACTGCGGACTTCGCCGTCTTGGCCACTGCGGCCACCTCGGCTACTACCGCTTGCTTTGCTTCGACATGTGCCGACATTTGAACTCCCGACTACTCCCGGTGGAGACCAACCAACACGCCCCCGAAGGGGCCCTGCTCACTCGCCTTGGAGCGATTGCTCGCTCTTAAGGCTCCGTGACGGTGCGCCTCACCGGTCATTGCCGAGTCAGGTAACACCATCTGCGTAGGTGGCCTTTGCCATTAACTCCGACGTCAGTGACGGCGGGGACCTACGGTCTTCGATGTCGACCGATCGCTCGGTCGTCCACAAAACAAACTTCGCTACGCTTCTTCCTCGGCCGTTTCCACGAGCGTCGAATGATCGACGAGCACCCCGGGACCCATGGTCGAGGACACGGAAACTTTCTGCAGGTACACGCCCTTGGCAGACGCGGGCTTCGCCTTGTTCAAGTCGGCCACGAGCGCCACCAAGTTCTGCTTCAACGCGTCAATTTCGAACTTCACATTGCCGATTACGCAATGCACGGTGCCACCCTTGTCGGCGCGATACCGCACCTGACCGGCTTTGGCGTTGCGTACGGCAGTAGCGACGTCCGGCGACACGGTGCCGACCTTCGGGTTCGGCATCAGGCCGCGCGGGCCGAGCAACTGACCGAGCTTGCCGACGACGCGCATCGCATCGGGGGACGCGATCACGACGTTGAAATCGAGCTCACCGCCCTGCATGCGCTCGGCGAGATCGTCCATGCCGACGGCATCGGCACCCGCCTGCTTCGCGGCTTCGACGTTCGCGCCCTGCGTGAACACCGCTACGCGCACCTTCTTACCGCTGCCGTTCGGCAGCACGGTGGAGCCGCGGACTACTTGATCGGACTTCGCGGGGTCTATCCCCAAGTTGATCGCAACGTCGACGGACTCGGAAAACTTGGCGTGCGCGAGCTCCTTTACGAGCTTCAGCGCCTCTTCGGCCGAATAGGCCTTACCCGGTTGGATCTTACCTTCGGTGGCCTTCTGAGCTTTGGTCACTTTCGTCACAAATCAACCCTCCACTTCGAGGCCCATGCTGCGGGCGCTGCCGGCGATGATCTTCACGGCGGATTCGAGGTCCGCGGAATTCAAGTCCGGCGCCTTGACCTTGGCAATCTCTTCGAGCTGCTTACGCGTGACCTTGCCGACCTTGTTCGAATTCGGCGTGCCACTGCCCTTTTGGATGCCCGCAGCCTTCTTCAACAACACGGTGGCCGGGGGCGTCTTCGTGATGAACGTGAAGCTACGGTCGTTGTAGACCGAGATGACGACAGGAATGGGAATTCCGACTTCCATACCCTGCGTCGCGGCGTTGAACGCCTTGCAGAATTCCATGATGTTCACGCCGTGCTGGCCGAGAGCCGGACCGATCGGCGGCGAGGGGTTGGCCTTGCCTGCCGGAACCTGGAGCTTGATGTACGTTTCGATTTTCCGTGCCATATACCTAGTCCGTTATGCTTTTTCGACCTGGCCGAAGTCCAGCTCGACGGGGGTTGACCGGCCAAGAATCTGGACGGCGACCCGTACTTTGCTCTTGTCGTAGTTGACGTGCTCGACGACACCACTGAAGTCGTTGAATGGCCCTTCGGTCACTCGTACCACTTCGCCCGGCTCGAACAGGACCTTCGGCCGCGGTTTGTCCGCGCCTTCCTGGACCCGGTTCAGAATCGCCTGAGCCTCTTTATCGCTGATCGGCGCAGGTTTATCGCTGCTGCCGCCGATGAAACCGAGCACCTTCGGCACTTCCTTCACGAGGTGCCAGGTCTCTTCGTCCATCTCCATCTGCACGAGCACGTAACCCGGGAAGAACTTGCGCTCGCTCTTGCGGCGCTGGCCGTCGCGCATTTCGACGACTTCCTCGGTAGGCACGAGCACCTCACCGAAGCGTTCCTGCAGGCCGGCGCGCCGGACGCGCTCGATCAAGGATTCTTTCACTTTGTGCTCGAAGTTCGAGTACGCGTGAACCACATACCATTGCAGGGACATAGTTCTACAAGCCCCCCTGGCCCGTGATCTGTTTCGTCGCAAACAGCAGCACCAGATCTAGCAACCAGAAAAACACGCCACCAATCAGCGCGAAAACCAGCACGACCAAGGTGGTCTGGATGGTCTCTTCGCGCGTCGGCCATACCACTTTGCGCAACTCGACGCGCGCGCCCTGGATGAACTTCCAGAGTTGCTGACCTTGGAACGACGTGAACACCACGCCGATCCCGGCCGCCACGGCAACAATCACGCCGAAAGCCCGCAGCAGTACTGCCGAGCTAGCGAAGTAGTAGTAGCTAACCAGGCCCGCCAACAGGATCAACACGGCTAGCGCGAGCTTCGCCGTATCGACGAACGTCGCTTGTTCTTCGACTTTTGTTTCCATGCCCTGTGTTCAAAAACGTCCGAAGCGCCCAACTCCCCGTGGGGAGTTGGCAGGCCAGGAGGGACTCGAACCCCCAAACTACGGTTTTGGAGACCGTTGCTCTGCCAATTGAGCTACTGGCCTATGCATCCGGCTCCGACGGCTGTGATCGGTATCGGCACCGATCCGGCGGTTGCCAAGAGG
>PMCP01000199.1 GCA_003155415.1 Gammaproteobacteria bacterium | reverse complement strand
ACCGCAAAGGCGGACGACATTTGCTACATGAGCGCGACCAAACTCGTACAATTGATACGCACGCGGAAGTTGTCGGCGCGCGAAGTCATGACTGCGCATCTCGAGCGTATCGCGCTCGTGAATCCGAAGTTGAATGCCATCGTCGCGAAGCTCGACGACAGCGCGTGCCTCGCACTCGCGGATGCGGCCGACAAACGCGCGGCTACAAGCCGCGATCTGCCGCCGCTGCACGGCCTGCCCACGGCGTTCAAGGACCTGCAGTCAGCCGTGGGCTTTCCGTACACACGCGGCTCGCTCATCTATAANNGGAGTGCTACCGATCGGCAAGACGAACACGCCCGAGTTCGGCATGGGCTCGCACACGTTCAACAACGTCTACGGCACCACGCTGAATCCGTACGACCCGACGAAGACGGCGGGCGGCTCGAGCGGTGGCGCAGCCGTGTCGCTCGCAACCGGCATGCTACCGATCGCGGACGGCAGCGACCACGGCGGCTCGCTGCGCAACCCCGGCAACTTCAACAACATCGTGGGCTTCCGCCCGTCCGTGGGACTCACGCCGAACTACCCCACTTCGTTTCCGTGGCTCGGGTTTTCTGTTGCGGGCCCACTCGCGCGCAGCGTGCAGGACGTCGCGCTGCTGCTCAGTGTCATGAGCGGTCCGGATCCGCGCGACGCCGGCCTGCTGCCGATCGATCCCGCGCAATTCCGCAAACCGCTCGGGCGCGAGTTTCGCGGCGTGCGTGTGGCGTGGAGTCCCGACTTGGGCGGCTTGCCGATGGAGCCGCGCGTGCGGCGCGTGCTCGACTCACAACGCAGGACGTTCGAGGACTTGGGCTGCATCGTCGAGGACGCGACGCCAGATCTGCGCGACGCCGAGCACATCTTTATCACGCTTCGGTCGTTCCGCACCGCGGCCAATTACGGGCCGTTGCTGAAGGATTACCGGAACCTGCTGAAACGTGATGCGATCGAGGAGATCGAGTACGGACAGTCTCTCTCTTCAGCGGAGGTGGCGGCGGCGATGATGCAGCACGCGCAGCTGCTCGATCGCATGCGGCAGTTCGAGGAGAAATACGCGTTCACGCTGTGCGCTGTGAATCAGCTCGCGCCCTTCGACGCGAAGATCGATTGGCCGCACGAAGTCGCCGGTGTCGCCATGGAACATTACATCGCCTGGCAAAAGACGTGCTATTGGATCAGCGCCACCTGGCGTCCCGCGATTTCTGTGCCGGCGGGCTTCACGCCCGACGGGTTGCCGGTCGGCGTCCAGATCGTGGGCAGTTTTCGCGACGACTTCGGCGTGCTGCAGCTCGCGCACGCATTCGAGCAGGCCACGAAGATCGCCGAGCGGCGGCCGAAGCTCGTATGACGCGGGCGCTCTGATCTATTTCAGCGGCCCGCTGCGCGCGCCCCGCCGTCGCGCGCGCAGCACATACGCCGCCGCGACCACGACGACGCACGCGAGGCTCGCATAGAACTGGCTTTGCAGCGCCGGCGTCAACGCCATCGCAACGAGCACACCCAGCATCGCTGCCATCGTCGCGTAACTCAGCCATGGGAACAGCCACACTTTGATCGCAAGCCGCGCGGGTGCGTCGCGCTCGAGCCGCCGGCGCAGTTTCAGATGTGCGGCGCACGCGAGCAGATAGATCACGAGCATCAGCGCGCCCGACGCATTCACGAGGAATGCGAACACGACGCCCGGCGACACGATCGATAGCAGCACGGCGACATAACCGAACGACGTGCCGATCAGAATCGCCCGCGCTGGAACGCGGCGCGCGCTGAGCGCAACCATCGCTTGCGGCGCATCGCCCTTTGCCGCGAGCGTGAACAGCACACGCGACGTGACGTATAAGCCCGAGTTCAGGCACGACAGCACGGCCACGAGCACGATCACGTTCATGATCGTCGCGACGCTTGGGATGTGCGTGTAGCTCAGCGCAACCGCGAATGGTGAATCGCCGGGCTTGATGTCCTGCCATGGCACCACGGCCACGATCAACGCGATGGATAACACGTAGAACACCAGGATCCGCGCACTGATCGACACTGACATGCGCGAAATCACGCGCGCAGGCTCGCGCGACTCGACGGCCGCGATCGTCGCTATCTCGGCACCGCACAGCGAGAAGACCACGGTTGTCACGCCCGCGAGCGCCGCGAGCCAACCGAACGGTGCGAAGCCACCGTGCGAATACAGATTGGCGAACGTCGGCCCCTCGGGCGAAGTGAGACCGAATGCGTAGGCGCCTGCGATCAAGATGAACACGACGATGGCCGCAACTTTGATCGACGAGAACCAGAACTCGAACTCGCCGTACGAACGTGACGACAGCAAGTTCACGCCGGTCAAGACCAGCATCAGCGCGAGGTCGATTTGCCACGTGGGCAGCGCAATCCACTGGCTCAGGATCGAGGCGCCGGCGATCGCCTCGATCGCCACAACCACCACCCAGAAATACCAGTACAGCCAGCCGCTTACGAAGCCCGCCCAATCTCCCAGGCCGAGCCGCACGTACTCGGTGAACGAGCCCAAGCCCGGCGTCGCAGCGGCCATTTCGCTCAGCATGCGCATGACCACGAGCACGACGAGGCCCGCGAGGCAGTAGCTCAAGATCACCGCGGGCCCAACGCTCGCGATCGCAGCGCTGCTGCCGACGAAAAGCCCAGCGCCGATGATCCCGCCGATCGAGATCATCACTACGTGCCGCGATAACAGACTTTTGCTGAGCTCGGAATTCGGCTCGACAGCAGGCGATGCGATTTGGGGATCAGTGGTCACCGTAGACCGATCCTACCATCAGGTCCCCGCAGATTTTTTCTTTCCGTCGCGTCAGTAATTAATTCGCGATGAGCTCTCGTGAAACGTTTTTGAACCTGACGCACAGCTCGCGGCACTCATGCGCACATCAAGCGCAATGAGGGAGCACAGCGATGCGCGCGTTGACATCAGTCGCAAGAACATTTGCGACAACCGCGGCGGTGGCAGCAGTCGCAAGCTGCGGCGGTGGCGATGACGGCTACGGACCCAGCGCGGGTGGCAGCAGTAGTGGCGGCAGCGGGACCACGCTCCAAGCCAACTTCACCTCGATACAAGACATTGTCCTCACGCCGATCTGCACCACGTGCCATACCGGCGCGGGAGCGCCGCAGGGACTCCGTCTCGACAGCGCCAACAGCTACGCGCTGCTCGTCGGGATTGCGAGCCAGGAACAGCCCGCGCTCCAGCGCGTGGCCGCGGGCGATCCGAACAACAGCTACTTGATCAAGAAGCTCGAAGGCACCGCGGGTGTCGGCGGCCGCATGCCTCTCGGCGGCACGCCACTCGCGCAATCCGATATCGACGTGATCCGCCAGTGGATCACGGACGGCGCGCAACCACCGGCGGGCACCGTGACCACCCCGGTTCGCGTGACCTCGTTGTCGCCGCTGCCGAATTCCACCGTGCAGACCGTGCCGACGTCGATCATGGCGGTGCTCGATCGCGCGCTCGACGCAACCTCGGTCGACGCGACCACGGTTCTCGTGCAGCGCAGCGGCGGCGACGGCACGTTCGGCGACGGCAACGAAGTCACGATCACACCCGTGTCGGTCACGGTGCCTGCTGGCAACACGAAGACGATCGTCATCGACATCAGCACGGCGCCGCCAATCGAGGACGACTATCGCGTAACGCTCGTCGGCACGGGGGCCACGATGATTCGCGACCTGGGCGGCAACGCACTCGACGGCGAATTCACGGGTGCGTTCCCCTCCGGCAACGGCACTCAAGGCGGCAACTTCGTCGCGAAGTTCACCGTGGAAGGTATCCAAGCGACCTTGCAGTCGATCCAGGACAACGTGTTCACGACGATCTGCGCAGGCTGCCACACGGGCCCGACGTCGGGCGCGCTGCCGGGCGGAATGGACCTGACCACCGCGGCGCACAGCGCTGCCAGCCTGATCAACGTGACGAGCGTCGAGAACGGTGCGCTGAAGCGCGTGCTGCCAAACGATGCGGACAACAGCTACTTGATCAAGAAGCTCGAAGGCACCGCAGGCAGTCAGATGCCGCTTGGCAGCCAGCCGCTCTCCGCGGCCACGATCGCCAAGATTCGGGCGTGGATCACGAACGGGGCTCCGCAATGACATCTCGCATCACCCACCTCGCCGCGGCCATGCTCGTGGCCACCGCGTGGCTACTCTCTGCTTCTCTCGCACACGCGGAGCCGTACCTGGCCGTGCAGAACGGCTTCAAGTGCGGCCAGTGCCACGTGAATCCCACGGGCGGCGGCAAGCGCAATCTGTTCGGCATGATATTCGCGCGCACGCAGCTCGCCGCGAATAATGTGCTGCGCGACGAGAAAGCCCCGGGCTGGAACAGCAGCGTCACCGACTGGTTCGGCATCGGCGGTGACTACCGCGGTGGGTTCAAGAACATCGATCTGCCGCGCGGGCCGGACACATCGGAGACGACCACGACGAAGGGCGCCGTGTACCTCGAGTTCAAAGCCGTGCCGAATCTGCTGACTGTGTACTTCGATCAGCAGCTCGCGCCGGGCTCGTCGATCGAGCGCGAGCGCTACGTGTTGGTGACGCCGTTGCACGGCAAGATGACGATCAAGGCCGGGCAGTTCTTCCTGCCCTTCGGTTTGCGCTTGCAGGACGACGCGAGTTTCGTGCGCCAGCGCTCCGGCATCAACTTCGACACGCCCGACGACGGCATCGAGCTTGGGCTCGAGCTGCCGAAGTGGTCGGCGCAGGTCGCCGCGACGAACGGCACTGCAGGCGCCGGCAGCGCTCCTGGCAAGAGCCAGGTGAGCTTGTCGGCCAGCTACGTGCGGCCGCGTTGGCGCGCCGGCGCGAGCGTGAACGTGAACCACGATCCGCTCGGCGATCGCAACATGCAGGCCGTGTTCGCCGGCTTCAAAACGGGCCCTGTGACTTGGCTCGGCGAGATGGACTTCATCAGCGACGATCGCCCGGTCAGCGGCTCGGACAAGCAGTTCGCGACTCTATTCGAAGCCGACTGGCGCATCGCGAAGGGCCACAACCTCAAAGTGGGTTTGGAGCTACTCGACCCGAACAACCACACGAGCAACGACCGCCAGCAACGGCGCAGCGTCGTGTGGGAATACGCGCCGATGCAGCTACTGCAGGTGCGTGCAGGGGTGCGCGCTTACGACGGCCCGGGGGCGCGGCCGTTCGCGAACCGAGGCGAGACGTTCGTCGAGGCGCACGCCTACTTCTAACGTCGGCATCGTTGCGACCGCTGGCTCGCGTGCCGCCGGCCCCGTATCCTTGCGCGATGCATGCGATCGTCGAAAGTCGTCGGTAATGACGAAGGGCCGGGTTCTGTTCGCGAGCTTGATCGGCACGACGATCGAGTTCTTCGATTTCTACATCTACGGCACGGCGGCCGTCATCGTGTTTCCGCAGCTGTTCTTCCCCACCGGCAACGCGACGACTGCAACCCTCCAATCGCTCGCAACCTTCGCGCTCGCGTTCTTCGCCCGGCCCGTGGGCTCGGCGATATTCGGCCACTTCGGCGACCGCATCGGCCGCAAGGCGACGCTTGTTGCCGCGCTACTGACGATGGGGGTGTCGACCGTCGCCATCGGCCTCCTGCCAACGTACGCCACGATCGGCATCGCCGCGCCCGCGCTACTCGCGCTTTGCCGCCTCGGTCAAGGGCTCGGCTTAGGCGGCGAATGGGGCGGCGCCGTGTTGCTCGCCACCGAGAATGCACCGCGCGGCAAGGAGAGCTTCTACGGAATGTTCCCGCAGTTTGGCTCGCCGCTCGGCTTCTGGTGCGCGACGGGAATCTTCATCGCACTGAACTCGGCGCTCACGGAGCAGCAATTCCTCGCCTGGGGCTGGCGCCTGCCGTTCGTGGCGAGCGCCGTACTCGTGCTCGTGGGCCTCTACATACGCTTGCAGATCACGGAGACGCCGGCGTTCCAGCGCGCGATCGCGCAGCAAGAACGCGTGCGCGTTCCGCTGGCCACTCTTGCGCGCGAGCACCCACGTACGCTCGTGCTGGCCGCGCTCGCCGGCATCGTTACGTACGTGATCTTCTACTTGATGACCGTGTTCACGCTGAGCTGGGGCACGGGCCAGCTCGGCTTCACGCGCCAGCACTTCCTGTTGCTACAGATGATCGGCGTGATCTTTTTTGCGCTGACGATTCCGATCTCCGCGCTCGGCGCAGATCGCATCGGACGCTGGCCGATGTTGATGGTCGCGAGCGTGCTCGTCTTCGTGTTCGGCTTGCTGTTCGAGCGGCTGTTCTCGAGTGGCGACGCCGTTGAAGTCACGGTGTTCTTGTCGATTGGCCTCGGGCTCATGGGCATGACGTACGGAGCGCTCGGCACGGCCATCGCGGATCTGTTCCCGACAGCAGTGCGCTACACCGGCGCGTCCGTCGCGTTCAACGCGGCGGGTATTCTCGGCGGTTCCGTGGCGCCGTACGCGGCCACGTACCTCGCGGCGAACTATGGCATCGCGTTCGTGGGCTACTACTTGTCCGCCGCGGCGCTCGTGACGCTCGCAGCCCAACTGTTGCTGCGCCGCCCCGCCGCGAAGCCCGCTTAGCGTAACGCGGCGCGTTCGCTCTCGGTCAGCACGCGCGAGGGCTTCAGCGGCGCACCGCTCGCGGCATCGAAGAACGGCGACCGCTTGTGATCGCCGCGCAGCTGCCACGAGATGATGAGCGCCGCCAACCGCAAAATCATCGTCCACTGCGATTGATTGTTGGGTGGAATAGCCGCCACATCGCCGACAGCAAACTTCCGGTATACGCGCGCGCGAATCGGGCCAAGAGCGTCACCGGCCGGCTCGCGAACGAAGGCGCGTATCAAGCCCACGAACGGAACACCCCGTCTAGGCAGCGTGTTGCCGATCGGTGTGTTGCAACAACTCGCGTACCAGCGAGCGGTACCCTTCGGCGCGAGCTGGAGCCACTCCACGCGATCGAGCCCCTGCGTGAACTCGAGTCGCGCTTGTGACAGCTGAAAGATGTCTGTCCCGCCGTTCGCGTCCACCACATCGGCTCGGCCCAGAGCTTTGGCGAAGGCCTGGCAATCGTCGCAGTAGCAGACGCAGTGGTTGCCCATTTGCGGCGTCACACCGTGCGCAATGGCGCGCACGGTGCCGCAACGGCATTGGAGCTGCAAGTCTCGCGGCGGAATTCTGCTCACTTTCGCTCCTGGCGATCGAGACCGGCAAAATCGCCCGCCGCGTAGACAACGTCGCCGCCGACCAACGTCAGCACCGATTCGAGATCGCCTATTTTCTCGGTCGGCACCGTGAGGTAGTCCGCCGAAAGCACGGCGAGATCCGCGAGTTTGCCGGGTTCGAGCGAGCCGCGCACTTTGTCGTCGAATGAGAACCACGCGCTGCCGAGCGTGTAGAAGCGCAGCGCCGCCATGCGATCCGGCGTTTCCTCCGTGGCGCGGATCGGCGTGCCCACCACGGTCTTGCCGTCGACGAACCACTGCAGCGACGTGAATGGGTTGTACGACGCGACGCGATGCGCGTCGGTGCCTCCGCCGATCGCAACGCCAAGCCTCTGACCCGTGACGACGGGCGGCATGCGTCGCGCTGCGTCCTTGCCCTGCCGGCGCACCAGATCCTCGCCGCCGAAATACATCGCGTCTTGCACGGTCCAACCGACGCCGAGCTCGTGCATGCGCTTCAGCGACGCATCGGACGCGTCGTTCAAATGTGCGATTGACCAGCGCAGCGGCGCGATGGGAATCTCGCGGTTCACGCGCTCGAAGATGCCGAGAAGATGATCGACGGTGCCATCCGTGTTCCAGTGCATCGTGAGGCTCATGCCTTTCTCGGCGGCCCAGTGCACGATCTCGTAGTAGCGCTCCTTGTCCTCCGCGCTCGGCGCAGGATTGTTGTTCATCGCGACCGTAATGCGCTCGCCCAGGCCGTTGAAGTGCAGCCGGTCGTCGCCGAAGCCCATCGGCAACAGCGCCGTAAGGCTTTTCAGCTCCTCGAATTCCTTGCCGGAAGTCTGGCCGTTCAGGGTGTACGCGACGCGCACCGTGAGCTCGTGGTGGCGCCACACGTCGAACAGCGCCTGGTAGTCGGCCGGGAACAGGTTGTTGCCGCCGGGATCGACCACGCCTGTGAGCGCGAGCCGGTTCAGCTCGCGAAAGAACGCCTTCGTGCCTGCGACTTGATCCGCGGCCGTCGGCTTCGGTAAACGATCGAACAACGCGATGATCGCGCCCTGCCCCCCGCTGATCGCACCCGTGACTTTCTCGCCGTCGCGCTCGAGCTTGCCGCCGGCGGGCAGATCCGCGTCGCTCCTGATGTCGAGCTTCGCGAACCCGGCTGGATTCATCACAACCCAGCCATAGCCGAGCTGCACGTAAACAGGATTGTTCGGCGCCGCGGCCTCGAGCTCCGCCTGCGTGGGCCGGCGCCGCTCGGCGAACTGCAGCTCGTTCCAGCCGCCCGCGACGATCAGCCATGCGCCGGGCGGCATGCGCTGTGCCGCCACGCGGATTCTCGACATCGCTTCCGGCAGCGAGCGCGTACCGATCCAGTTCACTTCGGTCGTGAACGACAGCGCCGCGCGGATCGCGTGCAAGTGCGAGTCGATGAGACCCGGGATCACCGTGCGGCCGCCGAGATCGACAACACGCGTGCCCGCGCCCGCGAGCTTGCGGATTTCGTTGCTGGTGCCGGTCGCGCGAATCTTTCCGTCGCGGATCGCGAGGGCTTGCTGCACCGACGAGCGCGCGTCGACGGTCACGACCTTGGCGTTCACGAGCACGAGATCCGGCGGCTGCGCGAACGCCGTGCCGCCGATTGCAAACACGGCAACGGCTAAAAAACGACGCATGGCACCCCCTACGCCGATGGTGCGGGGATCATAGCCGACCGGCGGGTGTCGCCGTCAGCTTCGCGAGGGTGCACCTGCGCTCAGGAATTCGAGGATTCGTCCATTCACGTCCCCGGGCTGCGCGAGCGCTGCGAGATGATGAGCGTCGGGGACAATGGCGCCCGCGAGCCCCGGCATCCGCCTCTGTGCGAGAGCGAGCGTCGCAGGCGCATATAACTGCTCGTGCTCTCCAATCAGGAGCAGTGTGGGCGTTTTGATCGCTGCGAGCTCCGCATCGTCGAGCACCAGATTCCACAGAGTGTCCGGAATCGCTGACACCGTCATGGTGATGGCCATGAGCTCCCGCCAGCGCGCATCTTCCGGGCCAAACCGCGCGTGCGGACCGAGCAGTTCCGCGATGTCACGCGGCCGTTTCGGTGCAAACAGCTTTCGCCATATAGCTCTCATCACGCCTCTGAAGAGAATCTTCAACGAAACCCCGACGAACACGCCCGCGGGGCCAATCAGCACCACTCGGTCCACACGCTCCGGCGTGCGCGACGCCTGGTTCATTGCGATAAACCCGCCGTACGAAGCGCCGACGATCGACGCGCGCGGCACTTCGAGCGCGTCGAGCACATCCGAAAGCCAGCCCGCCATGCCGGATCGATCGCCGAGCTTGCGCGTCTGCACGCTCTTGCCAGTCTGGCCGATCACGTCAACGGCATAGACACGGTAATGCTCGCCGAGCGCCGCGACGTTGGGCCGCCATAGCGTCGCGCTCGCCGCGAGCGACGGCAGCAGCACGAGCGGCGGGGCGTCGCGTGGACCGCTCGCAATGACGTGCGTGGTGCCGAAGCGCGTCGGCAGGTCGAGCTCTTCGAACGACACCGGCCATTCCCTCAACACGGCGTCGTAAGCGGCGAGATACCTCGCGCGACCCTCGTCGCTCCGGAAAGCGTGAAACTGCGTCGCCTGACTCGAGGTCATGTGCTTTTCTCACCGCCGCAGCGCGATGAACGCGCCGAGGATCATCAGCGCCGCACCGATCACGCGCGCGGGCGTCAGCGTGAAGACCAGCGACCGCATGAGGCCGAAGTGATCGATCGTGAGCGCTGCCAGAATTTGGCCAGTGACGACCAACGCGATCGCCGTGCCGACGCCGAGCCGCGGACTCAAGAAGGTGATCGTGAATACGTAGAACGCCACGATGAACCCGCCGCTGTAGCTCCACCAGGGCGCCGCTTTCAGCGTTGCGGCATCGGGCACGCCTTTACCCGACACGAGGACGACCGCGGCTATCGCGACCGTGGCCACGATGAACAAGGTCAGCGCCGCGAACGGCACGTTGCCGCCTATCGAGCGCGCGAGCGCGGCATTCGACGCCGCCTGCACCGGGATCAGCGCGCCGCTGATCACCGCCATGGCCCAGAGCAACACCGTCGTACTCATCGAACCGCACCCCCAACGCCGTCGGCGGAAACCCGCCGATCATAACGGGCGGCATAGGCAACCGCTGAAGCAGGTGGTCGAACGAGACGACAGCGCCGTTAAGGTGCGGCTCTAAAGTAGTCATGCCCCACTGCGTTGCAACGAGCGGACCAAGACCCGCGGGCAGCACGACCCAGCGCGGCGGCCGTTCCCGAGACGGGGGCCCCTACGCCGTCCTGGAAATGGACTAGTGAGTCCCGCTACGGGGACATGCCCGAGCGCTCGTCAGAAGGCTCTCGATACTGGCTGTTTATCCAGCATCGTGTCACGCACCGGCGGTACCGCGACCGATTGGCCGACTTGTTGCATGGAGAATACGGGTTCCCAGGTACGGGAACAGCCGGCTACTATCCTCAAACGCAAACGAGGAGTTCGGCACGCCTTAATACCGTTATCAGTTCGCAACAGGGAGATTCAGCACCCATGAACAAGAAACCGTTATCCGGTCCTATTGCTTCAAGAATCAAGGGCACTGCAACACTCCAGGGATGGGCACTCGTCAGCCTCCTGCTCCCCGCGGCCTCGTGGGCGCAGCCGCAGGCACAAGCACAGCCTCCAGCGCCCCTCGAACAGATCATCGTCACGGGCACGCGCCTGCCAAACCCGAACCTCGTCAGCACGAGCCCGATTCAAGTCGTCACTGCCCGCGACATCGCACTCTCCGGCAAAAACGACACCTTCGACCTGCTGCAGATGCTGCCGCAGAATTTCAACAACGACCTCGGGCAAGACCTCGGCAACAGAACCAGCGGCCTGACGACGGCGGGCGGCGTCTCGACCGTCGACTTGCGCGGCCTCGGACCGAACCGGACGCTGGTGCTCGTCAATGGTCGACGGCTGGGTAGCGGTTCCCCGTACACGGTGATCTCCGCACCGGCACCGGATATCGACCAGATCCCCTCTCGGTTGATCGAGCGCGTGGAGGTCGTCACGGGTGGCGCGTCTGCTGTCTACGGGTCCGACGCAGTGGCGGGCGTCGTCAACTTCATTACGAAGAAGGACTTCGAGGGCATCGAGTTCGAAGCACAAACCGGTTTCAATGTGCACGACAACCATAACGTGGGCGCGCGGCAACTCGCCTTCGAGGGAGACGTGGTCCCGCCGATGGGCCGCGTGACGGACGGACGCAGTGCCAGCTACAGCTTGATCGGCGGGGCCAACAGCGCGGACGGCCGCGGCAACTTCACCGCCTACCTCGGGTACCAGACGCAGGACCCGGTGAGATCCGGCGCGCGCGATTTTGGCATCAGCCAGCTGTACACGAACACCGACGACAATGGCGTGCCGCTCGGCGGCGCGTATTTCAGCGGCTCGAGCAACTCCAACTATTTTCAGCCGAAGTCCGGCCCCAACGGAGCGGACCCCACGGCGATCTTCAGCGTCGGAGGAACTCAATTCGTGCCGTTCGGCAGCAATACCACACCACCCGCTTCGTTCAATTCCCAGCAATTCGTTTACGCGAACCGGCAGTATCAGCGAGCCACCGCGGGCGTCATCGGGCACTACGACTTGAATGAACATGTGCAGCCGTACGCCGAGTTCGGCTACATGAACGACAAGACGCATCAGGAAATCGCACCGTCGGCGTTGTTCCGGGCAAGCAATCCGCTCACGGCCGACAGCAACTATCTGATCAATTGCAGCAACCCGCTGTTGAGCACCCAGGAGCGAGACATCATCTGCTCACCCGCGGAAATCTTGGCAGATACCGCAGTGCCAGGATCCGCCTCGGCCAGCATGGAGATCGGTCGGCGCAACCTCGAGGGCGGCGGACGCGAATCCGATTACGAGCACACGAACTACCGAGCGGTCGCCGGCGTGAAAGGCGAGATCAGCCGCGCTTGGAACTACGACGCCTACGGCCAGTACTACTACGTGCAGTTCTACACCACCAACAACCGATACCTGAACTTCCAGAAGATCACTAACGCGCTCCAGGTCACGACCGATGGAAGTGGAAATCCGGTGTGTATCAGCGGACCGCCGTGCGTCCCCTACAACATATTCAAGGAAGGGGGGGTGACAGCGGACCAGGTCGCCTACCTGTACACGGACGGCACGGCGTACGGCACGACGTCGCTGCGCACGGTACACGCCGATTTCACCGGCGACCTCGGCCAATATGGGCTCAAGCTGCGAGGCGCCACGCAAGGCGTGTTCGTGAACGTCGGCCTCGAGACGCGCCAGGACAAAGTCAGCTTCAAGCCGGATGAGGCCTCGTTGAGTGGCTTGCTGGCCGGATTCTCGGGCGCATCCGTCCCGATCGACAGATCCGTGACCGTCGATGAAACCTTCGCCGAAATCCGCGTTCCACTGCTGCAGGACAAGCCGCACGTCAAGGATCTCAGCTTCGACGCTGGCATCCGCCGCTCGGACTATTCGACCAGCGGCGTTGCCAATACCTCCAAGTTCGAGATCCAGTACGCGCCGACGAACAGCGTTCGGCTGCGGACCTCGGCGAACAAGGCCATACGCGCGCCAAGCATCGTCGAGCTCTATACCCCGCTGTACATCGGCCAGATCACGATCGGCGCCGATCCGTGCGCTCCGACGTTGGATTCCAATTTCAACATCGTTCCGGCGGTCAACACGCTACAGGAGTGTTTGAACACCGTGCGGCCGAATCAAGTCGCCGCGTTCACGGCTGCGTATGGCAACGGCGGTAACACCAATACGATCCCACAAGGCACCGCTAGCCAACTATCGCAAGTCCAGGGTGGCAACGAGCACCTACTGCCCGAGCAGGCAACCACGTACAGCCTCGGCGTGACGATCACGCCCGATCGCTTGGCGGGATTCACTGCGAGCGTCGACTATTGGCACGTAAAAATAGACGACGAGATCGACACCCTTCCCGCGTCGGTCATCTTGAATTCATGCCCCGAAACCGGTGACCCCACCTTTTGCAGTCAGCTCGTCCGCAATCCGCTGACCTTCTCGCTGCAAGGCGCTAGTGTCGCAGGCGGCGGTTACATCTCGCAGGCCAGTCTGAACATCGCAAGCGTGGCGACGAGCGGTATCGACTTGCAGGGGGTCTATCGACTCGACCTTAACCGGCACGGCTCGCTGGCGTTCTCGTGGGCGGGCTCGTACATGCTCACCAACGAAACCACGCCGTACGCCGGTGCGCACACGTACGACTGCACCGGCCTGTACGGGCTCACGTGCCAGACGGTCAATCCGAAGTGGCGACACGTGGTGCGCGCCACGTGGGAGACGCCGAAGCAAATATCGGCGTCACTGAGCTGGCGCCATATCTCCGGAGTGAAAGAGGACAACAACGACGCGGATCCGACGCTGCACAACGCGTCCTTCGCTGGCTATGATGCGTTCAACGCCCAGATCCGTGCACGCGACTACCTCGATATCGCCGCTACGTACGAAATCAAAAAGATCTCGCTGCGAGCGGGCATCAACAACCTTACCGACAACGATCCTCCGCTCTTGGGATCGGAGATCGTCGGGGGTGGTTCGCCGAATACCTACTCGACCTACGACATGTTCGGTCGCCAGGTGTTCGTTGCCTTCAACTTGAAGTTTTAGGCGTCTGACCTGCGTGAAGGGCCGGCGTGTAAGCGCCGGCCCTTTTTGCTCAACCCTCGCGCGCACTCGCGGTGCGATGCCGCGCTGTCAACGTCGGAACGTTCGCGTTACCGACCGCCGCTGCGAGTACCTCACGAAAGCAACTCCTCGAAACCATTACGTCAATGAGCGAGCGCCTCTGGCCAACATCACATACGGAACGTGAAGCCGTCCGCAGGCGAGCGTATAGCGCGTCCACGCCGGCGGACGTATTGAGATTGAGATCCGCGTAATTTACGGTGACGCTCTTCACGGGTGCAGCCGTCGTTACTCCTTGCGCATTCGCCGCAAATGAGCCACTCGTCAGCATGCCGAACGCCGCCAACGCGGGTACGTATCTAGCGATTGCCATGAACATGGGCCCTCCTTACCAGTTAACCTTGTCGATGCGCGCCATTTTGCTCCGCAGCGCAGCGGCGGCAATTCGATTGTCTGAAGGATCGTTCAGTTGTTCTGAAGGGGAACAAAGTGAAGACGAAAAAGAAGCCGCAACACGAGAGACCCTCGGCGCGCTCTGCTCGACTTCCATTGAACGCAGTACGTGTTTTCGAAGCCGTCGCTACCCAGCGCAGCTTCAGCGAGGCCGCGAACGTGCTACATGTCACGACGGCCGCTGTCAGCATGCAGATCAAATCACTCGAGCAGTATCTGCAAGTGAAACTGTTTCACAGGAATCGACGCGACGTACAGCTGACGACCGACGGCGAGTCATTGCTGCCCTATGTGCGACGTGGCCTGGACGAGCTCGAGTTCGGCTTTCGCGCAATCAAATCCGTGCGCAGTGGTCCCTTGGTGATCAGCGTGCTCGGCTCGTTCTTGCAAGCGTGGCTGCTGCCGCGTCTAACCACTTTCGATGAAGAGGTGC
The DNA here is from genome assembly GCA_003155415.1 of Gammaproteobacteria bacterium. Taxonomy (GTDB): domain Bacteria; phylum Pseudomonadota; class Gammaproteobacteria; order Steroidobacterales; family Rariloculaceae; genus FEN-1219. The sequence goes on along the minus strand of PMCP01000199.1, from coordinate 5,590 downwards.
GGCCGAACATCGATCTGCAGATCCGAGCTTCGGCCGAGCTCGCGGATTTCGCGCGCGACGACGTGCAAGTGGCGATTCGCTTTGGCCGCGGCAGTTGGCCGCGCGTCCATGCAGAGTGGTTGATGGATGAATGGGTTGTCCCCGTCTGCACGCCCCAACTCCTGAAACGCCACGGTCGTCTCGGCGGCCTTGGCGATACTGGCAGCTACCCCCTCGTGCACTGCTCGAGCGAGCCGTGGGACATCTGGCTTACGGGCGGAGACGAGGATAAGGAGGCCTGGCCAACGACAACGGGCCCATCCTTCGACAACTCGGTTGCCGTCGTGCATGCGGCCAAGCAAGGACTAGGTCTCGCGCTCGCGCGCTGGTCACTGGCCGCCGATGAACTCGCGAAGGGGCACGTGGTGCTAGCGCATCCGCATGCGCTACGGTTCACTCGCAGCTACTATTTCGTCTGCCCCGAATCGTATCTAACGCTCCCGAAGGTGGCCGCATTCCGCACATGGCTGCTTGCGGCCGCGAAGTCGTCGCCGAAACCGGCTGCTTGAGACCGTACCGCTGGGTTATGAGTGCTTCTGCGCCGCAGGCTTCTCTGCCGCTGCGTGCCGGCCGGCGATGAACCCCTGGCACATGCAGCGCGCAAGCCCATGCATGGAAAAACCGCCGGCCGATTCGCCGCCGCAGTAGAGCCCCGGAATCACGGCCCCGTTGAGATCCACGACCTGGCACTCGGCGTTGATGCGTAAACCTGCGCGCGTGTCATGAATCACGGGCGTGGCCCATGCGGCGTAGAACGGAGCCCGTGTCACCTTGTAGGGTGGCTTCGGCCTGCCAAAATCCTCGTCGTTGCCAGAATCGACGAAAGAATTGAAACGCGCGATCGTGGCCACCAGGTTGTCGGGCGGCATCGGCACGCGCTGGTGCTGCATCACGATTTTTTTCGCGAGAGCCGCGAGAGTGTCGGCGCTGAAGAAGAACCCTCGCTCGCCATCGACATTGGGCGGTACCGGGTTCCATTGCTCCCGCGTTACCGCGTCGGCATCGAAGATCGCCCAAATCGGCCCGCCCCCATTGTGCCCATCACCAATCCCAGCGAGTGCGGCCGCTACCCAGTCGTTCGGCTCGTACTTGTTGCGCTTGCCGTTCAAGTAGCTGTGTGGCGTGTAGGGGTCGACTCGCCGGTAGCTGTTCGCGGTGTATTGGCCTGCCGTCTCGTCGTAAAAACGCTCGCCCAACATATTGACGAGAACGATGTTCTGCCAATCGCCAATGGGCAACCCGCTCGCGTGAGCCTTGTCGAACACAGGCGAACCCGGCATCCACCGCAAGTTGCGGTAACTGTATTGCGCGCCGAGTGTGCCGGGCTTGGTCAGCGTCTCACCGAACTCGCCCGTCTGGTTGTAGGCGCCCCATAACGACGCGCCGATCGCCATCGCCGCGAGCTCACCACTGGCGTCCTGGTTGGAATACGGCATTCCGGCGAGACCGCAGTATTCTTCCGTCAACCGTGGGTCGAACATTCGGCGGAAATTTACGTTGCCGCTGGAACCGCCGGTCGCGATGATGACGGCTTTGCGCGCGCGGATGTTGACTACCTTGCCCTCGTGCTCCGCGGCGACACCGATCACGCGTGTCGAACCCGCATCGTCACGGTACAGCGCCTTCATTCGATGCTGCAGCAAGATCGGCACACCGGCGCTCTTGGCCGCTGCTTCGAGCGGCCGCATCAGACCATTGCCGGAACTCGACGTCGTGCGGCGTTGCGCCTCGACGGGCTTGCCCGTTTGCACCAACGGATAGTCCAGGTTGACGGGATGCATCTCGCGTGGCGCCGAATTGCCGATTGAGCTGCCACCGAGGTTGTCGGGAGCCTTGTCGAGGAACGTGACACCGTGCGCGAGCAGCCACTCGAACGTCGCGGTGCAGTGGTCGGCATACGCGCGGATGATCTCGCGGTCGTTGTACCGATAGTCGGGAAAGCCGTTGGGCTGCACGACGGACCAATCGGTCAAATCGCGGAACACGAGATCGGCGGAGTCCTCGATACCGTGCTTCTTTTGCACGCTGGTACCGCCGCCAAGCGGAAGGTTGCCGCCGCTGCAGATCGCATGGCCGCCGATGTGGTTCTCGGCTTCGAGCACGATGACGTCGGCGCCTGCTTCCCTGGCCACGATGGCGGCCGGAAAGCCCGTTGCTCCGGCGCCAATCACCAAGACGTCCGTTTCTCGATCCCAGCGCCGAGGGCGGCTCGGTGTTTGCGCATCGGATTGCTGCCCACCGAGCATCGCAGCTGCGCCAGCTGCACCCGCGGTCTTGACCCAATCGCGCCGTGAGATTTTGTGCTTCGCCATCACCGCCTCCCCGCACACGCCCGTCGCACGATAGCCGCTCCCAGGGGCCAGGACTTTGGCGCTAAAGCTCGATGCGTCCCGTGCTATCGCCGAAGCTTTCGTGCTTCAGGCCATACAGCCCGAGCACGGAGAGCAACAGATTGCTCGACGATACCGTCTTCGACGGATACGCGAGGTGCCGGTCGCCCTTGAGCTTGCCGCCGGCGCCACCGATCAACACGTGCGGCACGTCGTAGTGCAGGTGCTGGTTGCTGTTGCCCATGTTCGNNCGCGCAGTCGCCGACACGGCGCCCGGGCGGGATGGAGCCTGCTGGCAGCCCGCAAGGCCGCCAAGCAGCGGCACGGACGCGAGCCCTGCGCAACCGGTGAGGGTGGCTCTCAGAAAACTTCTGCGGTCGGTCGTCTTCATACTTCGGAGATGATTCCGGTGCTGTTGCCGAAACTCGCCTGCTTGATGGCGAGCTTGTCGAGGATCGTCAGATGCAGATTGGCCAGCGGCGTGCGCGCCGGCAGCGCGAGGTTCTTGCCGCCGACATGCGCACCATTGGCGCCGCCGACCAGAACCGCCGGCAGGGGAAAGTTGTCGTGCTGGTTGCTGTTGCCCATGTTCGAGCCGTACAACGTGAGCGAGTGATCGAGCAGCGTGCCATCGCCTTCGGGGATCTTGCGCAGCTTGTCGATGAAGTACGCAAGCGTCTGCACGTGGTAGCGGTTCAGCTTTGCGAACTCGAGCACGTGTGCCGGATCCTCGGCGTGATGCGAACCGCCGTGGAAGCTGATCGTCGTGCCCGCGTCTGGATACACGCGGCCCGTGAGGTCACGCGCATACAAGAGTGTGGCGACACGCGTGATGTCGGCCTGGTACGCGAGCGCGAGCAGGTCGAATTGGAGCTTGATGTGCTCGGCGAAGCTCTCCGGCACGCCCGCAGGCACGCTCATGCTGGGCGCTTCCTTCGCCGACTGCGCCGCGATGCTGAGCCGGCGCTCGATCTCGCGCACATCGTCTAGATACTGCTCCAGTCGCGTGCGATCGTAACTTGCCACCGCGTTGTGCAGGCCACCGAGGTCGTCGGCGAGCGAGTCGAGCACGCTGCGCTGCTGCGCGCGCCTCTGCGCGCGAACTTCAGGCGTCGCGCCGTCGCCGAACATGCGCTCGAAGACTACCTGCGGGTTGATCTCCATCGGCAGCGGCCGCGTCGGCGTTTGCCACGAGATCGTGTTGGTGTAGACGCAGCTGTAACCCTCGCCGCAATTGCTCGAGTTCGCGCCGGGGTCTTCCACGGCGAGCTGCAGCGACGGCAGGAGCGTGGTTTGACCGAGCTCCGCCGCAATGACTTGATCGAGCGTGGTGCCCGCCTCCACTTCAGCCCCGGTCGCCTTGCGCGGCTTCACGCCGCACAAGAACGCGGACGCAACGAAGTGATCGGCGCCCGTAACGCCCGGCGGATTCTCCGACGCCGTGGCCCAAAGCCCGCTCGTGATCACCGTACGGTCGCGGAACGGCGCGAGCGGCTCGTAGATGTACGGAAACTTGAAGCCCTTGGCCGAGGACTCGGGCACCCAGTAACCGGGTGCGGCGCCGTGCGGCACGAAGATGCCGGTAAAGCGCGTGGGCGCGACGCCCGCCGCGCGCGCGATCGGCGTGAGCGCAGGCACCATCGCATCCAGCAGCGGCAGCGCAATCGTCGATCCCAAGCCGCGCAACACCGTGCGCCGCGACAGGTGCTTCTTCGTGATGAATCTCATCGTGCTCCCTCCGTGGCGGCGACTACCGCGGCCGCACTCGGCGCTTCACTGCTGACGGCCGGTGCAGCCTTCGTGCTCATGCGGAACGCGTCGCTGGCCGTGATGGCCGCAACGATCGAGCCGAGCCTGTAGTCTTCCTTGGCGCCCGCGGCGACGATCGCACGCACGGCCGGCATGTCGTAGTACTCCACGCCTCGGCCGAGCGCGTACGTCACGAGCTTCTCCGTCAGGTTCGTGACGTAGCGCTCCTTGTACTTCAGCAACCAGTTGCGCAGCGGGGTCGGCCCCGTGAGATCGGTGCCGTCGTACATAGTGACCGAATCGTTGATCGGCGACGTGCCGTCGAGCGTGCGGTAGTGGCCCACCGCGTCGAACGGCTCGAGCGCGAAGCCGAAGGGATCCATCAGCGCGTGACACGCGGCGCATGTCGGGTTCTTGCGGTGCTCTTCGTACTGCTCGCGAATCGTGGGCTCGCGTGCGTTGCCAGCGGCATCCGCTTTGTTGTCCTCGAGCTTCGGCACGTTCGGCGGCGGCCGCGGCGCCGGCACGCCCAGCAGCGTCGACATGACCCAGTTGCCGCGGATCACGGGCGCCGTGCGCCCTGGCTGCGACGAAATCGTCAGGATGCTGCCCTTGCCGAGCAGGCCGCGGCGCAGATCGAGATCGGGGCCGAGCGTCACACGTTGGAACTCACTGCCCTGCACGCCGGGAATTCCATAGTGCTTGGCGAGCCGATCGTTCACGAACGTGTAGTCGGCCGTGAGCAGATCGAGCACGCTGCGGTTCTCGTCGAGAATGCTGGCGAAGAACAGCTCGGTCTCCGTTCGAAACGCCTGTCGCAGGTTGTCGTCGAAATCCGGGAACGCTGCGACCACGGGCTGCTGGCTCTCGAGGTTGCGCAGCGACAGCCACTGGCCGGCAAAATTTTTCGTGAACGCGGCCGAGCGCGCGTCGGCCAGCAAGCGCTTCGTCTGCGCAGCGAGCACGGCCGGATCGTGTAGCTTGCCGTGCTCCGCCAGCGTGAGCAGCTCGTCGTCCGGAATGCTGCTCCATAAGAAGAAGGACAACCGCGACGCGAGCTCGAGATCGCTCAAAGCGTACGACTCGCCGTCAGCGGCGTTCTTGGGCTCCGCTTCGAGCCGGTAGATGAACTTCGTGTCGACGAGCACGCGTTGCAGCGCCATCTCGATTCCGGTATCGAAGCTGCCCCCCTGCTCGCGGCCGCGCGCGTAGAAGTCCAACACCTTCTGTACGTCGCGTTCGGTCTGCTCGCCGCGGAACGCGCGCCGCGTCAACGCCGTGACGATCTTCTGTGCGCAATTGGGCTCGTCAGCTGCATTTTCGGGGCGGCACACGAAGAGGTGCTCGCGCGCCACGGAGTGCGTCGCGCCCTTCGCCCCGAAAGGCCCGTCGACTCGCACGCTGCCGACGTGAGGATAGAACGTGAAGCCCGGCAGCCCGCCGGTCTCGATCGTGCTGCGCTCGAACGCGTT
>PMCP01000084.1 GCA_003155415.1 Gammaproteobacteria bacterium | reverse complement strand
TGGATCTGGCCGCCATTGCCGTCCGGCAGCAAGACGTCCTGCACGCGGTCGATGGCCACCGAGCCGAGCACTTGCGACAGCGTGAGCGGGCCGCGGCGCAACCAGAATCGCCAGACGAAGATGGCCACTAGTCCCAGCGCGAGCACACTACCGATCAGAAGCGAATATTCAGGCATCACGTTTCGATGTACTTCTACGTCCCTGTTTCGACATCTATTTCCAGCGATCCAACTCGGCCGCAAAACGTGGCAGCTGCGGCACGAGCGGCACGCTGGCGGTCGGCCGTTGCAGCAGGTCTGCCAACGCCTCTGGCACCGCCACCGCACGCCCAATCACGGGCTCGACGATGGTCTCGAACTTCGCCGGATGCGCCGTTGCGCAGACGATCCAGGGCCGGCCCACGCGGCGCGACGCGGGCAAGTGGTCATACACCCAAAAGCCCGTCGCGGTGTGGGGGCACCAGATCTGGCCGAAGCGCGCGTAGTCTTTCGCAATCTGGGCCCGAATGGCCTCGTCGTCGACCGGGTAGGCCTCGACGGTACCGCGCAGCTCGGCGAAGTCCGGAATGAGGTTGCGCAAGCGCTCCATGTTGCTCGGGTTGCCTACGTCCATAGCCGACGCCAGCGTAGCCGTGCTCGGCCGCGGCTGCCATTGGCCTGTGGAGAGAAAGTCAGGGATCGTGCGGTTTGCGTTCACCGCGAATACCACGTCGCCGATCGGCAGGCCCATTGCGCGTGCCCACACACACGCCATGCCATTGCCCAGATTGCCTGTCGGCACGATCGAACTCGCGGCCGTGCCGTGCTTGCGCCAGTGCCAGAGGCTTGCGGCCGCATGATATGCCGCCTGCGGGAGCAACCGGCCTACGTTGATGCTATTCGCCGCCGACAGCCTGTGTCGGCGTTGGAGGTCCGAGTCGGTGAACGCTGCCTTTACCAGCGCCTGGCAATCGTCGAACGACCCTTCGACTTCGAACGCGCGGATGTTGTCGCCCCAACAGGTCAGCTGATGTTGCTGGCGCGGTGAGACCTGCCCCTTCGGGAACAGCACGCCGACGCGAATTCCGCGTCGTTGGTGGAATGCTGCCGCGACGGCGCCGCCTGTGTCACCCGACGTCGCGACGAGAATTGTCAGAGGGCGCTGATCCGTGAATCGCGGTAACGCGCGCTCCATGACGGCCGCGAGAAACCGCGCGCCTACATCCTTGAACGCCGCCGTCGGTCCGTGAAACAGCTCGAGCACCGAGAGCTCGCCGTTGGCTTCGACCAGCGGCCGCAGCGGTACCGGAAAATCGAATGCATCGCGACAAATCGCGCCGAGTTGTCCCTCGAGCCCCGAACCTTCGAAAAATGGCGCCAGCAGCTCGGCCGAAATCTCGGCCAACGTAGTGCCGCGAAAGTCGTTCGGCGTGAAGCGCGGCAGCTCGTCCGGCACGAATAGACCGCCGTCAGTGGCGAGGCCACGCATGACGGCGTCGACCAGATCGGTCTCTTCGCCGCCGCGGGTGCTTAAGTAACGCACGGTGCCGCCCTTATCCTCCGTCCTGGTTGCCGCTCAGCATGCTGCAGAGACGCAGCAAGTCGGCGAAGATGCCGCCCGCGGTGACGGCCGGCCCGGCGCCCGGGCCGCGGACGATCAGCGGATTGTCGCAGTAACGACCGGAGACGAACTGCACGATGTTATCCGTAAGGCTGATGTTCGCGAACGGATGGCTCGGCGCAAACGCCTCGAGCCCCACCTTCGCAGTCCTGGCGCCCACGTCGATGTTCGCGACGTAACGCAAGACTTTGCCGGCTTTCTTCGCAGCCGCCACGCGCTCGGCCATCGGTGCGTCGAAATCCGGCAGGCGTTTCATGAACTCGTCGACGGACGCCTTCGCGAGCGCGGCCGGCACGAGGCTCTCGACGGTGATGTCAGCGAGCTCGAGCGTGAGACCGGCTTCGCGCGCGAGGATCACGGCCTTGCGCGCCACGTCCGTGCCCGACAGATCGTCACGCGGGTCAGGCTCGGTGTAACCGCGCGACTTGGCATCGCGCACGATCTCCGAGAACGGCCGCGTGCCGTCGAAGACGTTGAACAGGTACGCAAGCGTGCCGGAGAAGATACCGCTGATGCTGCGGATCTCATCGCCGGTCTCGACCAAATCCTTCAGGGTCTGGATTACGGGTAATCCCGCGCCGACGGTTGCTTCGTACAGGAAGTGCGTGCGACGGCCGCTGCTCAAGCGCTTCAGATCCTGGTAATACGCGATCGGTCCGCTGTGCGCTCGCTTGTTCGGTGTGATCACGTGAATGCCGCGCTTCAGCCACTCGGCGTAGCGATCCGCTACGGCCTGGCTTGCGCTGCAGTCGATCAGCACCGAGTGCGGCAGGTAATCCGTCTGCAGGTGATCGACGAGCTTGTCAGTGTCCGTCGCAACACCTTTCTTCAGAGTGTCGCGCCAGTGCTTCAGGTCGATGCGTTGTTCGTCGAGTAGCATCTTCTTGCTCGAGCCAATCGCGCGCACGCGCAAATCGAGATTGAACTTTTCGCGCAGGTGCGGCAGCGCGCTCGCAATCTGATCGAGCAGCGTGCCGCCGACCAGCCCTGGGCCGAGCACGCCGATCGATACCGTCTTCGCTGAAAGATAGAAGCTGCTGTGGACCGCGCGAATCGCGCGCGTCATATCCTTCGCGTCGATGACGGCAGAGATGTTGCGCTCCGAAGAGCCCTGCGCGATCGCTCGTACGTTGATACCGGCCTGGCCCAGTGTGCCGAAGAATCGCCCTGCGCTGCCGGGCATACCAGCCATGTCGTCGCCGACTACGGCCACGATGGCGCAATCGCGCGTAATGCCCACTCGCTGCACCTGGCCTTCGTTCAGCTCGACGGCGAACGCGCGTTCGACCACCTTGCGTACGTTCTCGGCCACATCGTCACGAACAGCGAAGCAGATCGAATGCTCCGAGCTTCCTTGCGAGATCAGCATGACGGACACGCCCGATTCGCGCAGCGCACCGAACAGCCGGTCGGCCGTGCCAGGCACACCGATCATGCCTGCGCCTTCGAGATTCACGAGCGCCACGCCGTCGACGCCGCTGACACCTTTCACGGCCGCAGTGCGGTGGCCGGAGCTGGCGGAGATCTTCGTGCCGGGATGAGTCGCGTTGAACGTGTTCCGGATCCAGATTGGAATGCCACGACCCACGGCCGGCGCCATCGTCTGCGGATGAATGACCTTTGCGCCGAAGTACGCGAGCTCCATGGCTTCGCTGTACGACATCTCGTCGATGATCTTCGCGTCCGGCACGCGGCGCGGATCGCCACTCATGACGCCATCGACGTCGGTCCAGATGTGCACTTCGTTCGCGTCGAGCAAGGCGCCGAAGATCGAACCCGAGTAGTCGCTGCCGTTGCGGCCGAGCGTGGTCGGCAGCCCTTCGCGGTCCGAAGCCACGAAGCCCGTGATGACCATGACGCCGCGGAAGCCTGCCGGTATCACGGCAGCGAGCTTCGGTCGCGACAGGTCCCACGCAACGACGGGGCCCATCTCGCTTTGCTCGATCACCAGCACGTCGCGCGCGTTCAGGAACATGACATCGCGCTTCTTGGCGAACTCTCGCTTGAAGAACGCGGCGATCTGCCGCGCCGACCACACCTCGCCGAAACCTGCGACGAGGTCGCGGCTGCGATCCGACGCCGAACGAACGAGCGACACGGCCTTCAAAATGCTTTCAATGTCGGCGAGCTCGGCGTCGAACTCGGCTAGCACGGGCTTCGCTCCGGCAGCACCGAGCAACTCGACGCACGCCTTCTCGTGGCGCGCGCGAAGGGCTTTCAACGTCGGCTCGACGGGCTCGCGGCGCGCAGCTTTCCCTATGAGGCCCAGCAGATCGTCGGTCACGCCTTTCATGGCCGATACGACTACGCCGAGATTACCCGTTTCTTGGCTGCCGATGATGTCGGCTACACGGCGAATACAGCTCGCGTCGGCGACGCTGGTGCCGCCAAACTTGTGCACAGTCCAGGTCATGAA
>PMCP01000016.1:1540-22425 GCA_003155415.1 Gammaproteobacteria bacterium | reverse complement strand
ACGAGCGCTCCGGCGACGCGAATCAATGTGCGGTCTTCGGCGAGCCGCAAACGCCGATATTCAGACTCGAGCGGCTCCCCAAATGCACCGCCCGCAGTGCCACGCGAGTGCTCCTGCGCGTACTGCGAGCTCGAAAGCGCCGATGAAGATTCCCCCATCCTGTAACGATAAGCGGAATGCGGCCCGCAGGCTGTGATGGCGCTCGCGAAACCCCCGCGTCAGTGGCCCGCCAGCAGGTCCCAATGGCGGCCAGCCCGGTCCAGCACGGCCGGCACGTCCTCGACCAGCAGAAACCGGTCGGCCACGAGCTTGTCGGCCGATGCCCGAACCTTGTCGAGATACGCCTGCTTCGACGCATACCGCTCGGCAATTGCGGCGCGCGGATCTTTCGCCGCCGTGCGCGCGGCCGCCGTCGGCGGAAACGGGATATACGAACCGAGCAGCGGATACAGCGTGTCCTCGCCGCCAATGGTTTCGTTGCGGAAGTTCCAGCCGGTGTACGTGGCTAGCGGAGCTTCGATGTCGGGTAAGCGCACGCCGGCGAGCTCGATGCCGTCCTTGTCGGTTTGCGGCACGAGGAATGGCAGCGTGGTGCCGGCGCCGCCGTCTTTCGCAACGAGCGGGTTCGGCATGCGCGGGCCTGCCGGCAACTGCTGCGGAGCACGCACTCCGGGCAACGCGGGGAACGCCACCTTTGCGGCAGGCACGAGCGTGTTGTTCGCGAGCTGCGGGTAGCGGCTCGGCGGCGGCGCTTTGTTGCTACGCAACCAGTCGTCCATCGAGACGAGCAGCGCGCGCATCGCGAGCCAGTAGTCGTTCGGGTTTTCGCGCTGCGCGCCGAGGCGCGCGTCGCCGGGCGGGAAACGCGTAGGGCCGTGCTGCGAGCCCGTGAGGAAGTACACGCGCTCGTTGTCAGGCAGCGCAAGATCCTTCGCGCCGTCCGGCGTCGTGTGGATCAGCGCCGCGGAGCGGCCGCCGCCCCAGTACTCGACGCCGGTGTTCGTGTAAAAGATTTTCGGTTTGAAATCTTTCGCGCGCGCGTTGTCGAGCGCGCCCTCTTCCGCACCCGTGGTCGGATCCTTCAGCGCCTGGTCCGCGAACGGGAACGACGTGGCGTCGAACTGNNGCCGTGTCGCGCACGGCAGCGAAACCCAAACCCGCGACGGGCGGATTCGCGGCTTCGTACTCGAGCTCGTACGTGCGCCCGGCCTGGAAACCGCCCTCGAGCGAAACGTCGTTGCCTTCCAGCGTGAACTCGGCGCGCTTGAACGCGGAGGGCTTGCCGAGCGCGCCGTCGCGCACGCTCAAGGTGGCGCTTGCCGCGGAGGCGTCGGCCGGCGCGTAGCGAACCAGATCCGCGAACGTGGCCGTGGGCGTGGATGACGTGGGCGTTACGGTCGCACGCACGCGGCCTTTCACGCCTTTGGCCGTGGGCACGTCGATGCGTACGGCGCCTGCGCGCTCGAGCACGTCGAACTCCCAGCCCACCCACGCGATCGTGAAGCCGCGACGCAACAACAGTCCATCGCCGACGTCGCTCGGCGACGCGCGATCGAAGCTGCCGAGCACAGTCTTGTTGCCGCGGTTCACCACGTCGAGCAGCAGCGTGCCGTTGCCCTTCGCGGCGTCCTTCGGCTTCATGATCGAGAGATCGGCCGAGAGCTCGACCATGCCCGCGGCGTTGCGCGGCGCCTTGTCGAGATCGGCGATGACCTGATTGCGCGCGTTCTTCGGATCGACGGCGAAGCGGATGCGCCCCGTCAGGAGCTCATACCCGCCGGCGTCGCCGAACGCGGCGCCGTTCTGCACGTCCGCGCGCGTCGCGATGTCGACGCCGACGACTTCGGCGAGCGTGATCGCCGGCGCTGCAAAACAGGCGGCGACCGCCGCGATGGTCCAGCGGCGAATGGATGTGATGCGCATGCGTGATCCCCCCGGCGACAACCCGGCGGATCATACCGCAGGGGTGCCGCTAACTGATGAGCCCATGGGCGAACGCCGCGGATAGCGTGGATTTGCCGCCTTAACTCGGACTAGAGTTGGCGGCGACCGCCAGGCCCCTGACGAGCACGATGAGCCACCGCTTCTCCCCGCCCCTCCAGTACGCCAAGACCGCCGACGGTTTGAACATCGCGTTCCTCACGGTCGGCGAAGGCCCCACGATCGTCTTCGCTTCGAACATCTGGGGCGACGCCCACGAGTACCGCCACCTCGCGTGGCACTACGCGCATGGCATCGCGAATGGCCTGGCGGCCGCCGGCTGGCGGGTCGTTCTCTATGACGTCCGGGGCATGGGGTCGTCCGACCGCCCGCCCGTCGACTGGAGTCTCGACGGCCGCGTGCAGGATCTCGAAGCGGTCGTCGCGCGAATCGGCGTGCAGGAGTTCGCGCTCGTAGCCGTCGACATCGGCGCGCCGACCGCAATGGCTTACGCGGTGCGGCATCCGCAGCGGGTGACGCGCCTCGTTCTCCTGAGCCCCTGGGTGAACGGCGCCGAAATGTTCGACCTGCCCGACCTGAAGGTCGCGGCGCGGGCGATGACGAACGGCGCGCGCGAATGGCAGGTCTTCACCACGGTACTTGCCAACGTCGCGACCGGGTTCAAGGACTCCGAGCGCAGCCGCGAGCTCGCGGCATCGATGCAGCTCTCGTCGACGGCCGAGGGCCTGGCTGAGTATTACCGGACGTCGGCCGAGATCGACCTCGCGAGCCTGCTGCCGCAGGTGAGCGTGCCGACACTGGTCGTGCATTTCCCCGCGTTTCCTTTCGGCTCGCAGGATCTCTGCCAGCAGGTGGCGAAGGGCATTCGCGACGCGCAGTTCGTCGTCGTGGAAGACAGCTCGATCGGCGGCGCGGTGCACGACGGGAGCATCCGCGCGATCGACTCGTTCGTTAGGGGTAGCAACGCCGTCGCGCCACCCCGGCCGCGCGCACCGACGCCGACGGGCGAGTCACTGACGGATCGCGAGGCAGAGGTGCTCGCGAGGCTTGCGGCCGGGCTCACGAACAAGGAGATCGCCACAGCGCTTGGCATCTCGGTTCCGACGGTGGAGCGTCATCTCTCGAACCTGTATTCGAAGATCGGCGCACGAAGCCGCGTCGACGCGACCACGTACGCGATGCGTCACGGACTCGTTGCGCCGCGATAAACGCTCTACAAGGTTTCCATTGCGCCGCCTGCACGTTTTCCACGATGCAGCCGCGGCTCCGCACTCGCTAGTGTGACCGCCAGTGACCTAAGCGAGGAATCCCGCGATGCGATGGGCAATGGTGTTGGTAGCGTGTCTCGTATGCGGCATCGCGCAGAGCGCGGCGCCGCCGGGCGCGATCAGCGGGGCTGTGGGCTCGAGCGGCTCGCCCGTCGAGGGCGCACCGGTACAGGCGAAAGACGAAGCATCGGGCGCGACGTTCCGCTCGTTCAGCGGCGCGCGCGGCGAATTCGCTCTCGAGCCGCTACCGCCGGGGCGCTACACGCTGTCCGTGCGGATGCCCGGGTTCAAGTTCCTGCCCTTCGCGCGCACCGTCACGGTGACCGACGGCGAGCCGCGGCAGCGCGCCGACATCGAACTCGCCGTCGGCAACCTCGATACGCTCGGTGACGATCCCTATACCTTCCTGCAGGATGCCCGCGCCGCATCGGCCACGCTGACGGGACCCGCGCCCCGTACCGCGGACGGGCACCTCGATCTCTCCGGCGTCTGGTTCGGCAAAGACGACCTGTTCCCCGAGGATCCGGCCTTGCTGCCTTGGGCCGCGCAACGCGTGGAGGAGCGACTCGCAAAGGATCTGCAGGACTTGCCACGCGGCCAGTGTTTGCCCGCCGGCGTGCTACCGCTCGGCCCGTTCTTCCGCAAGTTCGTGCAGACGCCGCAGCTGCTTGTCGTGCTGAACGAGGACGACGTGCTCGGCTTCCGCCAGATATTCATCGACGGCCGCGGCCACCCGGCGGATCCCGCGCCGAATTGGCAGGGCCACGCGGTGGGCCACTGGGACGGCGACACGCTCGTCGTCGACTCGACGGGGTTCAACGACCTCTCCGTCATGGGGATCTTCCCGCACACCGAGCAGCTGCACGTCACCGAGCGCTATCACCGGCGCGATTACGGGCACATGAACGTGCAGATGATCGTGGAGGATCCCGGCACTCTGGCTCACCCGTGGACGATCAACATGGTGTGGGACCGGACGCCGGATCAGGAACTCATCGAGTTCGTGTGCGGCGAGAGCATCCTGAACATGCACCTCGACTGGCGCACCGACTTCTCTGATCTGCGCAATCAGATCCTGAGGCAGGCCAAGTCCGCGCTCTAACGTGGAGCGTGGGTACCGCTCGGCGGTTCGCGCCGAGCGGTGGAACCGGGGTTACTTCTCCGCCATGTCCTTCATAGCTTTCAGACCGGCCTCGAAGCGCGTGCGCCGACCTGCGATGTCCGCGTCCTTCGCAGCCTTGTCGGCCTTGTCGGAGACGTCGTACATCAGCGTGTACAGAATCTTCGAGCTCTTGTCGGTCACGGGTTTCACTTCGAGAAAGCCGTGATAGAGGTTGTAGAACTTGCCTTCCGGCGCGGGCTGCGTGTACCCGTATGAGAGGTCGGTCTTCGCGACGAGGATCTCCGTGACGCGACCCATCGCCAGCACGCGCACCGTGCCCATGTCGCCGCTGCCGGACGTGATCTTGCAGTCGACGTTGAACCACTTGGAGATGTCGCAATAGCCGCCGATCTTCGCCCACGTTTCTTTCGCGGGTTTGGCGACGTCGATCTCCATCTTGATCGTGGTGTATTCGGGCTCCGCGGCGCTGGCGGCGCCCGCAGAATTCATGGCGGCCAACGCACCGAGCGCGGCCAAAGTCAGTAGACGTTGCATGCGGATTCTCCCCCTGCGGTCTTGTTGCGCAGTTGCCGCTAGTATGCGCCCGCGGCGCTCCGCCTTGCACGGCGCAACTCCCTTTCGTAACGGTCGAGCCGGGCGGCCAGCACGCGCAGCACGCGGTCGCGCTTAAGGGCGTTGGCGCCGCCGGAGCGGTTCGGGCGCGGCGCCGGCCGAATCGGGTACGCTTGGCGCTCCAGACTCAGGGGGACGAACCATGCACCGATGGACCATGCTCGCGCGAGCGAGCCGCAACATCGCATCCGCGGCGATCGCCGCAACGATCATGCTCGCTGCGGCAAGCATCGCGCACGCACAAGCGCCACCGGCGGCGAACCCGGACCTTCCCGAGCAGCAGCGGCTGCGCGCGTTCAGCCCGGGCGGATCGCTGACGACGGGCGTGGAGTTGCCGCGCTGGGCCGCGCCCGCGAACCCGCTCGCCAGCAGCACGGCCGTTACGGACGCCGCGCTCGCGAACCCAAGCCCGAACGACTGGTTGAGCTGGCGGCGAACGTTCGACGCCCAGGGTTTCTCGCCGCTCACGGGCGTCACGAAGGACAACGTTGCGCAGCTGCAGCTCGTGTGGTCGCTCGCGTTGCCGCCGGGGCCGAACGCCGCCACGCCGCTCGTGCACGACGGGGTGATTTACGTGCACGCGTTCGGCGATCACGTGCAGGCGCTCGATGCCGCGACCGGCGCCGAACTGTGGCACTACGCGCGCCAGCTGCCCGAAAGCTCGCGGCCTACGCTGAAGCGCAACATCGCGCTGTATGGCGACAAGGTGTACCTCGGCACGTCGGACGTGCACGTCGTCGCGCTGAACGCGAAGACGGGCACGGTGGTGTGGGACACACCCATCACGGAACCCGGCAGCGGGTTCGGTCTCTCGGGCGGGCCGCTCGTCGCGCACGGCAAAGTCATGCAGGGCGTGAACGGCCAGGCGCCGGGCGGCGCCTACATCGTGGGCCTCGACGCCAACACGGGCAAAGAAGCGTGGCGCTTCTACTCGATAGCGCGTCCGGGCGAGCCCGGCGGTGACAGCTGGAACGGCCTGCCGCTCGACAAGCGCAGCGGCGGCTCGGTCTGGACGGCCGGCAGCTATGACCCGAAGCGCAATCTCGCGTTCTTCGGCCCGGCACCGACGTACGACACCGGCCCGTTGCGCGACCCGATCGCGAAACGCGGCATCACGAACGACGCGCTGTACACGAACGCGACGATCGCGCTGAACCCCGACACGGGCAAGCTCGCGTGGTTCTACCAGCACGTGCCGAACGATCAGTGGGACTTCGACTGGGCGTTCGAGCGTCAGCTACTCACGCTGCCGGTGAACGGCCGCGATCGCGAAGTGCTCGTGACCTCGGGTAAGGAAGCGCTGTACGACGCGCTCGAGCTCGACGGCGGGCGCTACGCGTTCTCGATGGACCTCGGTCTCCAGAACATCATCACGAAGGTGGACCCGAAGACCGGCGCCAAGCAGATCGATCCGAAGCTCGTGCCGTCGCGCGAGAAGGCCATCGTCGTGTGCCCGCACGCGGGCGGAGCCAAGAGCTGGATCCCGGCGTCGATCAATCCGCAATCGAAGGTCATGTACGTGCCGCTCGTCGAGTCGTGCATGGACCTGACGCCTGTGCCGCAGGATCAACGCGGCTCGCTCACGACCGGCGTGCGCTGGAGTATCCGGCCGCGTCTGGATGGCGACGGCCGTTACGGTCGCATCCAGGCCGTCGATCTCGCAAGCCGCAAAACGCTCTGGACCGAACGGCAACGCGCACCTCAAACGACCGGCGTGCTGGCGACCGCCGGTGGCCTCGTGTTCGCGGGCGCGCTCGACCGCTACTTCACAGCCTACGACGCGGCGAACGGCAAAGCGTTGTGGCGCTCGCGGCTGACCGACGTGCCGAGCGGCGCGCCGATCACGTACTCGGTGAACGGCCGTCAGTACGTCGCGATGGTGGTGGGCTACGGCTCGCCGCAGACGACGACGTTTCCGATGCTGACGCCCGAGATCGATCTGCCNNGCGGCGGCGCGCCGCCGCCGACCTACCGGCCGCTGAAGAACGTCGCGAGCGATTGCTGCTCGCACTTCGTCGCGGCCGCGAACTGCGGGTCCGCAACGTGCAGCGCACCGTACGCGAGGCGGCGCGCGAGCAACGCCAGCTCGAGCTTGTACGGCAGCGCCGTGATTTGATTGCGCTCGGCGGACGACAACTCGCGCGAGGCGGCGAGCTTCGCGTCGGCGGCGTGATTCGCATCGACGTAGCCTGTCAGCGGAATCGGGCGGTCGTCGGCTAGCCCGGCCGTCAGCACCACTACCGCAGCCACCTCCGAGGGCAACAGCGTGCGCACGGCGTCGCGTATCTGTGCCACCGTCATCGTCGCCGGCAGCTTGCCGGGATTCGCCGCGAAGTAGTCGTCGATCAACGCATCCGTGGTCGTGTAGCTCAGCTGGTGATCTTCGAGCCGCGCCGAGGCGTACCAGTGCGCGTCGTAGAGCGTCACCGCGGGAGCGCTGCGGGTGCGCGCATTCGCCGTGGTCTTCGCCGCCGCGGCGCGGAAGAACAACCGCAGATAGTCGTCGGACGTCTCGAGCGCCGCCGGCGAGAGCTGGCACCCGGACGCCTTCACGTCCGGGTGCGCGGCGAAGAAGCCGCACTGCGCGACCTTTGCGAACTGGCCGCCGTTGCACGCGCCGCTCACCATCACGACTTTGCCGGCCGCGCCCTTCAGCGGCTCGAGGTCCGCGGCCGTCACCGGAAGCCCGTGGCCCCACAGCGGCGCGCCGGTGGGGCCCGAGGTTCCCACCTGCACGAGTAACGTGCGCGCGCGGTCGGCGCGCAGCACGCCCGTCAGCGCGCTGTTCAAGCCCGCGGCGTCGGCCGCGTAGTCCGCGTGAAGGTCGGCGCGCTTGAATTGCGTGTGGCCGTCGACGATGTAGCTCGTGTCGTTGCCCTCGACGCCGGGGCCGTGACCGAACACCGTGACGTAACGCAACGAGCCGAGCTTCTGCGATTCGAGCGCGGCGCGAATCTCCGTCACGCGCATGGGGATGAACAGCGAGTTCCCGATCGGAGTGGCGGCCGAACCCCACAGCACGACGTTGCGAGGCCCGAGCACCGCGGGTGTCGCCGATGCCAAGTCGACGAGCTTCACCGGTACCCGCTTCGGCTTCTTGCCGAGCGCCACATCGACGAAGTACTCGAGGTTCCAATGGCTCAGGAAGAATTCGTTGTACGGGCCCTGCGTGCTCAGCGACGCATCGTCGTCGGCCGGCGCGGCTGGCGGAAACATCACGGCCCGCGGCATCGTGAGCTCAGTGTTGTCCGCGGAGTCTGCGATGTTGCCCGACGTGATCACGCGGCCGGCATCGACGACGAGCACGGTCAGCGTCACGTCCCAGTTCGGGCTGTTGGGCCCCACGTCCGGCGGCAGCTGCGCCAGCATGTCCTGCGCGAGCGCGCTCTTGAAGATCGCGAGAATCGGA
Organism: Gammaproteobacteria bacterium; assembly: GCA_003155415.1. Lineage (GTDB taxonomy): Bacteria > Pseudomonadota > Gammaproteobacteria > Steroidobacterales > Rariloculaceae > FEN-1219. The sequence continues at coordinate 14,072 of PMCP01000016.1, read as the reverse complement.
ATCCGTGAATTGCCGGGCGAACTGGCCGGGTCCGCATAGCGCAGCGCGCTACCGTAGCCGCGCTGCTGCGCGACGCGCTCGTACAGCGCGCAGCTGTTGCAGTTCTCCGAGCTCGCGAGCCATATCTCGAGCGCCTCCGCGCTGCTCGCGAGCCCGCACAACACCACACCGGCCATCCACCAACGCATGCGGTAAGCCTAACAAAATGGAGCTACACTCGGGACATGAGCCATGACAATCGGGATTTGCGCAGCCTGCTCACGGAGCTGCACGAACGGCTCGGCCAAGCCAAGACGGTCGACGCCGAATCGCGCACGCTGCTCGCGACGGTGGCGGCAGATATCAACGGAGCGCTCGAGACGCGCGGCGGCGCGAAGCCCACCTCGGCCGAGACGAAGCTCCGAGCGCTCGCGGCGAAATTCGAAGTGGAGCACCCGGCGCTCGCGGAAGCCGTGCGCGACATCGTCGACGCGCTCGGCAAGGCCGGAATCTAGAGAGCGAAGCGGCCTACTGGCCGAAGTTCAGATCGAGGTTCACGTTGTCGGGGATCGAGAAATCGTACCCCTTCGTGAAGCCGATCCAGCGTGCGATGAACAGCACGCTCACCCAAATCGTCAATGACAACGCGCCCGCGACCCGCGCGGACGACGGAGTGGGCCCTTTGTCCCACGCGGCCGCGTCGCGGCCCGTCACACGCTCGAACACGAACATGTTCACGCCCGCGAACAGCAACGCCAACATCTTCAATCGGAACGCCGTGTTCCCGTAGTACGTCACCGAGTTCACGACGAACAGCAGCACGCCGGTGATGACGGAGATCACGAACGCGCCCCAGGTCCAGCGCATCAACTCGCCGTGCAGCCTCGAGAAGGACCGCTGTGTGCTCGGCCAGCCGAGCAGACGCAGATCTACGACCAGGATGGTGCCGAACACGGTCGCGGCCGTCATCACGTGGATGGCCTCGACGATCGGCATAGCCTTCAACGAGCTACGCAGCCACTCGCTCAAGGCCGAGTCATGAATGAGCTGAACGATTCCGGGGAGATCCACGCGTATGACCTTTGTGTGCGCTCAACCGAGATGCAGAGATCCCCAGACCTCGACGTCGTAGGCGATGGCGCGGCCCAGGAAAATGATGAAGAGCCAGAGCACCACGGTACCGGCCGCCACGAACTTCGCGCCGCCGGAAAACTGTGCGTCCCCGACATAGGCCAGCGGCCGCAGCGTACGGCCGAACGCGAGGGCGCTCACGATGCCGATCGCGATCAGGCTCATCTTCAACCAGAACGAGAGCGCCGAAGCCTCGCGCACCGGCTCACCGATCCCAAGCACGAGACCCGTAAGCGCCATGACGCCGATGCCGCCCCACATCCACGGCGAAAAGCGGTTCCAGACCGTGGCGAACGTCTCGTCGGCGCCGACCTTCCCTAGTACTCGGAGGGTAATCATCAGGATCGCGACGAACACCACACCGATCATCACGATGTGGACGGACTGAAGCAGAGGGGTCACCCAGAGGTGCGACTGTACCCAGATGCTCAGCGACGAACCGCCCAGCGCCTTCGCTAGATCGAGGAACACGCCCGCCTACTCCGTTCAGTTCGTCGTTGCCGCAGGAACGGGAACGTCGCCGCCGATCGTGAGGCTGCCCGTCACCGTGTCGCAGTTCTTGCCTGCGGCGGGCGGGGTCTTCTCCGGGCACTTGTACAACGCGCCTGCGCGCGCGCCGGCGGGGTCGCCGTTACGCAGCGGATGCAGGGACACGCTGAAGATCGTGCCAGGCGGGAACGCGTTCACGGAGATGCCATCCTTCGCGGACTGTGCCGAGCCCGCCATTTCGACGGCCCACACGACCGGCTTGCCCTCCGCGTTGCGTTCGACGTTCTTGCGCTCCGCGTTCATCGGCGCGAAGAAGATCTGCAGATGGTTCGCGTCCGGATTCACACGCGTCACAACACCCGTGAAGGTCTTCGTCTGCTCAGCGTCGAAGATCGAAAACGAGTGGTGCGCCCACGCCGGAACGGTGGCTACCAAGGCGGCCGAGACAACAAGGCTGGCGACTTTGCTCTTAGTGCTCATATCCCTACTCCTCAAGTGCTGTAAACATATCGGGCCCGCGGGCGAATCTGTATGTCGGTTTCTTCGTATTGAAAAAGAGACTACCTGTGCGCCCCTGAACCGCGCCTAAATTGTGGCCGCGGGTGGGGAATTCTAATTAGAAGGCGTCCGACGCGCGACTGGCGCTCGCGCTGCTAGAAGATCGCACCCCCGCCAGAAAGCGCAGCACTGGCGCGGGTTTCAGGCCCGATCCGGGCCCCGCGGTGCGGGGCCCGGCCAGCCTTATGTATCCCAAGAATTGCTAGGTGAAGCTCACTTCGGCGCGGCGGCGGGCCGCGGAGTGATCGTCGCCGGATCCCAGTGCTCGTCCGCCTTGCCGTCGACGAAGCGCCAGGTGTCGAACCACGAGGTGTTGTACTTCTTGCCCGGGTTGTTCGGATCGTCCATTTCGCGAGTGCCGGTCAGGACGGTCACGTAGTCGCCCTCGGCAAACACGCCCACGAAGTTACCCTTCAGCGGGCCGCAATCGTCGATGCGCTTGACCTTCAAGACCTGCGTGAAGAAGTACACAACGCCCTTGAGCCCCGAAGCCGCGTTCGGGTTGTGCTGATGGTAGGCGTCCGTCAGCCACTCGCTCGCTTTGTCCCACTGGCCGCACTGCAGGATCTCGCGCTGGATGTGCAGCGCCGCCTGCTTGTTGCGATTCAGCTTGGCATCGCTCGACTTGAACAGCGACTCCGGATCCTTGACGCCAACGACCGGCTCCGACTGCGCGAACGCGACGCCGGCCGCAAACAGAGAGACCAAACCCAAAACGATGCGTGTTTTCATTCTTGCCCCCTAAGGCTTACGTGGTCGCATGATCGGCAATAACTGAGTCGCCAGTCAATATTGGCGCGAATCGATGGGCGGCGCTTGCTAGACAGGCACTCGCACCACCCTCGATCCCGGCGTTCAGCGCTTCGGCAGCTTGAACGCGAGCAGCTCCCCCGGATACTGCGCGCCGCTGATCGCCACAACGACGTATTGCTCGCCGTTGTAAGCGTAAGTCATCGGCGAGCCGCTCTGCGGCGCGGGCATGTATACGGCGCCGACCTCGCGGCCCGTGGCCTTGTCGTACGCGCGCAGCATCGCGCCGACCTCGCCCGTGGAGGTGGTCGTGTAGAGCCGCTCGCCGGAGATCAGCAGCGTCTTCGTCACGAGCGTGCCCTGCGAGCCGGCCTGGCCCGTGCGCGGAATATTCAGGCCTTTCAACGCTGGATTGTTCTTGATGTCGTCCGGGGTTTCGCCGTGCGGCACGCGCCACAGGATCGTGCCCTTGTCCATGTCGATGGCGCTGATCGTTCCGTACGGCGGCTTCAGTAGCGGCAGCCCCTGCACGTTCAACGCGGCGCGCGGGGGGCCGCGGGAAGCGTCGGCAGGCTTCGCAGCCTGTGACTGCTCGCCCTGGAACTCGCTGCGCCCGCCACCCGCGGCCGAGCCCGAGCCGCCGGTCGTGCGCGCACCGCTCACGGCGTTGCCCTCGACATACGCCATCTCGGATTGGCCGGGATACGGCGGCACGAGGCCTTTGCTGACGACCGTGGAGCCCGACGGCACGTACAGAATGTGCGTTTCGGGATCGAACGAGCCGCCCTGCCAGTTCGTGCCGCCATCCTGGCTCGGCGCCATGAGCGTGCCGAGGGGGCCGTTGATGTTGCTGACGGCGGGTGGGGTGAACAGCGGCCCCATCCTGTGCCAGCTAGCGACGTCGAGCGCCTCTTTGCGCAGGGCCGGCGTGAAGTCGATCAGGTCGTTCGCGGTCACGCCCTGCCGGTCGTACGCCGGCGGCTTCGTCGGGAACGGCTGCGTCGGCGAGTACCACTCGCCGGGCACGTCGCCCTTCGGCACCGCCTTCTCGACGATCGGCCAGATCGGCTTGCCCGTGGCGCGATCGAACACGTACAGGAACGCCTGCTTCGTCGGCTGGGCCACGGCCTTCACGCGTTTGCCGTCGACGGTGACGTCGATCAGGATCGGCGCGCACGGGATGTCGTTGTCCCAGATGCCGTGGTGCACGAGCTGGTAGTGCCACTTGCGCTTGCCGGTGTAGAGATCGACGGCGAGCAGCGTCTCGCCGAACAAGCCGTCACCAGGGCGATTCGCGCCAAAGTAGTCGCCCGTCGGTTCTTCCACGGGCAAGTACACGGTCTCCAACTCCTCATCGACGGAGATCTGCGCCCACACGCCCGTGTTGCCCGTGTTCTCTGCCGAGCCCTTGAGCCAGCTCTCATGGCCGAACTCGCCGGGCTGTGGAATCGTGTGAAAGATCCACAGGCGCTCGCCCGTGCGCACGTCGAAGCCGCGCACATAGCCTTTCACGTTGCTGATGGTTTTCGGGTTCGCGCCCGTGCGGTGCGCGGCACCCACGATCACGACGTCCTTCGCGACGACGGGCGTCGCGTGCAGGCCCACTTCGCCGGTCACGAGGTCCATGTCCTGGTCGTCGTTCTGCTTCAAGTCGACGATGCCGGCTTTGCCGAAGGTCGAGATCCGGGTTCCCGTGTGCGCGTCGAGCGCGATGAGCTGATACCCGGGTGTGACGTACAGGATTCGCGCGTCGTTGCCGCTCTTCCAGTACGCAAGGCCGCGGCCGGAAAGTTGCCGCGGCGCAGCCTTGCCGCGTTCGCCTTCATCGAGCCGATGGACCCACAGTAGCTCGCCGGTGGCGGCATCGAGCGCCACTACGGCGCGGCGCGAGCCGGCCGTCGAGTACACAACGCCATCGACCATCAACGGCGTGGATTCGAACGTGTACTCTCGCGTGGGCCCGAGACTGTCGGTCTTGAAGCGCCACGCCACTTCCAACTTGCTGAAGTTGGCGGCGTTGACCTGATCGAGCGGCGAGTAGCGTGTGTTGCCGAGATCGCCGCCGTAGGTTTTCCACTCACCGTTCGGCGCGCCGTGCTGCGCGGCGGCTTCATGCGTGATGGTTGCGAGCGAAAGGCCGACGATCAACGCGACGAGTGAACGCAAGCGCATGGCAACCCCCAGTGAAACCCGGCCGGATTATAGCCCCGCGCGGCCGGCTGCCGGGCCGGTGTAGTATTTCGGTCAACCACCCTTGCCGGAGCTTTTGCAGTGAGCCACGACCGACGCATGTTCCTCCGCGGTCTCGCAGTCACGGCCGTTGCGGCCGCGGCACTCACGAGCTCCGCCGCGTTCGCACAGACAGCCCCGAGCGCGGACAAGATCATCATCTCCGGCGCGTCCGGCAATCTCGGCGGCCTCACCATCAAGGAACTGCTCGCGCGCGGCGTGCCTGCCCGACAGCTTATCCTCGTGAGCCGCACGCCCGACAAGGAAGCCGAGTTCGCGAAGCTCGGCGCAAGCGTGCGCTTCGGCGACTTCACGAAACCGGAATCGTTGGCCGCGGCATACGCCGGCGGCACGCGCATGCTGCTGATCAGCGTGGGCGGCTCGAAGACTGAGCCCTCGACCACGCTGCTGAAGCGCGCGATCGACGCGGCGAAAGCCGCGGGCGTGAAGCAGATTGCGTACACGTCGTACATCGGCATTTCGCGCGGCGACGTCGAAGGCCTCGCGGCGAATCACCAGCAAACGGAGAACGACCTGAAAGCCAGCGGCGTGCCGTGGACGATGCTGCGCAACTCGATCTACATGGACGGCCTGCTGCGTCAGGGCTCGCAGATGGTGGCCGACGGCAAGGCCGTGATCCCGCCGAACGAATCGCCGATCGGCTACATCACGCGCGCCGACTGCGCCGCGGCCGCGGCCGCCGTACTCACGACGCGCGGCAACGAAAACAAGGCATACGACGTCACGGGGCCCGAGCTGCTCGGCGTGCGCGAAGTGGCTGCTGCAGCGGCAGCCGTCACCGGCAAGACCATCGAAGTGGTGCAAGGCGACGCGAGCACGCGGCCCGGCTTCGGCCGACCCGCGATGGCGTTCACGACCACGCACTTCAAGGAGCTCACGGGCCGCGAGCCCACGAGCGTGCGTGCGTTCTTCACCGCGAACAAGGACAAGCTGCTGACGCCGCCGGCGCCGCCTGCTGCGCGTTAACGCGAGAAACGGCGATGCGAGCCCGAACGAATCTACTGAAAGCTCGGGTCCTCGCAGCACCCCTCCGGGTGCTTCCAAGGGTCGCACTAGCACTGCTGCTTGCGGCGCTCGCACTCCCCGCGCTCGCGGAAGTTCGCGTAGCGACGTCCGGCGCGTTCACGGCCGCGTATCACGTGCTGAAACCCGATCTCGAGCGTGCGCTCGGCCAACAGCTCGTGACCGTAACCACCTCCGTCGGCGCCGGCGAGGAGTCGATCCCGCGGCGCCTGGAGCGCGGCGAGGCCATCGACGTCGTAATTGTCGCCGACACGATGCTCGAGCAGCTGATCGCCGCCAAGCTCGTGCTCGCGGATAGTCGCGTGGATCTCGTGCGCTCCACGATCGGCATCGCGGTGCGCGCGGGCGCGCAGAAACCCGACATCTCCACGGTAGCTGCGCTGCGCAATGCACTACTCGCTGCCAAGTCGATCGCATACTCCGGCAGTGTGAGCGGCACGTACGTTTCGACTGAGCTGTTTCAAAAGCTCGGCATCGCGGACCAGGTAGCGGCCAAGAGCCAGAAGATCGAGCGTGAACGTGTGGGCGCCGTCGTTGCACGCGGCGACGCCGAGATCGGATTCCAGCAGATGAGCGAGCTCATGCCCATCGCCGGCATCGAGGTCGTGGGCCCGCTGCCGGCCGAGGTGCAGAAGGCCAGCGTGTTTTCGGCCGGCGTCATCGCCAACTCACGCAACGCACAGGCGGCACGCACGCTGCTGCAAGCGCTGGCGTCGCCAGACGCCGCGCCGGCCATCGCCCTCACGGGCCTCGAGCCGCTGCACACGCACTGAGCATGACTACCGCTGCACGCCTCGTGCTCGCCTGCTGCCTGCTCGGCACGGCGGTGGCGGCCAGCGCGCAGGAGCACTTTCGCGAGTACCCGAGCATCGAAAGCGGCTGGCAGCGCGACACCGGAGACACGCCGCAGGATCCCGACCGGCACACAGAATTCGTGGTCGGCCGCCTGATGTTCCCCCAAAGTCACAGCCGCTACGTGCTCGGCGCCGGCGGCGGGGACTGGCACCGCGGCGGGACTGCATGGACCGTGGACTATCCCGACGCCGACCGCACGCTCGCGCGCATCTTGGGCCGTTTGAGCACGATCGATGTACGGCTCACCGAGCAGCCCGTGAATCTCGACGACGACATCGACGCGTACTACTGGCCGTTCCTGATTTCAGGTCTCGTAGGCGCGTGGGAGTTGACGGACACTCAGGCCGAGAAACTGCGCGAGTACCTGCTGCGTGGCGGGTTCCTGCTGTGCGACAGCTTCTACGGCACTGCCGAGTGGGAAGGGTTCGTCGCGAGCATCAAACGCGTGTTCCCCGACCGGCCGATCGTCGAGCTCGCGGACGATCACCCGATCTTTCACGTCGTCTACGACCTGAAGGACCGGCCGCGAATCCCGACGCTCCAACACCTGCCGCGTGGCTACCGAAACGACGGCTCCGTGCCGCACTGGCGCGCGATCCTCGATGACGACAACCGCGTGATGGTCATGATCACCTACAACAACGACATNNGACCTCATCGCAGCGACGGGGCGCGCGTCTCTTTATCCACCTCTCAAGCGAGCGCCGGAGCCAGCCGGCCGATGTGCTCAAGTGATGCCATCAATCGCCGTCTGGGACGGCCTAAAACGAAAACGGGGCCGACGCGTTTCCACGTCGGCCCCGAATGTCAGAACTTGCGCTCTGCTCTTAGTAGGCTCTTAGTAGCGACCGCCGCCACCGCCGCCGTAGCCACCACGGCCACCGCCGCCGCCACCGCCGCCGTAGCCGCCACGGCCACCGCCGCCGCCACCACCGCCGCCGCCACCGCCGGTCTTCGGCTTGGCTTCATTGACCTTGATCTGACGACCGTCGATCGTCTGTCCGTTCATGGCCTGCGTGGCGGCTTGCGCCTCCGCATCCGAGGACATCTCGACGAAGCCGAAGCCCTTGCTCTGGCCGGTGTCGCGATCCGTGATCACAGTGGCGGAATCCACTGTGCCGCTCGCGCTGAATGCATCGCGCAGCGTTTGCTCAGTGGCCGAATACGGCAAATTGCCTACGTAAAGTTTCCTGCCCATGGTTACCTCCTCAGGTAGCGTTTTCGCCTTCAGAGGATGTAGGCACCATGCCTGCAGGCTCATCGGGAGCGATAGGGAGCGGTGGCAGTATAAACGCTGAGAACGGCCGCGGCTATAGGTCTGGTGGCGGGCGCTTAGTGCTTTTCGATCACGACTTTGCCACCCTTTACGACGACCTTGGTTTTGAGCCAGTTCCAGTAACCTTCGAGGGGATTGCCGTCGAGCAGGATTATGTCGGCCAGCTTGCCGGCCTCGAGCGTCCCGAGCTGGTCCTGCATGTCGAGGTAGGACGCCGTGTTCGGGCCCATGATCTTGACCATGTCCTGCATCGAAAACACCACGTTCATCGACTTCAGCTCGTGCTCCAGGCCCGCAACCGCGTCGTAGACCGTGTCCGTGCAGTAACCGACGAGCGCGCCGTTATCGAACAGCGTACGGGCGTTCACGATCATGTAACCCGCCTCCTCGCCGAGGCGCACGCCGTCGACGATGCCCTGCGGCCAGTCCTTGCCGTCGCGGAAGCGCGGCTTGTTGTCGTTCGCGAACACGCCGAACACCGGCGCGCCAAAACCGATCGTGATGAGCGACTTCGCGCCTGAGGCGGCGACCTTCTGCGCGTCTTCCTTGCTCGTCCAATCCTTGTTCGGGATGTGCACGAGGTATTTGATGCCGGCATTCACCGCCGCCACCATCGCGGACGAGCTCACGGCGTGGACTTGGACCTTCACGCCGACCTTCTTGCCTTCGTCGATGATGGCCTTCAGCGTCTCGATCTCTTTCTCGCTCGGGCCCGGCACGGGCGTCAGCGCGATCTCGCCCGTCCACTTGATGCCGAGCGCGGCCATCCTGCGAACTTCCTCGCGCGCCGACTCCGGCGTGTGCTGATTCAGCCGAATGCCGCCCGACGGAATGATGCGTGGGCCGTTGATGACGCCCTGCTCGATGTGATCGCGCAGCGTGATATTGCCCTCGGCCGGGCCACCGCCCGATAGCACCGTGGTGTAGCCCGCCTCGAGCAGCCGCTGCATCTGCTCCTTCTCCATCGGCCCCGTGTTCACGTGCTTGTGCGCGTCGATGAAGCCCGCCATCGCCGACATGCCGTGCGCGTCGATCGTGCGGCCGGCTTTCTGCTTCGGCGCGCCCGCAGCGACCGATTCGATCTTGCCGCCGCGCACGACGATCGAGCCTTTCTCGATCACGGTGCCGTTGCCGACGACGATGCGGGCGTTGGTGATGGTGAGGTCCTGCGCTGCCAGTGGCGCGGCGGCCACGAGCGCGAACGACAAGGCGAGTGCGAGCAGCTTCATGGTGATTCCCCCGGAAAAAGTGGGGTCATGATAGCGACCAGGCCATCACTCGCACCAGCGAAAAGACCGTCGCGAAGCACCGGAATTGGCGCATCTAGCACTGCCGCTGCCTGGACCGGCGGCGGACACGTCAACGCTTGCGTTTCTTCAACCCGTCGATGTGATCGACGATTTCGCCGCCGGCGATCAGGACATACGCCTCATGCGGCGTGTAGCCCTCCTCGAGCAAGTGTTCGAGATGGGCATGGCGTTTTGGCGTCAATGGGAAAGCGAAGTTGAATTCGACATCGGCGTTACCGTCCGAGTCGTGGATCGTGAACCGATGCGAGACCGGTTCCGCGCCGTGCACATCGAGGCCGGCGGCCGGGGCTGACTCTGGTGGGTGTTTCTTCGGCATACGACTGCTCCTGCGGGCGGTACGCCATCCTGTCCGCGCGGCCGTGGCAACTCCATTCGGAGTTCTACCTAACGCGGGGGGCGTACGTCCATATAATGCGCTGTCGACCGGCAAATGAGCCGTCACCGACTGGGGGACCCGACGATTCCGCGCACTGTTGTAATCCGCGCCTGCTGGCTGGCGCTCGCTCTGCTGCTCGCGATGGCGGCCAGCGCGCAGCCGCTCGTCAAGGAGCTGCGCCTGATCGCACCCGCCGCGCCTGGCGGCGGCTGGGACCAGACCGCGCGCGTCATGCAGCAGGTGCTGCAGCGCACCGGGCTCGTGACGACGCCCGTGGTCGACAACATCCCGGGCGCAGCCGGCACGATCGGCCTCGCGCGCTTCGTGGGTTCTGAGCGCGGCCGCGGCGACACGCTGCTGATCTCGGGCCTCATCATGCTCGGCGGCATCGTGATGCACGACTCCCCGATCACGACGGCGGATGCCGTGCCGCTCGCGCGTCTCACGGGCGAGTACGAAGTCATCACGGTGCCGACCGCATCGCCGTTTCACACGCTCGACGATCTGATCGCTGCATTCCGCGCACACCCGGAAGCGATCTCGTGGGGAGGCGGCTCTGCGGGCGGCAGCGACCAGATCCTCGCCGGGCTCTTCGCGGAGGCCGTGGGCGTCGAGCCGAAGCGCGTCAACTACATCGCGTTCTCGGGCGGCGGCGAGTCGCTGGCCGCGATCCTGGGCGGGCAAGTGTCCGTCGGTGTGAACGGCCTCGCCGAATTCCTGCCGCAACTCGAAGCCGGCGCCGTGCGCGTGCTTGGCATTTCGAGCGCAGAGCGGCTTCCCGGCATCGACGTGCCGACGCTGCGCGAGCAAGGCGTGAACGTCGAGTTCGAAAACTGGCGCTCTGTACTGGCGCCGCCCGGCATCAGTGCCGCGGATCGCGCGCGTCTCACCACGCTGCTCGAGCGCATGGTGCAGTCGCCCGAATGGCGCGAGATGCTCGAGCGCTACCGCTGGCTCGATCGTTACCTTGCGGGCGAGGACTTCACGCGGTTCGCGGCCGGTGAAGAACAACGGGTGCGAAATATTCTGCGCGACCTCGGCACCGGCGACGACAAAGCGCAGTCGTTGCGTGACAGCGGGCCGTACCCGTTGTTCGTGCTCGCGGGTCTCGTGCTGTTNNCGGCGTTACGTTGGACGTGCTGCTCGCGGAGAGCGCGGGTTTCGTGCTCGCAAGCGCCGCCTTGTTCTGGCTCGTGGCGCGAGCGTTCGACGCGCGGCATCCGTGGCGCGACGCAGCGTTCGCGGTCGCTGTCGCGGTCGGCGCCTATCTCTTGTTCGCCGATCTGCTGCAGGTACAGCTGCCGGCCGGCGTGCTCGCAGGTCTGCTGTGAGCACGCTCGACGCACTCGGCCAAGGCTTCGCGGGCGCGCTGTCCGCCACGAACCTGTTCTGGGCCTTTCTCGGCACGACGCTTGGCACCGCAATCGGCGTGTTGCCCGGCATCGGCCCCGCCCTCACGGTGGCTGTGCTACTGCCGGTGACGTTCGGCCTCGACCCGACCGCCGCGTTCATCATGTTCGGCGGCATCTATTACGGCGCGATGTACGGCGGCTCGACCACGAGCATCCTGCTGAACACGCCCGGCGAGACCAGCTCGATCGCCACCGCGATCGACGGCTACCAGATGGCGCGGCAGGGGCGCGCGGCGGCGGCGCTGGCGACCGCTGCCATCGGCTCGTTCGTGGCCGGCACGCTCGCGACGCTCGGCCTCACGTTCGCAGCGCCGCTGCTCGCGTCCGCCGCGCTCGAGTTCGGGCCGGCCGACTACTTCGCGCTGACCGTACTCGCGTTCGCAGCAGTGACTTCGCTGCTCGGCGCGAGCCTCGTACGTGGCCTGTTCAGTCTGTTTCTGGGATTGGCTTTGGGCCTGGTCGGGATCGACGCGCTCACGGGCAACGCACGCTTCGCCTTCGGCATTCCGCAGCTGCTCGACGGCATCGACGTCGTGATTCTCGTGATCGGTTTGTTCGCGGTGGGCGAGACGTTGCACCAGGCGTGGCAACACGGCCGAGACGACGCGGCGCCGATCCCACTCACGCGCCGCGCCGGCATGAATCGCGAGGAGTGGCGGCGCTCGTGGAAGCCATGGCTACGCGGCACGCTGATCGGTTTCCCGCTCGGCATCCTGCCGGTCGGCGGCACCGTGATCCCGACGTTTCTCTCGTACATCGCGGAGAAGCGCCTCTCCCGCAACCCCGAAGAGTTCGGCCACGGCGCGATCGAAGGCGTGGCCGGCCCCGAAGCTGCGAACAACGCAGCAGCGGCCGGCGTGCTCGTGCCTCTGCTCACGCTCGGAGTGCCGTCATCCGCGACGGCAGCGATCATGCTCGCGGCGTTCCAGCAATACGGCCTGCAACCGGGCCCGCTCTTGTTTCAGACGCGGCCCGACCTCGTGTGGACGCTGATCGCGAGCCTATACGTCGGCAACGTGATGCTGCTGGTGCTGAACCTGCCGCTTGCGGGGCTCTGGGCACGGGTGATGCTCGTGCCACGGCCGTTGCTGTTCGCGAGCGTGCTCGTGCTGGCGTCGATCGG
>PMCP01000016.1:0-1516 GCA_003155415.1 Gammaproteobacteria bacterium | reverse complement strand
GAGATGCAGTTTCGCCGCGCGGTGGCCATCAGCGACGGGAGCTTGAATGTGTTCGTCACGCGGCCGATCTCCGCAGTACTGCTCGCCGCGGCGGTTGCCATGCTCGTGGTGCCCTGGCTGCTGCGGCGCCGGTCGGGGCGGCCGATCGCGGCTGGAGACGAATGAGCAACGCGCGCGAATACGACGTGGCGGTCGTCGGCGGCGGCAACGCCGGGCTCACGGCCGCGCTCGTGGCGCGCGAGCTTGGCGCTCGCGTGCTCGTGCTCGACTCCGCGCCGCGCGCGCTTCGCGGCGGCAATAGCCGGCACACGCGTAACCTGCGATGCGCGCACGCGGCGCCCACCGGCGTGCTCACCGAGACCTATCCTGAGCACGAGCTCATGGACGACCTCACGCGAGTGAATGGCGGTGAGATGGACCAGGAGCTCGCGCAGCTCGTGGTCGAGCGCTCGACCGAGTGCACGGCGTGGATGCAGAAGTTCGGCGCGCGCTTCCAGCACGCGCTGCGCGGCACCTTGCAGCTGTCGCGTACGAACGCGTTCTTCCTGGGCGGCGGCACGGCGCTCATGAACAGCTACTACGCCGCCGCCGAACGGCTCGGCATCGACGTGCGGTATGGCGCCGAGGTCGTGGGCTTGAACCTGCGCGACGGCGCGTGTGATTCGCTGACGGTGCGGACGCGCGAGGGCACGGAGCAGATCCACGTGCGCGCCGTCGTGCTCGCGGCCGGCGGCTTCGAAGCGAATCTCGACTGGCTGCGCACGGCCTGGGGCGACGCGGCGCGCAACTTCATCGTGCGCGGCACGCCGCACAACACGGGCACGGTGCTGAAGCTGATGCTCGACGCCGGCGCCTTGGCCGTAGGCAACGCTGCGGAATGCCACGCCGTAGCCGTCGACGGCCGCGCGCCGCAATTCGACGGCGGCATCGTCACGCGGCTCGACTCGCTGCCGCTTGGGCTAGTCGTCAACCGCGACGCGCAGCGCTTCTATGACGAGGGCGAGGACTTCTGGCCGAAGCGCTACGCGATCTGGGGCAAGCTGATCGCGCGTCAGCCAGGCCAGATCGCGTACTCGATCGTCGACGCGAAGGTGCAGAGCCGGTTCATGCCGTCCGTGTTTCCGCCCGTCGCGGCCGGCTCGGTTCGCGGGCTCGCAGAGCAGCTCGGGCTGCCGGCCGACGCGCTCGAAGCCACCGTTCAGCGCTTCAACGCCGCTGTGCGCCCGGGCACGTTCGATACGGCCACACTCGACGACTGCCGCACGGTGGGCCTCGCGCCCGACAAGACGCATTGGGCGCAACCGATCGACACGCCGCCGTTCTGGGGCTACCCCCTGAAGCCCGGCATCACGTTCACGTATCTCGGCGTGCGCGTGGATGCCGACGCTCGTGTGCTGGCCGCGAACGGTTCGGCGTTCGCCAACGTGTACGCCGCCGGCGAGATCATGGCCGGCAACGTGCTGCGCCATGGCTACGTGGCCGGCATCGGCATGACGATAGGAACCGTGTTCGGCCG
>PMCP01000161.1 GCA_003155415.1 Gammaproteobacteria bacterium | reverse complement strand
CTGGAACGGCAGCCGCTGCAAGGCGCCGATGCTGGCCTGGCTGTCGCCGGCCCCGAACCCCGTTACGGTGATCAGGCGCTTGACGCCCTTGGACTTCATCGCCGCGATCAGCACACGCGTCGCGTCCGAGAAAAGGTGTACGGGCCGGAACAGGTCGCCGAACCCGACACCCAGGGTTTGGATCACGACGTCGACGCCGCTCAGCGCGGCTTCGACATCCTGGCTCCGCAACGCATCGCCGCGGATTTTCTCCAGCGCGGGATTCGAGATCGCGATTCCCGCAGCGGACCTCGCCAGCGCACGCACGCGGTGGCCGGCCTCGAGGGCCTGGCGCGTCGTCTCCAGGCCGATACCTTTGCTCGCGCCGATAATCAACACGTGCATGTCGGGACACTCACTGCGCGGTCGGATTGGCGTCCTTCATGGAATCCAACTTGCCGAGATCGACCTGCGCCAGTGCGCGCTTCAAGACATCCATATCGACGTTGTCTCCGGTCACGTCCACGGCGAATCGCTTGGCCACGATCAGCGACAACTCACCGTGCCGGCTCGCGGAGTCCCATTTCTCGTGCACATTCTGGCCGGACAGTGTTTCGTTCTTCTCATAGCTGTCGCCCTGCTCGGATTCATGCTGCGCCATCTCGGCCAATGCGGCGAGCCCCGCAATGGCGGAAGCGTCCTTGATCGTCACGTTGACCCGAGCGTTGCCATTACCTGAAAAGTCGACTTCCGCGGAGGTGGCTTTTATTCCCATGGCGACGTTCGACTCGCCCTTTGGCGTGGCGCGTTGCAGGCCGGGCAGCGCAGACGGGAGCAGCGCTTGCAGCGTGTGGAAATCCACCGGGTCGTGCCGGTGCTCGCCCCCGAGCGAATGGCCGAGCGCGTTCAGCAAGCCGCCCGCTGCACCCACCGCCTGTTGCGTATCGGCGGCGTTGGGTGCGCCGCCCGTGTTGCCGGTTGCCTTTTCGTGCTGCTCGATGTTGCGGCCCGCATCGGCCATGTTCTGGATCGCCGCGCCAATGTCGGACTTGCCCTTGGCATCGGTCCCCAACATGCCGCCCAGGACATTGCCCACGGATTCGGCGGCCCGCTGCCGCTCGGCTTCCTGGCTCATCGCGCCGCTCATCCCACCGCCGAATGCGCCCATGCCCATGCGGCCGCTGAGCCCCAGGCTGGCGGACAAGGCACCAAGGATCAGGCCGGCCACGATTGTGCAGACGACCACTGCTGCGGCGTAACCGCCCGCCTTGTCCGGCGGCGATCGCATGACCACCGGCAACCCCAGGTACAGCGTATAGATGCCGTAACAACCGGCGAGCAGGCACAGCAAACTGCCCAGCGGTAGCAGCACCAACACCGATCCCAGGCATGCCGCGGTCAGCGAATACGCGGCTGTCTGCAGTGCGTGCCGGGTATCACGCGTGCCACCGAAGGTCGGCGCCAACAGGTTGATGATGAACGCCACCAATCCCACTCCCACAAGCGCCATGACACAAGACACCACGGCCTGCATCAGCCCTGTCGTGAATGGAAGGCGGATGGTGCCGCCGAAGGGGAGGCTGATGCCGATGACGCTCATTCGGAGGAAGCTGAACACTGCCGCCACCGCGGCCAGTGGCAACACGTAGCCGGTGAAAAGATTACCGGCGCTGGTCTCTTCACCGGCGATCACGGGCCATTCGCTTTTCGGGCTCAGCAGGATGCCCTTGACCCGAGCGATCAGGCCGGATTGTGCGTTCATGGAAACTCCTTCATGAGTACGATTTGATGTAGCGCCACACGTTGGTGGAGAGCACGTCCAGCGGCACGTTGCCGCCCTCGACCACCGCCTGGTCGAAATCGCGCAGGTCGAATTTTGCGCCGAGCGAGTTTTGCGCGCGACTGCGCTGCAGGAGAATCTCGGTCTGGCCCACCTTGTAGCCGCAGGCCTGCCCCGGCCACGCACAGTAGCGTTCCACTTCGCTCACCGCGTTGCTATGCGGAAGTCCGGTCGCCTCGATGAACTCAGTCAGCGCGCGATCGCGCGTCCAGCCCATCGCGTGGACGCCGGTGTCGATCACGAGGCGAACCGCGCGCCAGGAGAGCCCCATCAGGAATCCGAGTTTGCCGGCCGGATCGCCGTCGTACATGCCGAGTTCGTCGGCGAGCTGCTCGGCGTAGAGCGCCCAGCCTTCCGAGTAGGCGTTGAAGGCGAGAATCGAGCGGATCAGCGGTAGCTGCTGCGCATACTCGCCCTGCCACACATGCCCGGGGATGCCCTCGTGGTACACCAGATCGGGAATCGTGACCTTGTTGTGGATCTTCGTGTCGCCGAGGTTCACCCACACCTTGCCGGGCACGGTGCCGTCGATCGTGCCGGGTCCGCCGTAGGCCGCGGGCGCTCCCGGCTCTGCGGCGAGCGGCAGGCGATGGATCTCCAGGTTGCCGCGCACGAGCCGACGAAACGCCTGCGGCAATTTCGGGCGGATCGCGTCGATCTTCGATTGCATGTAGGCGACGATCTGCGCGCGGCCTGCGTCGTTGGCGGGAAAGTTGAGTTCCGGCCGGCGCTGCAGTTCACTGGCGCGCGCGCCGACGCTGCCATTCGTGAGGCCAAAGTCCGTCAGGATCTTGTCCATGCGGACGTGCAGCTCCGCGAGCTGCTTCACGCCCATCTCGTGGATCTCCTCCGGCTTGCGGCTCGTCGTGGTGCTGGCGCGCAAAGCCCAGGCGTACCACTCGGCGCCGTGCGGGCGCGCGCCCATGCCGGCATCGCTCTTGGCGAGCTTGCGTTCCGCCTTGATCTCGGCCAGCTGCCGCTCGAGCGCAGGGACGACGCGCTTGGTGACGATCTCGGTTGCGCGCGCGGTCCAATCGCCCTGGAGCGACGCCTCCTTCGACTTGCGTGCGAGCGGACCGATGAGCGAACCATTGGGCTTGGGCGCATCGGCGATGCTGCTCGACAGCGCGGTGATGGTTTTATCCAGCAGGAAATCGGGCGGGATGAGCCCGGCCGCACGCGCGGCGCGCGCACGCTCGAGTTCGCCATCGAGCAAAGCGCTCATCGCATCGAGCCGCGCGAGGTAGGCGTCGGCGTCTGCGGCGTTGCGCACCGGCTGGTCGCCATCCAGCATTTGCGGCACATCGAGATAGCCACCGACGTTCTGGATCACCATGTAAGGCGTGTTGCGCCAGCTGCCGATCGTTGCGACGCCATAGGGCAGCGCCATGCCATCGAGCGCGGTGCCGAAGGCACTCTCGACCACTGCAAGCGAGGTGCGCGTGGCGGCATCGACTTGCGCTTGCTTGAGCGCGCGCACGCGCTTCAGGCCTTCGACGAGCACCGCGCGCTGCTTGTCGATGCCCGCGGCCGAACGATCATCGAGCCGGCTGCGCAATGCCGCGTGCTCGCCTGTGTCGACACCGAGTTCCGTGGCTTTGCCGGGATCGAGTTCGAGGAGTTGCCAGGCGAGATCGTCGAGCAGCGCGTTTGCAGTGGCGGCGGCCGATGCAGC
>PMCP01000104.1:17246-17515 GCA_003155415.1 Gammaproteobacteria bacterium | reverse complement strand
CTTGCGGCGCCTGAGCGGACGCAGTGGCGGCTGCGAAGAGGAGCACCGCGACAGCGGCAAGCTCGCGAAAATGCGCGCCAGATCGAATGCCCATGTTCCCCCCTCCCGTCGTCACGACGACGATACTCCGGAGCAGGGGAACTCGCATCCTATGGCTCGAACATTCTCCATTCCGGCATGTACGCGAGCCCGAGCTGCACGACGCGATTCACGAGTGCGGTGTAGCTGATGCCGGCGGCCTTTGCCGAGTCGGCAAGATCCTCGCCCTT
>PMCP01000104.1:0-17223 GCA_003155415.1 Gammaproteobacteria bacterium | reverse complement strand
AGATCCGGGGCTTTGCCGGTCTTGATGCCGTGCTTCGTCTGGTAATTGCGGTCCCACTTCACTTTGCGGGTGGCGAACCGAGTTTGAGCGTGCGACAGCGTGCCGAAATCCATTTCCCACGCCGGCAACGTCGTGAGCCGCTGGTTGCCGAGCACACCCACGTAGATCTCGCGGCCGTCGACGTATTCCTCGACTAATGCGTCGCTCTGCACGTGCTCGTGGATGTACTCCACGCGCTCGCGCAGCCCCTTCATGTCTTCGACCAGGGACGCCTGCGAGATACCGAGCGATGCATCCTCAGTGGCCGATTTCACGAACAGCGGGAACTTCAGACGGCTCGGATCGCGAAAGCGGCGGCCGAAGGGAAACACTCTGAACGCGGGCGTGGAGACGCGATGCGAGGCCAGCACGCGTTTCGTCAATACCTTGTCTCGCGACAGCATCATGCCGCGCGGGTTGCAGCCCGTGTAACGCTGCCGCACGAGCTCGAGGTACGCGACCACGTAGTGGTCGTACGAAATGATGCCGGAGAACTCGTCCAGCAAATTGAAGACGACGTGCGGCTTCCACTCATCGATCGTCTCACGCAGCTCCGTGAGGTGATCGCCGATTCCGACGACACGAACCTCGTGCCCCGGCCGGCGCAGCGTGTGTAGCACGTCGTACTCGGTTCGAAACTCGTCGATTTGCGCTTCGCTTAGGTCTTTGACGTCGTCGGGCGGCACGAGCGTCTTGTGTACCATCAGCAGGATTCGGTACTTCTTCTTCATAAGAAATACGTTTCTTCGTTACGACGTAGGAAGTCCACGAGTATGCGTTCGTGCAGCCGTGTTACCCGCTGAACGACTTCGCGCTTTGGGCCGCCAAACTCGAGATCGAGGTCACGCGCGCGCCGACGCACGGCGCGCAACACCTGAAACACCACATAGGGATGAGTTCGCGAGTGGCGCAGCAGCGCGCGTATCAGCGCTGGTTTGAGCTCGGTGAGCAAACGCTCCGCCGAACCGCCGGCCGACGACTTGGACGCAGGAAAAGCGCGCGCGAGCCACGAGTCGTAGCGCTCATGCCCGCTTGCGTTCAAATAGATGCGACGCCGGTAGTGCTCGCCCAGCGTCCGGCTGTTGTCCGTCAGCGGCTCGATCAGCGAGCGATCGCGTTTCGCGGGCGCCCGGCCCACGAGCCCGGTCATGAGCTGGTCCACGAATTCGAGCTTGGCCAGCGCGGGCCAACCCGCGTACTCGGCGCGCCAACGCGCCTTCGGCCGCAGCCAGACGCCGAAGGTTTCGGCGAAGTCTTCCGTCGGGTGGCTTTGCGCGTACCAGTGCTCGAGATGCAGCACGTGATTCTTGCTACGCGGCCGAGCGGTGTAGTGCCGCGAGTAGAGCGCAGACGCCGTTCCGAAGATCTCTCGCCAGTCGTTGCGGCGGCGCAGCCCGAACGCAGTGTCGACGGCGTGACCGACTTCGTGACGCAGTAGCCGCAGTCGCCACCGCCGATTTCCGCCTTCGGCCTCGCCCATCATGCGACGCTCGAGACGCACGAGACGCGGATGCCCTAAGAAGAACGGCACTGCGACGCCCGGCACGCCATCCGGCGAGAACCACTCCGTCGAAAACCAGAAGTGCGGCTTGAAGCGAATCCCACGCTGCTCGAGCTCGCCGAGCAGTCGCTGCGCGTCGGCGCCCACCGCGCTCTCCGCGAACCTGAGCTTGAGGTCGCGGAAGCGCAGGCGCAGCAACGCGTCGTCGTCGAAGCCTTCCCAGCGATAGGACGGGCGGCGTTTTCGCGCGCGAGCGCTCAAGCGATCAACCGGCGACGATTCACGGGCGGAAGTATGCCGCAGACCGTCGTCCGTTGAATGGCCTACATGGCCGATTGAACGTGCCTGTTAAGATCCCTCGCATGACGTGGTCTGCGGCACGGAACGCCAGGTGGAAGCGACGGACCGTCTGGTTCGCGCTGCTCCTTGCGTCGCGCTCGATCGCACAGCCGGCTGCCGGCGATACCCCCGAAGCCATCAGAGCCGTGTTCGTCGGAACCTACACCGCGGCGCAGCTCGGTCTTGGGAGTAGCGAGAGCGACAGCCCCGCGCTTCAGAGCTATGCGCTCTACCCGTATGTGCAGGCTGCACGGCTGGCCCACGCGCTGCAGCGCGCGGCGGCGGGTGCAGGCGAAGCCGACCGGCTGACCGAGGACTTTCTTGGCGCGCACGGCCGCGAGCCGGTGACGGGGCCGCTGCGCCGCGCATGGCTCGACAGCCTCGCGCGCCGCGCCCAGTGGGCGCAGTTACTCGATCACTACGATGCCGCGAGCACGAGCGAGACGCTGGCATGCGCGCAATTGAACGCAAGGATCGCGCTCGCGCAAACGTCTGGGCTCGAAGCGGCGATCACGGAGCGCTGGCTTGCGCCCTACAAGCTGCCGTCGGAGTGCGAACCGGCCTTTCAATGGTTGCGGGAGCACGGCGGCATCGACGACGCGCTCGTCGCCGAGCGCGCGCGTCGGTTGCTCAGCAATGGCCAGGCGAGCTTCGCGCGTGTCGTGGCGCAGCGTCTGCCGCGTGCGCAGGCCGCGCCGCTCAATAGATGGGCCGACCTCATCGAGAAACCGCGCGACTCGATCGATGCGTTGCTTGCCGATCCCAATGCGGGCGTGGAGTCGAAGCAATTGCTCGATGCCTTCGCGCGCCTGGCTCGCAACGCGCCGCGCGAGGCGTTAGCCCGGTTCGACGCGCTGCGCCGCACGCGGCTCACGACTCCCGAGGCAGCGAGCAAGGCGACGCGCGCTCTCGCGCTCGGGCTCGCCTGGGATCGCGACCCGGAGGCGCTTAGCATTTTCGCGGACGTGGCGTCCGCCGACCTCGACGACGACGCACTCGAATGGCTCGTGCGTGCCGCGCTTTGGAAGCAAGACTGGAACGCTGCGCGCAGCGGCATGGCCGTCATGTCGAGCGCAAGGCAGAAGGACCCCGCCTGGCGCTACTGGACGGGCCGTGCAGCGGAAGCGGGCGGTGAAGGCGCGCTGGCTCGCGAGCGCTACGACTCTCTTGCACAGGACGACAACTATTACACGGCGATGGCCGCCGCCCGGCTCGGCAAGCGCGTCGAGCCGCATGTCGAGCGCCTGCCACCCGATGAAGAAGCGATCGAGCGAATCGCGCACGCGGCGCCGTTCCTGCGCGCACACGAGCTGCTGCTGTGCGGGCTCCGTCCGCTCGCCACCCTCGAGTGGAATGCAGGCTACGCTGCGCTCGAAAACGCCCGGAAGCCTCAGGCCGTGCATCTCGCTGCGCGCTGGGGCCTGCACGACGTAGCGGTCGCGACAGCGACGAGCCAGGGCGTGTTCAAAGATTACGCGCTGCTGTATCCGCGCCCGTTTCGCAAGGAAGTAGCGGCGGCCGTTGGACTCACGCGCATCGACGAGCCCCTGCTCTACGGCGTGCTGCGGCAGGAGAGCTTGTTCCGGCCCGACGCCACCTCGCTGGCCGGCGCCGTAGGCCTCGCCCAGCTCGGGTATTCGACTGCGGAGCTCACCGCGAGCCGCTGGCAGCTGCCGCGACCGAGTCGCGCCGATCTCTACGATCCCGAGACGAACATCCGTTTGGGTGCCGCGCGCCTTGCGACGTTGATCGAAAAGTACTCGGGTCAACTACCCGTGGCGCTGGCGGCCTACAATGCCGGCGAGAGCGCGGTGGAGCGGTGGCTGCCGGAGCGTGCGATGGACGGCGATGTATGGACGGAGAACATTCCGTACAACGAGACGCGCGCCTACGTTCGCCGCGTGTTGTGGCACAGCCTCGTGTTCGGCTGGATGGAGGATGCGCATCCGAAGAGCACGAAGAGCTGGCTCGGTTCCGTATCGAAGGGGGAGTGAATTCATGCGTTACATAGTGGCCGCGGTGCTCGCGGCAAGCCTCGTTGCGCCGCTTGCGAGCGGCAGTGCGCAGACGCTCGAAGGCGCCATCGACATGCACGCGCACGCGGCGCCCGAC
This sequence comes from Gammaproteobacteria bacterium, assembly GCA_003155415.1. Taxonomy (GTDB): domain Bacteria; phylum Pseudomonadota; class Gammaproteobacteria; order Steroidobacterales; family Rariloculaceae; genus FEN-1219. Next base: position 13,232 of record PMCP01000104.1, on the reverse strand, counting down.
GGCACTCCGCGCAAAGTGGACGCACTCGAGCTCGCCAGAGTGGCCAAAGCCGCCGGCATGCGGGCGATCGTGATCAAGAACCACTACGAGCCCACGGCCTCGCTCGCCTACATCGTGCGCAAGGCCGTGCCCGGCATCGAAGTGTTCGGCGGAATCTCGCTCGATCTCACGGTCGGCGGCGTGAATCCTGCGGCCGTCGAGTGGATGACGAAGGTCGAAGGCGGCTACGGCAAGCTGGTGTGGCTGCCCACGTTCGACTCCGAGTCGCAGGTCAAGCTGACCGGCGACAAACGGCCGTTCGCGCCGGTCACTCGTGACGGAAAGATTCTTCCGGAGGTTCTCGCGGTCATGGACATCGCCGCGAAGCACGACCTCGTGCTCGAGATGGGGCACTCCGCGCCCCAGGAATCGCTGCTGATCATTCCGGAGGCGAAGCGCCGAGGCGTGAAGTACGTGGTCGTGACGCACGCCATGGCGAGCCCGGGCGGATCGATGACGCTAGACCAGATGCGCGAAGCGGCGAAACTGGGCGCGATGCTCGAGCTCGTGCATTCGCCGATCACGGAAGAGCAGCTGCGTAAGGAGGCGGAAGCGATCCGCGCGATTGGTGCGGCATCGTTCGTTATTTCGAGCGATCTCGGCCAACCGCCGAACCCGCTGCATACGGATGGCTTGCTCCAAATTTACAAGGGCCTCATGGCGCAGGGCATCTCGGCCGCCGACATCGACCTGATGTCGCGCAAGAACCCGGCGCGGCTTTTGGGGCTGCAGCCGTAGCGCAACGCCCGCGCGCGTCGGCCGGCTATTTCGATTTCGGCGCGGCCGCGCGCTCCGCTGCACGCGCGCCGGCCAGGATGCCCGCCATGCCGGTGTTGCCCTCGTGGCACGCGTACTCGAACACCTCGTCGGGCGAATGCCGCAACGGGATCATCAGCGTCCAGGGCTTTTCCCACGTCTCCGGGTCGTCGATCGTGATCTCGTAGTGCAGCGTGCCCGGCCCGACGCGGGTCAATCGCTCGACTAGGTGCAGGCGCTCGCCGGCGTTCTGGAAACTTCTGGGCTTGAAGTTCGTCGTGTCGATGACGAGCGTGTCGCCTTCCCAGTGGCCGCGAGAATCCCCGAGCCACTGTCGGATTGTCGGCGGCAGGTGTGGACTGCCGTCGAGCGGCACCACGCGCGCTTCGTGAATCATCTCCGTCGAGATGACGACGGAGTCACGCGATTGCGTGATCCGGTAGTAGCTTTGGTAGCCCGCAAGCAGCTGCGGCAAGCCGTACGTGATGCAACGCTCGGACAGCGTGCGGTCCTTCGGGCCATTGGGTGCGCGCGTGAACGCCGCGCCAGCGGCAGCCGCTTTCGCACGGCCTTCCGCGGTCAATGGCGGAATCTTGCCATCGGCAGGATCCGTGACGAGCGAGGTTCTGTTGTCCCAGTCTCGGGCCACGGTCCACACCGAGCTGTAGTCGCCGGTGTCGGCGTCGAAATCCTTTGCGCCTTTTTCGTGAGGGCCGGTGCTCGAACCGTTCAAGCTCTCGAACACCGTTTTGAACACCTCGTCGCCGAACGCGGCGTCGCCGGTGCCGTCGAAGAGCTCCGCCGCGCGGTGCTTCATGGCCTCGACTTCCGCGTCCGTGAGGCGGTCCCGGCCCTCGAGCTCCTTCGGTCGCTCGAGCGGAGTAGCGTTGTTGTTGGCCCACACGCCGGCGAAGTCCGGTTGGCCGTCGGCGGTGCGCGGAAGCTTCCACGTCGCGTCGGCGGCGGGCGCCTGCTGGGCGCGCGGCGTCGTTGGCGTTAGGAGCGTTGCCGTAAAGAGCGCTCCGGCGAAAGTCAGAGTTAGGACTTGCATGCGTTCACCCCCTGCGATGACATGACGATAGCACTCGGCGCGCGGGCTCGTCGCGCGCTACGCTGAACGGCAGTGGGCACGCTCGCAAGACAATTCGTGTGGTTTACGCTCGCCGGTCTGGCGGGGCTCGCGGTGGACGCGGGCCTTTTCATGCTGCTGACGCGCGCGTCGCTTTGGTCGATTGCGCCGGCTCGCGCAGTGTCCGTGTGCGGCATGGTGTTCGTCACTTGGATCCTGAACCGCGCAATCACGTTCGCGGCGCATCGCTCGCCGCGCCGCGGAGCCGAGTTCGTGCGCTACGCGGCCGTGCAGGCGAGCGGTCTCGTCGTGAACCTAGGGGTATTTGCGCTCTGCCTCTGGCTCTTGCCATCGCTCCGTCAGACACCGCTCGTGCCGCTGGTGGCCGGTGCGGCGGCGGGCTTCGCATTCAACTTCGTCGTGACGCGCACGCTCGTGTTTCGCGGGGCTGGTCCGCGCCGATAGCTTGCGTGGAGACTCTCGTGTCAGCNNTAGAGCTCGAGCTGATCGGCCCGAGCGCGAAGGAAATTCAAGCTACCGGCATTCCCGGCAACAAGGGCAACCCGCTGCATGTGTGGACGGGCCTCTGCACGACGCCGTGTGGCGTAGCCTTCCGCAGCCAACAAAGCTATGTCGATCTGACGGGCCTCGCATCGATCAAGTGGAACACCAAGGTCTCGGGTCTGCATGCGATCCGGCCTGTCGTGAAACTCGCCGACGGCACGTGGCTCGTCGGCGATCAGGCCAGCGGTTCCACGGTCGGTTGGCTCGAGCAGGAGATCGCCTTCGCAGGTCTACGCTGGCTCAAGCTCGACGCGGAGAAAGCCATCACGAAAGGCAACTGGCTCGAGCGGCCCGATTTGAGTCGCGTGGACGGGGTGGGCTTCGTGGACCTGATGCCCGGCAGCGGCCATGGCCCTGGCGGGTGGTCGGACGTCGCGCAGGTCGAAGTCTACGGAGTCTCGGTACGGCGGTAGACGGCCGCGCTCGCGGTCAGTCGAATTCAATGAACGCGAACGTCGTCTCGCGCTTGGCCGCGACGGTTAGCGTGCACGCTCCCCAGGCTTCCGGAATCGTCCACTCGACGTCGTCCTGAAGCTCGAGCTTGTGTTCGCCGTTCTCACACTCGACTCGCATGTTGCGGATGTGGCCGGAGACAGGTCCGAACGCGAAGGTGCGCGCGGTCAGTGGTTGGGTCCAAGGATAAATTCCCACGCGTACCTGCACGAGCCGGTGCGCGTCGTACGGTAGGCCGTTCTCTCCGGGAGGCACGTCTCGGTAAAGAGTGTGGACCGCGCGTTGGCCCGTCACCGCCTCGAGGGCTGCGTAGGTCTGGCCGAGTCGTACCATGTCTGCGTGCAGCTCGGGGTCCTGCAGGGTGAGTCTACGCATCTCGTTGGCAAGACGCTGTTGCCAGAGTTGCTGGGCCGCTATGTGTTGCTGCGGGTTGCCGCCGTACGCGCCTTGAAAATTTGCTAGCCAGGCTTGTGCGGAGTTCGCGTCTTCCTCTCGCCACGAGTTGGACGCGCAGACACGTTGTTCGATGTGACTTCCGATCTTCGTCTGCTCATAGCAGTGAATGTCGAGACGATCGTCGCTGTTGATCTCGTTGAAGCGAGCGAAGACCGCGTCTTCAGCGAGTCGGATGCGCAGTCTGAATTGCGCGATCGCTTTGCCTGTGACGATCATCTCGTCGCCAGGAGCCTGCGCTTTCGATGTCGGTGAAGAGTCCGCCGCGGCGGCCGCGCACACGGCCGTGGCGCAGAACAACGGCAGTAAGGCGAAGAGAACGCCAATACGGAACGTGCGTCGCATGGTCGTGACACCTTGGTAGTGCTGCGGATAGAGTGATCGCGCTTTCGGTGAAGGTCAACGAATGGGCGTGGAGACAAGAATGAAACCGTCCGGGGAAGTGCTTCCGTTGTCGCGCAGCCGCGTCTCGCGCTGGAAACTAGCCGCCTGCTTTGCGCTGATCGGGGCCGTCGCGTCCACGGTCGCGCGTGCGGCGGATTCCTGTCCCGGCGGCCGCGATCTCGTGCTGACGAACGGCACGATCCTGACCGTCGACGCGGCCGACCACACCGTGGGCACCGTCCGCATCCGCGGCAAACGCATCCTCACGGTGGGCGAGCCGATCAATCGCAAGGAGCCGTGCGTTGAGATCGTCGATCTCGGCGGCCGCACCGTGATTCCTGGCCTGATCGACAATCACACGCACTTCGTGCGCACGGCGCAGGCGCCCGGGCCGTTCGTCGCAGGTCTTGAGTCGGCGAGCTCCATCAAGGACCTTCAGGACGCATTGGCCACGGCGGCCAAGAAAGCCGAGCCCGGCGAATGGGTCACAGCCATCGGCGGGTTCACGCCGATCCAGTTCGCCGAGCGGCGGATGCCCACGCGCGAGGAGCTGAGCGCCGCGGTGCCCGACCATCCGGTCTACATCCAGGTTGGCTACTCGACACGCGGCGTCGTGAACGACGCCGGCCGGCGGGCGCTTCAAACAGCGGGAATTCCCACCTCCGACGCTGGTGACGTGAAGCCCGACGGCGACGGGCTCACGTTCGTTCTCCGCTCCACGAACGAAGAGCGTATGAAGCGCCGCTTTCCGGATTACATGAACTACGCCGTCTCGCTCGGCCTCACCACCGTCGTCGATCACGCATGCTGCGATTGGCTTGGCGCGCATTTGACCGCGGCCGATCGTCCGAATATGGCGATTGCTGATTACTTCTGGCGTGAGGGCCAATGGCCCTTGCGCCTGCGTTTTCAGTACGACCACCGCGACACGCGCGACCAGAGCAACATTCGCTCCGCCGCCGCGCGCATTGCGAACTCCACGCAAGGGCTCGGCGACGACATGTACAAGGTCGTGCGCTTCGGCGAGCAAGTCATCGCCGGCGGCGCCACGGATCAGGAGGTGCTCGACGTCTACCAGCGCATCGCGGATGCGGGGTGGGCCCTTTCGCAGCACACGATTCGGGAAGACGAGATCGAGCGTTATCTAAAGATCATGGAGCAAGTAGCCGCCAAGACTCCGGTGAGCTCGCTTCGCTGGACGTTGGAGCACGTGTTCGAGATTACGCCGGCGCAGATCGAACGGCTGAAGAAGATCGGCGTCGGCGTTCGCGTGCAGGATCACGACTACATTCGCAACCAGTACTCCGCCTGGAAAGCGGGGCCGCCGTTTCGCACGTTGCTCGAGAGTGGCATCAAGATGGGCGCGGGCACTGACGGCGGTGTCGTCGGCCCGTTGAATCCGTGGCTCTGTATCTACTACATGGTGACGGGCAAAGACGCGGGCGGCGAAGTGATCATTCCCGGCCAGCAGATCGGGCGCAAAGATGCGCTGCGGCTCTACACGGCGGCGAACGCGTGGTTCAACTTCGAGGAAAACGAGATGGGCTCGATCGAGGCCGGCAAGCTCGCCGATCTCGTCGTGCTCGACCGGCCGTACCTCACCGTCGGCGACGAAGAGCTGAAGCAAATGAAGCCGGTGCTCACGATGGTGGGTGGGCGCGTTGTTCACGCACGCGCCCCGTACGACGCGCTCGCGCGATAGTGCGATAGCGCGGTCATAATCCCGCGCGTACGTGTCGATCGTATGCGCTATGCGATGACGCGTGAGCAGCGCGTCACGTCTTCTCCCTCGCTTCGCGTCAACCCGCGCAGACCACAGCCGTTCTTGCTCCCAGTACAGCGCGCATTCCCGCGCTTCCATTGTGTGAAGGAGAGAGCCGTGGTTACAAAATTCAAAGTTCTGCCGTATCTCGCGTGCTGCTTGTCGACGATCGCATTGGTGGGTTGCGGTGGTGGTGGAGGCGGCGGCTCTGGGACTCTGGCTCCCCCCGCTGCAGCTGCGGGCTATCTGCCTGTCGTTATCAGTGATGCATCGTCGGAAGACTGGGCGCTGATCGGCGTGAAGATCACCGGCATCGCGCTCGTTCCGCAGGGCGGCGGCAGCAACGTGTCGGTGTACTCGCCGGCGACGCCGACAAACTTGAATCTTGCCGAGCTCGATCAGATCGGAGAAATACTCGGCAATCTCAGTGTTCCCGCGGGCGTGTATACGGGTGCAGTGCTGACGATCAGCGCGAATCCGGGCGACGTCTCACTGACGGCCGCCGCAGACCCGGAAACGGGATTTGCCGGCACGCCGGGCGCCGCTATTCCTTCCAATCAGATTCAGATCCAACACGCGACCGGAACGGCCGGCAGTCTAACCACCGCCGTCAACGTTCGGTTCGAGTCTCCACTGACCGTGACCAGCGGACAAAACAGCAACGCGCTGGATCTGGAATTCGATTTGAGCCATCCGGCGTTTCTCGTTGCCCACGTGCCGCCCGCCGGCAACGGCAATACGCTCTGGGCCGTCAATTTCAACGGCCCGGTGCGTCACCATCGAATCGCGGACGTCACACGCCTGGTCTTGCGCCACATGTACGGTTCGGTCACCGCCGTGGCGTCCGACAATACTTCGATCACGATCACGCGTGATTTCCCGACGTTGCCGGTGGTCACGCCGGAAACTCCGGTCGCGAGCTCGCAGTCGTTACAGATTCTGGCAGACGCTACCAACGGCACGTTGTTCTATGACGTCGATGCCAAGGCCGCACCGGTAACGCTCATGAACTTCTCGTCGATCGCTTCGAGCGTAAACGGCAAGTTCGTCCGCGTCGCGGCACGCTATCAGCAGAACGGCACGCTCGTAGCTACCCGCATCTGGGCCAGCACGTCGTTCAATTCGGTGTGGCTGAGCCCTGAGGGTCACGTGCTGCACGTCAATACCACGACGAACGTGATTCATGTCGCCAACGAATCCGGCGGCAGCGTGCCGCTGACCGTGGATGCGAACACGACGTTCTACTTCCGCACGCCGCAACGTGCGTTGGCGGATGCGACTCCGATCGGCACGGGTACATCGTTCCTGGCGAATCACAATCTGGTTCGCGGCTTCAAGGTGCATGCAAGCGTGGTCGATCCGCTCGCCACGCCGTTGGTCGCGGAAACGATCGATATCGAGACTGCGGATTACGAGGGCAGGCTTTCCAACGCCACTTCCATTGGTTTCGATATCACGCGTAACTTCTTCAACAATGTCGACGACTACTCCGTTACGTTGCCCTATATCAGCAGCGCCACGGCCAACGGCAAAGACGCCAGTGGCAACACGATCCTGGGCTACAAGTGGTGGGACTTCGCCTTCCCGACCGTTGTGAACACGGGGAGCAACGCCGTCAACGACTTCGTCACTGCGACGAGCGGCAGCGTCAACTTCGGCGGCACGGCCGGTGTATTGAAGAGCTACGGCGCGTCGTTTGCTGTTTGGGGTGATGCCGCGAACACCACGGGGTGGTCGGCGCCGTGGACGATACTGATGCCGTCGCCGATACCGCTCGGCGCGGTGGCGACGGGCGTCGTCACTAACCCGGGCGTGAGCTCCTTCACCATGAATGTCGTGCACGGAACCCTGCCGGCGACCGTCAATCTGGTCACGACAAGCGCCTCCGCTTCGCTGGTCTATCAGATCGATCGCACGAACGGCGTTGTCACGGTGAGTCCGGTGGACATCACTACCTCCGCGGGACTCAGCGCTCTCACAACGGACTTGGTGAGCGGTGTCCCCGTGAAGGCATACGGTGTGCCGCAAGCGGATGGCACCATCAAAGCCTACGTGCTCGTTTACTACACGGGTGCGGTCAAGACGACGATGTGAGAGGTGTTCAGCACTCCGGAACACAAGCCGCTGAGCTCACCTCAGCGGCTTTTTTCGTGGACTCGACGATGTAATAACGAGTGGCTAAACTCATCGCAGCGCTGACGCGGGGCGCTTATTGGGAGCGCCTCCGGATAGCAAAGAGGTGGCAAGAACATGTTGCGATTCTCACCGATTCTCCTGGCCGTGCTGGCAGCACCCTGCGCAAACGCCGCACTCACTACCTACTACCGAGGAACGGTCTACGAGGACGGCAAGGACGTCGCGGCGACGGCCGCAATGTCCTACACGGACGACCGCGTCGCGATGATGATGTCGAGCGCTACTCGCCACTACCGCATGGTCTTCCACACGAAGGACGATCTGCTGACGATCGTCGACGACGGCAAGAAGACCTACGTCGATTTGCAGGGCGGCCTCGGCAATGCAATGGACGCGCAGATGAAGGCGCAGCTCGACCGCATGCCGCCCGAGCAGCGCAAGATGGCCGAGCAGATGATGCAGAACATGCGCGGCATGGCAGCGCAGAAGAGCGTTCCGGACGAATACGTCTGGACCACGGACACCGAGACACGCGGCAGCTACAAGTGCACGTGGGTCACGGTCATGCAAAGTGGTGTAAAGCGAGCCGCTTACTGCGGAACGCCATCGTCGGACTTCACGCTCGGCGAGAAAGAGCACGCCGCAGCGGTCGGCTTCGCCCACTCGCTTGGAAATTCATCGATTCTCACGAGGGATGAGCGCGGCGGCCAGATGCGCATGTTCGAATGGGACAGCGCGAAGGACGGCTATCCGCTCGTAACGCGCTGCTACAAGGACGAGCGAGTCATCCTGAATCTCGAGCTCGACACCTTCAACCGCGACAAGCCGCCGGCGCAGTTGTTCGACATTCCGCCCGACTACCGCAAGCAGAGCCTCGGCCCGCCCTGAGGCTTCTTTACCGCGCGGGTTGCGCGGCGATCCAGTCGTCGACGCGGCGCTCGAGAATCGACAGCGGCAGCGAGCCGCCGCCGAGCACCGTGTCGTGGAACGCGCGGATGTCGAAATTAGGCCCTAGCGCCTTCTGAGCGCGCCCGCGCAGCTCGAGGATCTTTAGCATGCCGATCTTGTACGCCGTGGCCTGCCCCGGTATCACGAGGTACCGCTGAATCTCGGAGCGGACCTGGCCCTCGGCGGTCGCGCTGTTCGCGAGGAAGTAGTCGACGGCCTGCTGCTCGGTCCAGCGCTTCGAGTGCAGCCCGGTGTCGACGACGAGCCGAATCGCGCGCCAGACCTCGGCGCCGAGCCGCCCGAAGTCGGAGTAGGGGTCCTTGTACGCGCCCATTTCCTTCGCGAGTTGCTCGGCGTAGAGGCCCCAGCCCTCCCCGTACGCCGTGTGGAATGCCTGCGTGCGGAACTTCGGGAGTCCCGTGAGCTCTTGCGCGAGCGACACCTGCATATGGTGGCCCGGGATCCCTTCGTGATACGCCACGCTTTCCATCTCGATCTTGGGCATGGAGTTCATGTCGATCAGATGCACGTAATACGTGCCGGGTCGTGTGCCGTCGGGCGTGCCCTGCATGTAGTGCTGCGCCGCACCCGGTTGCTCGCGGAATGCCTCCACTCTCTTGACCACGAGCTTGGCCTTCGGTCGCAAGCCGAAATACTGCGGCAGCTTCGCTTCGATGTCGGCGTAGAAGTCGCGCGACGCCTGCAGATAACCTTCGCGGCCTTCGTCGGTGTTCGGGAACAGGAACTTCGGATCCTTGCGCACGGAAGCGAAGAACTGCTGAAGCGTGCCGTCGAAGCCCACTTGCCGCTTGATCGTTTCCATCTCCGCGTGGATGCGCTCCACTTCGGCGAGGCCGAGCGCGTGGATTTCTTCGGCGGTCATCGCCGTTGTCGTGCTCTCGGCCAGCCGTTCGGTGTAGAACGCGGCGCCGTCCGGCAGCTTCCAGACACCGGTCGCGATCTCGTCGCTGTTGGCGCGATCCTTCTCGGCCCAGGCGATCAGCGCCTCGTACGCGGGCTTGAAGCGTCCCGTCAACGCGGCGGACGTAGCCGTGCGCAGCTCGTCGCCGCGCTTCGAGTCGATCTTGCCGTTCATGACGAGCGATGCGATCTTCGAATTTGCATCGGCATAGATTGGCGACTCGCCAGCGCCGCCGAACGGCGCCCCCGTGATCAGTGCTCGCGATTGCTGGATCACCGCGTCGTAAGCAAACCGCGGCGCGTGCACGCCTTCGCCGGCCGCGAGCTGCGCACGTTCGAGCCCCTGACGGAGCGCGCGCCCGACCTCGCCGACGCGCGCGACGTACGCGACCATGTCAGCTTCGTCGTTCACGCGATGGAAGTTGATCAACGCCTGCGGCAGGTCCGTGTGCGGACCATCCATCTGATGGAACACGTAGAAACGTCTCCGAAACGGCTCTGCGGCCTCGGCTTGCTCCAGGGCGTAGCGCCACAGGTCGTACGAGGTTTGCCCTTCGGGCGTCAGCTTGCCGCGATCGAAGTCGCGCTCGAGATCGCGGACGGTGCCGCGGCGCCACTCGAGTTGCGCCTCGGCGCCGGCTTCGGAAAGGTCGTCGATCTTGTCGAGATCGTCTTTGCGACCGAGCTGCGTCTTCTCGAGGGGGCTGAACGCGAGCTCTTCTTCGTAGCGCGCGTCGAGCCAGCTGTTCAAGCGCGCGGTCTCGAGTTGGGTTTGGTCCGTGCTCGCCGAGGCGCGCGTCGCCGTCGCGGGTGGCGCCGTACGATCGCATGCTGCGACGAAGGCTAAGGCAACGGGCAGTACGTGCCAGAATCGCATGCGGGCGTCCTCTCTCCTAACTGGCCGGGCGGCAGAAGCGCATGACGAACCGATCCGTGTGACTGTGTATCGCCGGATCGAAAACACCGAGCGAATGATCGTCGTTCGGGTTGCGCAGCACATCGCTCTCGCTCTCGAGCACGAAACCCCCACGGGCGAAATCGTGTTTCACGATCGCCGGGTCGATCCGGTGCAGCTTCATCGCCGAGGCCCCCGGATCCAACCCGGCAGGGGCCGCGTGATCGATGACTCCGACGACACCGCCGGGCTTCAGGGCTGTGTAGAACTTTTTCAGAAGCGCGGATTGATCGACGGGTCCCCAGTCGGCTTCCCCGTCAAACCAATACGTGTCGTGATACGTCATCGACATCAACACGAAGTCCAGGCTTTCGGGCGCGAGCTGCAATTCGTCGTGACGCACGAGGACTTGTTCCACGTTCGGCAGTCTTGCGTGCTCGTAGCGTTGCTTGATCTCTGCGCCGAGCATCGTTGCCGCGCCGGGGTGATTGTGCGCGATGACATGACCGCGCGCCCCAACCACGTAGGCCAGCAACTCGGTGAAGTAGCCCGTGGCAGCGTTCAGATCGAAGACGGTCATTCCCCGCCGTACGCCGAAAAAGCGGAGCACCTCTGCAGGCCGGCTAGTGGCGTCGCGCTCGCGGTCGGCGGCGGGTCGCTCGGAGTTGGCGACCGCGAGTGTGAGGGCTCGGCCCACCGGCGGATCTGCGGCGATGACGCCGCCGGAGACCGCGAGCAGTGTAATCACGCCGAGCATTCGGGCCCAGCATCCCAACTTCGCGGCGCAAACTCAATCGGGCTATTGGAGCCCTAATGCACGATGACGGGTTTCACCGTGATGCCGGCGTGCATGTCGTGCGCCGCCTGATCGAGCTGATCGAGCCGATACTGCTTCGTCAGCCGCTGCAGCGGCAACTGGCCCTGCATCACGAGCTCCGCGAGCTGCGGGATCAGCACCTGCGGCGTCGCATCGCCCATCGTCACGCCGCTCACCATCTTGCCTGTGAGGATTCCCTGGAAATCGACCGGGATCTCAGTACCGGGGGGCGGCGCGGCGCACGTCACGAGATGCCCGCGTGCGCCGAGCGCATCGATTGCGCTGCGGGCGACTGCCGCGACACCCGTAGTGTCGAGCGCAGCCGTCAGGCCCGCACCGCGCGTGATCTCGCGAATGCGCTCGACCACATCGTCGGTCTTGGCATTCACGGCGTGGGTTGCACCGAGATCGAGCGCGACCTTCAGTCGCTCGGGCACCACGTCGACAGCGATGAGCACCTCCGGTTTGCGAAGTTTCGCCGCGATCAGCGCCGCCATGCCCACGGCGCCCGTGCCGAACACGCCCATGCGCGCACCCGGTTTCAGATCGAGCGCGTACCACACGGAGCCGAAGCCGGTCATCACTCCGCAACCGAGTGGCGCGAGCTGCACGAGGTCGGCGTCGGGGTTCACGACCACGACGTTGCGCTGCTCTGCGATGCCGTGATTCGCGAACGACGATTGTGCGAAGAAGTGACCGCCGATCGGTTTGCCGCGGGAAGTGATCGTCGGCGAGCCGTCTTCGCGTGCGCCATTGAATAGATTGCGCTGCAGCCAGGTGGAGCAATACGCGGGGTGCCCGCCGTGGCACGCGCCGCAATCGCCGCACGAGGCGAAGCTCAACACCACCTTGTCGCCCGCCTTGACCCCGGTGACTCCTTTGCCGATCTGCTCGACGACACCCGCGCCCTCGTGCCCCAGCACGCCGGGCAACGGGAACGGCACGCCGCCGGCCCAGACGCTCAAATCCGTGTGGCACAAGCCCGTCGCCACCATGCGCACGAGCACCTCGTTGGCGCGAAGATCGGCGAGATCCACGTCCTGAACCTTGAACGAGGCGCGGGGTGCGGAGAGCACGGCGGCTTTGGTCGATTTCGGCATCGTCGTTGTTCCTGAAGGCGCGGTTGCGTGCCATTACACCATGGCGGTTGAACCACGAACTTGGACGGATGCGAAGTGTCGGACCATGTCGTAACGGCCGCATTCCGGCGTAGACTTCTCGCGAACGACCGTACGCACGGTGAATGAAATGCCCTCCGGCCCAGACAACAAGTTTCGCTCGATCAAGGACAACCCCGCCGGCAAAGTCGTGGCCGACAGCGAAGGCAACCGCTGGCAGTGGGATTCCAACGATGAGACCGCGATCCAGCTGAAGAAGCTGCACAACGCAGAGCTCGCGATCGAGCGAACGGATATTCATCCGCGGCCGACGCTGCCCGCTCGGGCCGAGGCCACCGCAAAACCGGAACCGGCGAAGGCGCTGACGAAGCGGCGTGACGCGGGCGGCGGCATCAATCCCTACGACAACCCCGGTAAGTCCCGGCGGCGCTGAGCGGAGAGCTCCACATGCAGAAACGCACGCTCGGTAAGAGCGGCCTCGAAGTTTCCGCCATCGGCTTCGGCTGCATGGGTTTGAGCTTTGGCTACGGCCCTGCGGTCGACAAACAGCACGGCATCGCGTTGCTGCGCGCAGCCGTCGATCGTGGCGTCACGTTCTTCGATACCGCCGAGATCTATGGCCCGTTCACGAACGAAGAGCTCGTAGGCGAAGCGCTCGGGCCGGTTCGCGACCGCGTCGTGATCGCCACGAAATTCGGCTTCAAGTTCGACGCGCAAGGCGGGCCCTCACGCGGGTTGGATAGCAGGCCCGCGCACATCCGCGATGTCGCCGAAGCCTCGCTTCGCCGGCTGAAAATAGACGTGATCGACCTTTTGTACCAGCATCGCGTGGATCCTGATGTGCCCATCGAAGACGTCGCGGGCGCCGTCAAGGATCTGATCCGGGAAGGCAAGGTGCGGCACTTCGGATTGTCGGA
>PMCP01000081.1 GCA_003155415.1 Gammaproteobacteria bacterium | reverse complement strand
CCGGCGGTGGTGCTGCAGGCGGGGGTTCCTCCGGCGGTAGCCTCGGCTCGGCTGGCGGCGGCCTCGGGTCCGCCGGTGGTGGTCTTGGCTCAGCGGGCGGCGCGGGTTCTTCCGGCGGCGGATTGCCAGGCTCGAGTGGCGGCGGTCTGCCGGGCTCCAGCAGCGGGGGTGCAGCGGGCGGTGGTTCGTCCGGCGGCGCATCGGTGAGCCTGCCCGGCGGCGGCTCAATCGGTCTTCCCGGCAGCGGCGGTTCCCAAGGGCAAAGCGGGGCGGACAGCGGTTCCGGTGCAGGCGGTGGCTCGCGCAGTGGCTCGGGCTCGAGCGGCGCGGGTGGCTCCAGCGCAGGCCAGGGCTCATCGGGCGGCGGCGCGGCCGCCGGCGGTGGCGGTTCCGCTGGCAGCGGCGGTAGCTCCAGCGGTTCCGGCGCGGGCGGCGGCGACCGCAGTGCCGGCGCGGGCGGTTCGTCCGGCCAGTCGGGCGCAGGCGGTGGGGGCGGCGGCACTGAACAGGGGGCGGGTGGAGGCGGCGGTGGCGACCCGCGCACGGCCCAGAACGGTGGCGGTGCAGGTGCAGGTGGCGGCCAGGGTAAGGGCGCCGACGGGAAGGGCACACAAGGCGGCGGTACTGGCGACAGTCCGTTCGGCGACGGTAGCGGCGGCAATGCCACCGGCCAAGGTGGCGACGAGGAATTCAAGCGCTCGCTCGGTGATTTCGACGCCGTCATGAGTTCGGAGCGCGACAGGATCGCGAAGAACGGCGGTGGTGCCGCGGCGGACGCCGGAGTAGCCGGAGCCGGCGCCGGCGGAGCGGGCGGCGCGGGGCAGGGTGAGGCCGGGCAGGGTGGCGCGGCCGGTCAAGGCGGCGGTGGCACCGATGCAGCGGGCAAGGCCGGCGCGGCTGGCGCGGCCGGAGGTGCCGGGGGCAGAGGCACTCCGGGCGGCGACAACGGCCAAGGCGGGTCGAGCGCGCCGCCGAATAATTCGCCTGAGTCAGCGGTCGCGGCGGTGAAAGGTTGCGGCGAGCCCGACAAGGTTGCGCGCCAGCTTTGCGAAGCGGCGACGCAGGAGAAGGATCCCTTCCTGCGCGCGGCGTTGTGGGACGAGTACAACCAATACAAGAAGATTCTGGCGCGCCAGTAGCGCCGGCGTAGGGGGTTGGTCATGGGTCGTATCGGGCTGCTGTTACTTGCCTTCTGGTGGGTAGCGGGTTGCAGCACTTCCGAGGTGTTGGTGGCGCATACGGTGCCGCTCACGAGGGCCACCGCAGAGGCCCCGGAGGCCGAGCTGCTCGACGTCGGTATCAAGGTCTTCGAATCCGGCGTGCCCGAAGGCGAGGTCGATAAGGAAGTCATCGAGGCGTTGATCAAGGAAGGCACCTTCGTGCAGATCCGGCGCAGCGAAGCGCTGTACATGGCCGTCGTGTTGCGCAACACGCTGCAGAAGTCCGGCAACTGGGGCTCGGTGTGGGTCATGCCCAAGGAGAGCACGGTTGCGGATCTCGCAGTGACGGCGAAGATTCTGCATTCCGATGGCGATCAGGTGCGGTTACACGTCGTGGCTAAGGACGCGACCGGCCGTGTGTGGGTCACCAAGAACTACGAAATGGCCACGGCGGCCGGCGCGTTCAACCGCAAGCGCTATCCGAACCTCGACCCGTACCAGGATGTATTCAACGAGATCGCGAACGACCTTGCAGCAGCTCGCGACAAGCTCACCGCGATGCAGCGCCGTGAGCTACGCGGCGTCTCCGGAATGCGCTACGCCGCGGACGTGAGTCCCGAGGCGTTCAAGGGCTATGTGGCGGACGACGGGAAGGGGCGCTACACCCTGAATCGTTTGCCCGCAACGGACGACCCAACGTATGACCGCACACAAAGCGTGCGCCAGCGCGAACGGCTGTTCCTCGACACGCTCGATGAGCACTACGAGAAGTTCTACGTCGACGCAGGAGATTCGTATAACAGCTGGCGCGAGAACTCCCGCGAAGAAGCCATCGAAGTCCACGAGCTGACGAAGCAGGCCCACTGGCGCACGGGGTTAGGTATCGCAACGATCGTCGCGTCCGTCGTGTACGGCCAAAAGAGCGACGGCAGCTTCGCCGACCGCGTCATCCGTGACGCGATGATGTACGTCGGCTTCGACATGATCCGCACGAGTTCTGTGCGCAAGCAGGAGAAGAAGGTACACACCGACGCGCTCAACGAGCTCTCGTCGAGCTTCGAAACCAAGATGAAGCCCATGGTCGTCGAGATCCAGGGCACACAGCATCGACTCACGGGCACGGCGGACGCCCAATATCAGGAGTGGCGGACTCTGCTGCAGCAGATCTTCGCGAGCGAATCGGGCATCAAGCCCGAGGACGTCACGATCTATGCCGAGACGGAGCCCGAGGCGCCCGTCGAGTTGCCGCCGGTGCCGGCGGCGGCCCCTGCATCCGCGCCGGAAGGAGATCCCGCCGCGCCCAGCGGCGAAGCCACGACGGAAGGCGGTTCGGATGCAAGCGCGACGGCGGCCGGCGGAGTCTGAAACAGTCGTCACCGACAGCGCTGTCGCGCGCGGCCCCAACGTTGGTGGCTGGCAGTTGCGCGAGCGGCTGGGACGCGGCGGTAGCGCGCGCGTTTGGCGCGCCGTCGACGGCACGGGATGCGTCGCCGCATTGAAGATCCCGAATGCGCACGCCGCCGATTCACTACGCTACGAGCACGCACTGCTTGCGGCATTGCGACACGCCAACGTGGTGGCAACCTTCGGCCTCGTGTTTTCACGCGACCGTGCGGCGCTTGTACTCGAATACCTGCCGGGCGGTGACTTCGTGTCGCTCGCGGGCGCCCCGCCCCAGCGTTGGCTACCCGCGTTGCGAGGTGTGTGGGCCGCGCTACGCGAGATGCATGCGAATGGCTATGCGCATTGCGACGTGAAAGCGCGCAACGTGCTGTTTGCCGACGACGACAGTCCCCGTTTGATCGACTTCGCCACCGCCAGACCGCTCGACGCGCTGCTGCGCCGCAGTATCGCCACCGCGGCGTGCACGCCCGCTGGAGCTTCGACCCACGGCCGCTCCGCCGACTGTTTCGCCTTCGCGGCCCTGGCTTACGAGCTCGTGACGGGCCGCCCGCCTTACGGCGCCACGGGCGCGCGCTGGCATGGCGAGGAGCCGGAACCGGTCTCCACAACAGCACGTACCGCACCGTTACTTGGGCTCGTTCAGCTCTCCGCGCACGTGCTGCGCGCCGGCGGCCGCGTTCACGAAGGTCTGTCTGTATTTGCCGATGACATAGAATCTGCGCTCGAGGCCTATTGCTGAAGTAACTTCGTGGACCCGACTCTTCCAAAACACGACGAGACGATCGTTCCGGTCCGCCCGCATCTCGGCGGCCAGAAGCTGCTCGCCGCCGCAGGCGGCGCGGCGCCTGCGTCTGGTTCGCGGACAGGTACCTTAATCACCGTCTTGGGCTCGCTTGCAGTACTGGCCGTGGCCGCAATCGCGTTCGTCTGGTTGCCGCGCCATCTCGCTGATGCGAAGGCGGCCCGCGAGCACGCCGTCGCGCCACCTGTCGTTGCAGCTGCAGCCACGGCACCCGTTGAACCGCTGTCGCCCGAGGAAGCCGAGCGCCTCCGAAGCGAGGCCGAGAGTCTGCTCTCAGGTCTGCTCACTCAGCAGAAGCGCCTGAGCGCGCAGAACGTCGAGAGCTGGGGTGGCGATTCGTGGCACCGCTACGAGTCGTTGCAACGGACCGGGGAGGACGCTTTCCTGGCCAAAGATTTCCGCACGGCCTTCAATAACTACACGGATGCGAACGCGCTCGGCGAGGAGTTGCTCGCACGCGCTGTGCAAACAGTGGACGGTGCGCTGGCTGCGGCCGCCGCTGCGTTCGTGGCGGGCAACGTCGAGCTTGCGCTGCGGCAGTACGACATCGTGCTCGCCATCGACCCCGAGCATGCGGGGGCCAAAGCGGGCCGCGCTCGCGCAGAGCGATTGCCCGAAGTGCTCGTCCTCGTAGGCCGGGCTGACGACCAACGCGCGCACGGCGAGTTGAAGCCGGCGATCGCAAGTTACCGCGAGGCCCTCGCGATCGACTCCAAGTGGGAACCGGCGCGTACCGCCATCGCCGAGATCACGCAGAACTTGAAGGACAGCGAGTTCGAGCAACACATGTCGGCGGGCGCGAGCGCGCTTGCGGCAGAGAAGTTCGAGGACGCGCAGCAGCAGTTTCGCGCGGCGCTCGCCGTGCGGCCCGGTGCGCGCGAATCCCAGGAAGGCCTGACGCAGGCGCAGGAAGGCGAGAAGCTCGGCAAAATCGCGCTCTCCGAAGCGCGCGCAGCCGCCTTCGAGAAGCGCGAGTTGTGGGACCAGGCGGTCACGCTGTACCGGCAAGTGCTTGCGACCGACTCGACGTTGCTGTTCGCGCAAACGGGGATCGGTCGCGCCACCGCGCGTGCCGGGCTCGACGCCAAGCTCTCGAATCTGATTCAGAATCCGACGCTGCTGTTCGGCGATCAGGCGCTCGCGGCCGCACGCGAGTTGATCGGAGTGGCCGGGGAGATCCCCGAGCGGGGCCCGAGGATCGAAGGTCAGATCAAGGATCTGAACGTACTGATCGCGCTGGCGACCAAGCCCATCCGCATTCGGCTCGAATCCGATCTTCTGACCGACGTCACGTTGTACCGGGTCGGCGCGCTTGGCGCATTCTCGAGTAAAGAGGTCGACCTACGGCCGGGCACGTATACGGCGATAGGCAGTCGTGACGGCTACCGTGACGTGCGACGGACGTTCACGATCGTTCCCGGGCGGGAACCGGCGTCGGTCAGCGTGGTCTGCAAAGAGCCGATCTGACGATAGGGATGATGATGGGCGACGGCAGGAACGCACGTAACTGGGTCATAGCGGTCGACGAATCGGGTCGACGGCGTGAGTTCGACATGGCAGAGCTGCCATTGTCGTTCGGCGCTGTTGGCGCGGACGTCGGGTTCCCGGGCGTGCCCGGCACGCTGCAGATCGGCAAGCTCGGCGAACTGTTCTTCGTGCAGGTCGGGAGGGGCACGCGCAATGTGCGTGTCAACGGTCAAGCCATCGCGGGCTCCGGCGAGCTGCGCGATGGCGATGTCGTTGCCATCGATCGCCTCCGGCTCGCGTGCCGAATCAAAGACGGCGCCCTGACGGTCAGCGTGCAGCTCCAGATGACGGCCGGCGACACCGCGCCACCGGATCTCGAAGAGGTTGCACGCACGCGCGAAGCTGCCGGCGCGGTCACGATCACGCCCATTGCGTTCAAGCCCACTACGCAGGCCGCAGCCGCGGGTTGGCGCGCGCCCCGGCCTGCCACGTTTGGCCTCGCGGCCGCGGCAGCTGTCGCAGTCGTAGTCGCGTGGTTCACATTCACGGCGAAGTCGATCGAGCTCCACATCGACCCTGCACCGCAGCGCGTCAGCGTTCCGGGAACGTTCTTCAAGCTGCGGCTCGGCGAGCGCTATCTGCTGCAGCCGGGCACGCATCGCGTGGCCGCCGAGCTTGCTGGCTACTACCCTCTCGATACGTCGATCGAGGTGTCCGGTAAGTCGGCCGAGCAAGCCTTCCCGCTCGCGTTCACGAAACTACCCGGCAAGATCACGCTGGCCACCGACCCCGAAGCCAAAGCGCAGGTGCTCGTCGATGGCGCGATGCTCGGCGTTACACCGCTTGCCGACGCCGAGATCACGCCGGGGTTGCACCGCATCGAATTCCGGGCGGACCGATATCTCGCGGAAGTGCGCGAGCTCGAGGTCACGGGCGGCGGCGAGCGACAGGACCTCACGACCAAGCTCACGCCGAACTGGGCCCCGGCACGTTTGCGGACGGAGCCCCCGGGCGCGACCGTTGTCGTCGACGGCACGGCGGTGGGGACTACGCCAGCGACACTCGAGCTTGCGGCGGGCGAGCGCGCGCTCGAGGTGCGACTCGCAGGCTTCAACGCCTGGAACGGCAANNGTGCAGGTTGTGGCAAATCAGCCGCTCGAACTGCCGGACGTGAAGCTCGCGGCCGCGGATGGTCGCGTGGAGATCGCGAGCGCGCCGAGCGAAGCCAGCATCAGCATCGACGGCGAGTTTCGCGGCCGCACGCCGTTGCAGTTGAAGCTGGCGCCCGGGCGTCCACACAAGCTCACGTTGACGAAGCCCGGCTACGAGACGGTGGCCAATGAGCTGTCCGTGGCGGCCGATAGCGGCCGGCGGTTGATGCTCGAGCTCACGCCGCAGTACGGCGCCGTCGAAGTGGTGAGCACGCCCGCGAATGCCATGATCCTGGTCGATGGCCAGCAGAAGGGCGTGACACCCGCGACGTTGCAGTTGACGGCCGTCAGCCACGTGATCGAAATCCAGCAGCCGGGGTTCGCGTCCGAGCGCCTGGAGCTGATGCCCCGGCCCGGGTTTCCGCAGAAGGTCGAGCGCGTGTTGCTCACGCTCGACACCAGCTCGGGCGGCGGCTTTCCGTCGACGTTGCACACGGCCATGGGTCAGGACTTGAAGCTCATTCCGGCCGGGCAATTCACCATGGGTTCCTCGCGACGCGACGCGGGCCGGCGCTCGAACGAAACGCTGCGGCCCGTGCGCGTCACGCACGCGTTTTATCTCGGTGCACGCGAGATCACGAATGCAGACTTCCGCAAGTTCAAGCCCGAGCACACCTCGGGCTCGTTCGGCGGCCTGTCGTTGAACGACGATGCCCAGCCCGTCGCCAACGTGACGTGGGACGAAGCGGTGCAGTACCTGAACTGGCTCAGCATCAAGGACGGTTTGCAGCCGGTCTACGAGGAACGTACGGGCGTGTGGGTGCCGGTTCGACCGCTGCGCAGCGGCTATCGGTTGCCCACCGAAGCCGAATGGGAATGGTCCGCGCGGTTCGCGGGCCAGCAGACAGGGTTGCTGTACGCGTGGGGCGCCAGCCTGCCGCCACCGGATCGCGCGGGTAACTTTGCCGATCTTGCGGCCGCGAAAATCCTGCAGACCACATTGATCACCTACAACGACGGCTTCCCCGTGAGCGCTCCCGTCGGCACATTTACCGCCAACTCTTACGGGCTCCAGGATCTCGGGGGCAACGTGTCGGAGTGGGTGCAGGACTATTATTCGCTCGATGTCGTCGACTCGACGCAGCGGGCCGACGACCCGCTTGGGCCGGAAGTAGGGCGTTTCCATGGCGTTCGCGGGGCCAGCTGGCGCAGCGCAACGCTCACGGATCTGCGCGTTGCGGCGCGCAGCTATGAAGCCAACGCCCGCGACGACCTTGGATTTCGGTTAGCGCGCAACCTGCAGTGAGGCAACCATGAACAAGATTCGAACCGCTGCGCTCTTGGCCGCGCTCGTGCTCACGGCCGCGTCCTCTGTCGGTCAGGAGAAGAAGGACGCCCCGCCGCCGGCCGCCCCTGCCGCCGCGGCTCCTCCCGCCGCCCAGGCTCCGCCGACGGCTGCCGAATCGCGGCCATCGCCGTCGAGCGAGGAACGCGGGGTGCTCAAAGGCGACGAGTTCATTCCGACGCAGGACATCCCGCCCGACGAGGGTGTCACATTCCCCATTGGCATCTGATTCCGTGAGCGCACTCGCGATCGACATCAACGATGCGGGCATCGCCGTGGCGGACGCCACGGGTGTGCTCAGCGTCGAGCCTGGCTTTGCCGTCGTCGACCGCGGCCGCATCCTGACCGGCGATGAGGCCTTCGCGCTTGCGCGCTTGCGCCCGCGCCAGGCCAGCAACCGCTTCTGGAATTCCTTGAGCCTCGAGCCCGGATCGGCGGGCGCCGACTTACCGAGTGCGGCGGAGCTCGCGCACGCTCAGCTCGCATCCATCTGGGAGAAGGTGGGGCACGCGCGGGCCGAGGTGTTGCTCGTGGTGCCGGCCGGCTATCGCTCCGAGCAGCTCGGCTTGTTGCTCGGGCTCGCGCAGGAGTGCGGTATGCCGGTGCGCGCACTGGTTGACGCCGCTGCGGCGGCTGGCCATCGACCGTACCCTGACCGCCAGCTCGTATATCTCGATGCCGGGTTATATCGCGTGACGGCCACCGTGCTCGAGCAGGGGGCCGACGTTGCAGTGCGTGCCGAGCACGCGTTGCAGCAGTCCGGGCTCGTTGGCCTGATGGATGCATTCGCGCGGCGCATCGCGGACGCCTTCGTGCGCGCCACGCGCTTCAACCCATTCCGCAATGGTGAAACGGAGCAGGCGCTGTACGATCGTTTGCCGACGTGGCTCGACGCATTGCGCACTGAGGAACGCCTCGAGCTCAAGCTGCCGTACGGCGGCGACGATGCGCGCGTCACCGTCGAGCGCGACGAGGTGCTCGGCGTGGCGGCAGGCTTCTATCGTGGCGTTGCGCAGTTGGTGGCCCAGAGTCGCGAGCCCGACCGCGGCCTCGTCATTCTGGTATCGGACCGCCTGGCGCGTTTGCCCGGTCTCGTTGGCGAGCTCGCCAGAATCGACGATGCGCGGATCGAGATTCTCGAAAAAGGTCACGCTGCCCGCAGCGCACTGCTCGCGGCACCGCAGACCAACGGCGCCGACGTGAAATTGCTGAAGCGTTTGCCGTGGCGTGCGGCCCCGGCGCAAATCGAGGCGGCCTTGAGCCGCGCTTCCGCGCCAACGACCGTCGCGATGGCTTTGCGTGCGACGCACGTCGTGCACGGCGGCACAGCGTATCGCGTGGGAGTCAGCGGCATCGTGGTGGGCCGCGAAGCGGACGCCGCGCGGCGCACGATCATGGTGCCAGACAACCATAGCGGCGTGTCGCGCGTGCATGCGGAAGTCACTTTGCGCGACGGCGAGCTGAAGCTGCGTGATCTCAGTCGTTACGGCACGTACGTCAACGAGAAGAAGGTGGCCGGTGAGGTCGTGCTGCAACCGGGCGACGTCGTGCGCGTAGGCTCACCCGGTATCGAGCTGCGTGCCGTGGTCGTGGAGGCTGCCGAATGAAGAGGCGCAGCCGCGAAATCAACGTCTTCACGATGTCATTTCTCGATGCGATCACGGCCGGGTTCGGCTGCGTCGTGCTGCTGTTCATGCTCGTAAGCCAGAACGCGTTGTTCGACACCCGCACCGTCGTGCAAGACCTGTCGGCGGAGGCGGCGCGCTGGGAGCTCAAGGTGCTCACCGGGCAGAAGAACCGTGTGCAGCTTAAGGAACAGCTGCAACAGCAGCTGCAGCAGTGGACCGCATTGAAGACCCTGCGCGCCAATCTGATCAGCGAGGTCGACGACACAAGGACGAAGCTTGCCTCGGAGACGCAGGACTCCGAAGCACGCAAGGCGGCCGTCGCGAAGCTGCGCGCCGATCTCGCGGCGCTCGACAAGCAAACAGAAGCCCTGACCGCCTCCGCCCAGAAGCCGGTGCCGGAAGGCAACGCATTGCGGTCGTTCGTGGGCGAGGGCAATCGCCAGTATTTGACGGGTCTGCGCATGGGCGGCAAGCACGTGGTGATCCTGGTGGATACCTCGACCAGCATGCTCGACCGCACGCTCGTGAACGTCATTCGCCGCCGCAACATGCCGCCCGAGCAGCAACGACAAGCGCCGAAGTGGAAGCAGCTCGTGAACACGGTCGACTGGATCACGACACAGATCGAGCAGGGCACGCAGATCCAGATCTTCGGCTTCACCGACAAGGCGGTCTCGTTGCTCCCCGGCAGCAACGGCAAGTGGGTGACCGTCACTGACGGCAAGGAAGTCGACGCGGCCGTCAGCGCGCTGCGTGCGCAGTACCCGAAAGGGCCTACAAGCCTGCACGCCGCGTTTGCCGCGCTGCGAACGATGGATCCGAAGCCCGACAACGTCTATTTGCTGACGGACGGTCTGCCGACGATGGGTGAGGTCGCGCCCATTCGCTCCGGTGTCACGGCCGGAGAGCGGCTCGACCACTTCAATCGTGCGGTGCGCCAACTACCGAACGGCGTGCCCGTGAACATCATCCTGTTTGCCATGGAAGGTGATCCGCAGGCCGCGCCCGCGTTCTGGGTGCTCGCGTTGCGCACCGGGGGCTCGATGCTCGCACCGTCCGAGGATTGGCCATGAGGCGCAGACGCGAGTTCGAAATTTTCACGATGTCGTTCCTGGACGCCATCTGCTGCGGCTTCGGCGCGATGATTCTGCTGTTCATCGTCACGCGCGTGAGCGAGCCGGCCAAGCTCGAGGAAAGCAAAACAGATCTGCACGGCGTGATCGCGCAATACGAGCAGGAGCTGAACGAAATTCTCGGCGAAACCGACAAGCTCCGTCGCGACGTATCCACGACCGCCAGCGATTACAAGGCCGATGCGAAGAGTGTCGAAACCTTGCGCACCGAGCTCGAACGGATCCGCCAGGAAGTGCTCGCCACCGTACAGGATTCGAAGATCACGAACGAGATCCAGGGCAAGCTCGCGGTCGCGAAGCAGAGCCTTACCGACGAGATGAAGAGCCTGGTCGCCAACTACAAGCCGCCAATCGGTGAATACAAGGTGGGCGGCATTCCGGTCGACAGCGAGTACATCATCTTCATCATCGACACGTCCGGTAGCATGAAGAACTACGCGTGGGACTACGCTATCGACGAGCTGCGGCAGACGCTCGAGGTGTATCCCACCGTCAAGGGCATCCAGGTCATGAACGACCAGGGTGCGCCGATGTTTCAAAGCTATCGAAACGAGTGGATCCCGGACACACCGGCGCGTCGCAAGGCGATCCTCGACGCGATGCGCAACTGGGACGCGTACTCCGCATCGAGTCCCCGCAACGGGATTCTGTCGGCACTCGACAACTATTACGATCCGACCAAGAAAATCTCGTTTTACATTTTCGGCGACGACTTTGCGGTGGGCACCATCAATGCCACTGTNNTTGCTGCGCGTCGTTTGCCAGCGCAACGGCGGCACGTTCGTAGCGCTGCCCTTGCAGCACGACGCGCGGCGGGCGAAGGGTCAGTGAGTGTCATGACGTCGCGTGATTGCGAGTATCGCGTCGAGCGGCGTTGGTTTCGTCCTTGGAGGGTTTGAATGGCGGTTTATCAAAGCTATGTGCGCGATCGGGCATCGAAGCTCGGCATCCTCGTGGTGATTGCGCTCGTGATCCAGCTCGCGTTCGCGGCATTTGTGCGGCCAACAGCCGAGGAGTGGCGCGCGGAGCAGCGTGCGATCGCCGCCCGCACGCCGGGCTACGTGCCACAGCGGTCCATCTGGGTGATCATCCAAGACCCCGAGCAGGAAGCCACGATCATCGTGGCGATCTGGGCCATCATTCTCGCGACGCTGCGTTTCCGCGAGATGCGCCAGCAACGCGATCTGCTCAACGCCGGCTACATGAAGCTCGACCCCGGCATCGTGATTCTGCCGACCGACGCGCGCGAATACCTGCGGCAGTTCGAGCAACTGCCTCCGACCAAGCGAAATGCGGTGTTGCCGCGCGTGCTCGCGGCCGCGCTGAAACGTTTTGGCGCCACGGGTAACGTGCAGGATGCCTCGCAGACGGTTCACAACGTGTGCGAAAGCGAGAGCACGCGGCTCGACGCCGAGCTGTCGATTCTGCGCTTCAGCGTGTGGGTTGCTCCGGCGCTGGGTTTCGTAGGTACCGTGCGCGGTATCGGTCTCGCACTGCAGGGCGCCGAGCTCGCCGTCAAAGGCGACACGACGGCCGTCACGAGCGGCCTCGGTATCTCGTTCAACTCGACGTTGGTCGCGCTCACGCTCAGCATCCTGCTGATGTACATCCTGCACGAGCTGCAGCTCGCGCAAGAACGGCTCGTGCTCGACTCCGAAAACTACGTCGACGAGGAACTCGTCAGCCGCCTGCACAGCGCCTGACCTGCCCATTGGCGCCGCCCCTCCGGGGCGGCGCGTCATAATTCGTCAGATTCCCGCCCGCGAGGCGCCGCAATTCATCACCGCGGCGCCAGCAGCGTTCGCTGCAATAGCTCCCGTGTCGTTATTCACGCTCGAGGAGCAAATCATGTACAGCAAATTCGTCGTTCTGTTGGTTGGCAGCGTGCTCGCAACATCCGNNCGGCTCGCGGCCGAGCAGAGCGGAGAGCTTTCGGCTTCGCGGACGAAGGCTCTCGAGACGCGGCTCGCGGCCAGCGAGAGCGCCGCGGCGCAGGCCGGTGCAGCACTCAACGGAGAACGCTCGCAACATCGCCGCGATCTCGAGGAGGCATTGTCGATCGAGGTGCTGTTCCGCACGGAAGACAGCGCGATCGCTCCGCCCACCGAGGAACGTCTCGCGAAGCTCGTGGCGATGATCGTGCCGCTCGAAGGCGCGGTGGTGCGCCTCGAAGGGCACACCGA
>PMCP01000208.1 GCA_003155415.1 Gammaproteobacteria bacterium | reverse complement strand
CTGCTGCGTCGATTCCTCGAGCGCATGTTTCGCGTTCGAGACCAGGTTGACGACGATCTGCATGATCTGGTGTCGATCGATGAGCACCGCCGGCAGCTTCTCGTAGTCGCGCACGATCTCGATGTTCGCGCCGCGCAGCGCCGCTTCGCTGATCGAAAGCGCGGTTTCCGCAATCTCCTCGAGCGTGCACACCTCGGTCATGCCGTTGACCTTCGCGTACGACTGCTGCGCCGCGATGATCTTCTTCATGTGCTCGAGATGCGCGGACAATTGCTCGATGTTGCCGAGAATCGCCTGCTTCTCTTCGACGAGCGTGGCACCGAGCTTGCGCAGGTAGTCCGGCAGTTTGCGGCCCACGGGATCGGCCACCAGAAACTCCGCGAGCCGTGCGGAATTGTCGTCCATCAGGCCGACAGCGCGGCTCAGCCCTTCCACCGGCAGCGCCTTGACCGTATCGCGCGCCACGCTGGCACCGACATTCACGCTGTTCATGACGTTGCCTACGTTGTGCAACACGCCGGAGGCCACTTCGGCCATGCCGGCACGCCGCGACATGTCGACGAGCCGCCCCTGCGCACTCTCGAGCTCCTTCGTGCGTTCCTTCACGAGCTCCTCGAGGTGATCGCGATAGCGGCCGAGCTCCTGCTCGGCGCGTTTGCGCTCGGTGATCTCGCGCGTGAGCGTCTCGTTTGCCGCCTCGATCGTGTGGCGCTGCTGCTCCTGCTTGCTGTATAGCGTCGCGTTCTCGATCGAAACCGCGATCTGCGACATCAGAATGTTCAACGCCTCGAGCCGGCCCGGCGTGAATGCGCCTGCCACCTGGTTGTTCTCGAGATACACGGCGCCGATCAGCTTGCCCTGATGCGATACCGGCACGCACAACACGGACTTCGGCTTGTGCTCGCCGACGTACGGATCGTTGCGGAACTTGCCACGCTGCGCCGCATCGTCGAGCACCACGTGCTCCGAGGTGCGCAGCACGTAGTTCACGATGCCCTTCGAGCAGATCGTGGACAGGCGCAACGGCTCGGCCATCAGCACGCTCGCTTCGGCGGCGGCCGTTTTGAATCCCTGCACGAGGAACTCACCGTCGGATTCGAGCAGCAGCGCGACCGACTCCGCGCCGGCGTTCTCGCGCACGATGTCGAGCAGCTTCGCGAGCAACCGTTCGAGCACGATCTCACCGGCGATCGCCTGGTTGGCCTTCAGGAGCGCCGAAAGATCGAGCGAGTCCGAACGCTCTGCCGCCGGACCGGCACTCGTCGTGCTCGCCGTGATGGATACCGTCGCTCCGTGTCCCGCATTGAGCCCATATCGGGCGACGAGATCGGCCACCATGCCGCTCGCGCCCCACGCTTCGTAGGCCCCGAGCGCCTTATCGAGATACACACGGCTGAACTCCGGCTTGCCGTCTCGTAACCAGAAACGCGCGGCCAGATCGCACGCGAGCGACTCGACGTTCAGGAATGCGTGCTGGCGCGCGGAGGCGATTGCACGGTCGTAAAGGTCGGCGGCCTCGATACGCGTACCGGCAAGCCGCGCGCATTCCGCTTCGACGAGCAGGTGCATGTGCTCGTGATTCGCGGCGCAGAGTCCCGCCAGGCGCGCAAGCTTCTGGCGAAGCAGAACGAGCTCGGCGTCGAGCTCGCCGCGCTTCGCGGCCGGCGCGTCGGCGTACACCGCGGCGATAGAGAGCGCATAGAACAACGCGTGCTCGCCACGCGTGGCGTAGCCGGCCGTGAAGGTCTGCAGGCTCTCGGCGATCCGCGCAATGTCGTAGGCGCTCTGGAAATCGCCTGCAAAGTAGCGCTGCGCGGTCAGCACCATGAACCAGTCGCATTCCACCGAACGATTGCCGCGCGCATGAATCGCTGCGCCGAGCTCTGTTTCGTCGATGGCGAGCTTGTTTCCGCCCGGCCGCTCCCCACGCAACCAGTCGACCAGCTTCAGGCGAACCTCGACGAACTCCTCGTTCGTCGTGTCATTGAGTCGCCGGAGCAACTCGAGCCCGGCGTCCGCGTCGGCACGCAACTCATTGAGGGGCATGCCCCGGCCCTGCAAATGCGTGAACCGCCGGGCAACACTGTAGCCCGCGTGCAGGTGATCGCCGGTTTGTAAGCCGAATTCGATGGAGCGCTCGAAAACAGGGATGCTCGCGTCGATGGGGTCGACGCCGTGCGAGCCAAACACGCCGTGAAGCATGTAGACGCCCGAAAGAATCGACGTCTCGTTGAGCTTGTGCGCGAGATCGACGCCGACCTTCGTGAAACGGTACGCGTCCTCGTATTCCCCCAGCACGCCGGAAAGCAGAGCGCCGAACGAACCGTACGCGCGCGCCGACAATCCGCAGTTGCCGTGCTCGAGCGACAATCTGAGCATCGCGCAGCACAGCAGCGCGTACGACTCTTGATCGCTCTGATAAGCGGCCGGCAGGCAATGGCTCAAGAGCCCCATGAGCGTGATCTTGCCGGCGTCCTGCATCGGCGGCAGATCGAGCAGCTTGTCGATGCCGATCGCCTTTGAGCGTTCGCGAATGAACTGAATTTCGCGCTGCAACATCGCGCGAACTTGCTCCGGCTGATCGGGTAGATCGATGCCGAACTCGCGCGCCGCCGCGCGGCCGCAAGCGAGCGCCTCGGGTAGCCTGCCCAGCATCTGCAGCACGTTCGTGCGCACGGCCGAGAGACTCGCGCGATCGACCAACGATGTCGCGTGCTGCAGCGCGACGTCGATGATCGGCAAGGCTTCGGTCGCGTCGGCCGTGAGACCCAGCGCCTCGGCGAGCCGCCGATGTGTGTCGTACTGCGCCGCGTATTCCTGTTGCCACGCGCGTGGCCCGGCCAGCTCCACTGCGATTCTGAAGCTACGGACGGCGAGGCCATACGCCGTCGAGTCGCGCGCCTTCATGCCGACGCGGCGGTTCAGCTCGGCGAGCCTGCGCCGCTCAGCCTCATCACGAATCAGCTCGCGGCCGTGGTTCAGGTGGCTCACGACGTCGAACAAGCGCGCGTCGAGCTCTTCGGGAGGCGTCACGGCCAACAGCGCACGGCCGATTCCAAGATGCAGCGTGGGACGCTCGCTCTCGAACAGCAGCGCGTAAGCCGCTTGCTGCACGCGGTCGTGCCGGAACGCGAACCGCCCGTAGACCAGCGGCGACTGCCCGTCGGAATCGAGGCTCTCGAGCCCGGTCAGGGGCGTGACGAGGCCGTCTTCAATAGCGGGACGCAAGCTCGCATCCGTCTCGGCGGGCGACAACCCCTGCACAGTCGCGAGCACTCGCAGGTCGAACCGCCCGCCGATGACGGCGGCTGTCCTGAGCGTCGCGCGTGTCGCAACGGGCAATCGCTGCAACTTCGCCGCGAGCAACTCGGCGACATTTTCTGTGATCGCCGCGTCTCGCACGGCTTCCACGTCGTAGAGGAATGCG
The DNA here is from genome assembly GCA_003155415.1 of Gammaproteobacteria bacterium. Classification (GTDB taxonomy): domain Bacteria; phylum Pseudomonadota; class Gammaproteobacteria; order Steroidobacterales; family Rariloculaceae; genus FEN-1219. Next base: position 16,724 of record PMCP01000208.1, on the reverse strand, counting down.
CGCTGCGCCGCGTCGAACTTGATGAGCCCTTTGCCGTGCAACGCCTGCAGGAACTGACGCATGAAGAATGGGTTGCCGCCGGTCTTCTGCCGAATGACTTCCGCGAGCGGAGCAGCCGTGGTCCGATCCTGATGCAACGTATCGGCCACGAACTCCGCGACCTGGGCAACGCCGAGCGCTTTGAGCTCGATCGTGTGCACGGGCACGCCCTGCTTCGCCTGCTCTTTGATCGCGAGCATGAACGGATGCGTGGCTGACACCTCCGCATCGCGATACGTCAGCACGAGCAGCAGCGACTCCGTGGCTCGCGCAGCGACGATCAGCCCCACGAGGTTCAGGCTGGCGGGGTCGGCCCACTGCATGTCGTCCAGGAACAGCACGAGCGGATGTTCGCGTTTACAGAACACCTGAACGAAGTTCTGAAACGCGAGGTAGAAACGGTTTTGCGCCTCAAGCGCTTCGAGCTCGGGCACTCGCGGCTGCGGGCCGATGATGAGCTGGAGCTCGGGCACCACGTCGACGATCAGCTGGCCGTTCGGCGCCACCGCATCCCGAATGCGCTCACGCCACGCGGCGATCTCTTCCTCGCTCTCGGTCAATAGTTGCTGTACAAGCTCGCGCAGCGCGCCGACGAACGCACTGAACGGCACGTTCTGCTCGAGCTGCTCGAACTTGCCCGAGACAAAGTAGCCACGCCGGCCCGTGACGGGCTGATAGATCTCCTGCACGAGCGACGTCTTGCCGATGCCCGCTTGACCCGCGACGGTGATCGTCTCGACACCGCCGCGCGCAACGCGCTCGAAGCTCGACAGCAACGTCTTCGCTTCGGCATTGCGGCCATACAACTTCTGTGGCGGCTCGAAGCGATCCACCGCATCCTCGCTGCCGAGTGGAAAAGGCGCGACCGAGCCGTCGCGGTCGAGCGCCGCGAGACAACGTCGCAGGTCGGCCGCGAGCCCGCCAGCGCTCTGATACCTCGCTTCCGGCTCCTTTTGCAGCAGTTTCAGGACGATGTCGGACAGCGCTTCGGGCACGCGCCGGTCGCGATCGCGTGGCGAGACAGGCTTGCCGGCGATGTGGAAGTGCACCATCTCGAGCGGATCAGAGCTCTCGTGTGGCAAACCGCCGGTGAAGAGTTCGTACAGAGTGATACCGAGGGAGTACAGATCCGCGCGATAGTCGAGGCTGCGATTCATGCGGCCCGTCTGCTCTGGCGCCAAGTATGCGAGTGTTCCCTCGAGGGCGGCAGGCGCTTGGAATTTGCTTTCCTCGCTGCGCAGCCTCGTCGCAATGCCGAAGTCGACCAGGGTGCAGCGGCCAGTGTCGGCGTCGTAGACGACGTTGTGGCTGGTGATGTCCTTGTGAATGACATTCGCCGCGTGCACGCCGGCGACGATATCTGCGAGCTTGATCGCCAGACTCAAGCGCTCGCGTATCGGCGCCCCAACGGAGGATTCGATCCAGCGGCGCAACGACACGCCGGGCACATCCTCGAGCACGAGCGCCGCCTGGCCATCGTGCCGCACCAGCTCGTAGGCCTTGACGACACCGGGGCACTCGAGCGAGCGGAGCAATTCGAATTCATTGCGATAGCGCGTGAGCTGGCGCGCCGAGACGGGGTGGCTCTGCGAACGCTTGATCGCCACGCACGCACCGTCGCTCGTGCGGCGTGCCCGGTAGACCGAGGACACGCTGCTCTCGTGGATCGGTTCGCCGTGCTGATAGCCGGGGAGCTGCGCTGCCTCCACCTTCCCACCCCTCATTTGGATTTCGCGGCCGCTGTCCCCTGTGCCCCACGCCCGCCCAGCGTCGGGACGGCGGGCTATATCAAAAAGTCGGCTTGGTGAGCCAAAGCTGAAGTTCGGCGCCGCGGAACGGCGTCACATTCAGGAGGGCTGGGACGGGTCTTACGTGGCGTCCGGTTGCTGTTCCGGCGCCGCGCGCGCGAACGCGGGCTCGCTGCGCAACCCGTCGGCGATGCGCTGGATTGTGGGGTACGGCGTGAGGTCGCAGTCGAACCGGCGCGCGTTGTAGACCTGCGGCACGAGGCACACATCGGCTGCGGACACCGCATCGCCGAAGCAGTAGCGGCCACCGCTGAAACGCCGGACGAGCCCTTCCATGCTTGCGAACCCTTCGCCGATCCAGTGCTTGTACCAGCGCGACTGCGCGGCGGCGTCGAGCTTCAGCTCGTCGCGCAGATAGTTGCGTACGCGCAGATTGTTCAGCGGATGTATCTCGCACACGATCAGCTGCGCAAGCGCCTGCACGCGCGCCCGCGCAACGGGCTCTGCCGGAAACAACCGCGGCGAAGGATAGCGCGCATCGAGGTACTCGATGATCGCGAGCGATTGCCACAAGACCGTGCCGTCATCGTCGATCACGGGCACCGTCGCCTGCGGATTCGTCGCGAGAAACGCCGGCTCGCGATGTTCTCCTTGCGCCAGATTCACGGAGACCGTCTCGTAGTCGACGCCTTTGAGGTTCAGCGCGATTCGCGCGCGAAAGGCCGCCGAGCTCAAGAAGAATGAATACAGACGCATCGACTATTCCTGCGACGCGACCGTACGCGCGGCTTCGAGCCGCTCGGGCGTGCCAACATCGATCCACAATCCTTCAAAGCGCATGCCGCGCAACTCGCCGCGATCGATCGCGGCGTCGAGCACCGGTTTCAACGGTCTACGACCCGGCGTCAGCCCTGCGAACAGCGTCGGATCGAGCACACCGATACCTGCGTACGTGTAGCTGCGTGGCTCGGCGCACACACGACCCGCCAAATCGAGGCCGAAGTCGCCGCGCGCGTTGTGCTCAGGGTTCTGCACCAGCACGATCGTCGGGCTCTGCGCATTCGCCAGCGTTCGGTAGTCGAAGTCGGTGAACACATCGGAGTTCACGAGCAGGAACGGACCTGCGCCAAGCAGCGGAAGCGCGTGCGCGATGCCGCCGGCCGTTTCGAGCGGCGGCTCGCCTTCGTCGCTGTAGGCAATCGATACACCGAACCGCGCACCGCTGCCCAAGTGGTCGCGAATCTGCGCGCCGCGGTACGAGAGATTGATGACGACTTCCTCGATTCCGCACGTCTTCAGACGCGCTATGTGGTGCTCGATGAGCGCCGCGCCCCCAACATCGAGCAACGGCTTCGGCTGCGCGGCGGTAAGCGAACCCATGCGCTCGCCGCGCCCTGCCGCAAGGATCATCGCCCTCATCGGAAAACCGGCGGTGGGCGGCTGCGGCGAGGTTCAGTCATCACGTGCAACAGTCCATCTAATCCGTTGAAGCAGTGCAGGGTCTATGCCATTGTAACCGCCCCTTCCTAAGCCGCACCTCGCTCTGCAGTGAGCCATCGTTCTATCTGCACGTTTTGGCTCGTCCTCTGTTTGGCGCGGCAGGCGGTAGCCCAAGACCTCTGCCTTCCGCCCGCACCGGAGTTCATCGAGCTGCCGCCGGAGCCCGCGGCTGCGCCGCCTAACGCGGACAACTCGCGTACGATCGAGATCAACGCGAGCCAAATCGCCGTCGGCAACGACCAGGAGCTCAAGGCTTCGGGAAGGGTCGAGATCAAGACGCGTGAAGGCACGATCTCGGCCGAGAACGCCACCATGAAGGACGGCGACGTGGAAATCCTGGGCCGCGTGAGCTTCAACGGTCCCGACTTCACGGTGTACGGCGAAGACGCGGAGTACGACGGCGACGCCGAAACCCTGCGCGTGACCGGAGCTGGCTTCGATATACCCAAGCGCCCTGCGCGGGGCTCGGCTCAGGAAATCACCGTCAGCAGCAACGGCAAGATGTCGCTGATGCAGGTGCTGTTCACTACGTGCCCGGCGGACAACACGGACTGGGAGCTGCGCGCACGCGACATCAACTTAGACGTGAACGGCGGCGTCGGCACGGCGCACGGCGTGAAACTGGCGTTCAAGGGCGTGCCCATTCTGTACGCACCGTATTTCACGTTCCCGTTGAACGACGAACGCAAGAGCGGCTTCCTGACGCCATCGATCAGTGAGCGCGATCGCACGGGCCTCGACATCTCGGTCCCGTACTATCTTAACCTCGCACAGAACTACGACCTCACGCTCGACCCACGCTACATGAGCAAGCGCGGCATACAGCTACGCAGCGACTTTCGCTATCTGCTGCCGACGAGCGAGGGCGCGCTCGCCTTCGAGTACCTGCCGCACGACGACAACGCGCAGCGCACACGCCGCTACGTCAAATTCAATCACGCCACCGAATTCGGCGACCACAAGCAGTGGTCGATCCTGTCTGGCATCGAAGAAGTTTCGGACGACGCCTACTTCGAGGACCTGGGCAGCAGCTTGAGCATCACGAGCCAGACGCACCTGGATCGTTTTCTCGACATCAACTATTACGCGCCGAATTGGTCGATGCTGACGCGCTTTCAAAACTACCAGACCATCGACGCCTTGCTGACGGACGAGGAACGCCCGTACGAACGCGCGCCGCAGATGCTGTTCACGGGACGCTGGCTCGGACGCGTGCTCGCATTCGACTCGAACACGGAGCTCGTGGACTTCCAGCGTAACGTCGGCGTCACGGGCTGGCGGCTCGACACGACTCAGGAAATCAGCCTGCGCTTCGCGCGCGGCGGCATGTACCTGACGCCGGCTGTCGCATTCCGGGGCACTACCTACTCGCTCGATCACGTGGCGCCGGGCGGCGACGCCTCACCCTCTCGCGCGCTGCCCATCACGAGCCTGGACATGGGCATGAAGTTCGAGCGCGAGACGACCAGCCGCCGCTGGACCCAGACGCTCGAGCCGCGACTGCTGTACGTGCAGGTGCCCTACCGCGACCAGAGCGCGCTGCCCGTCTTCGACACGATCCTGCCGGACTTCAACCTGATACAGCTCTTCCGCAAGTATCAATTCGTAGGCCCCGACCGCATCGCGGACACCGACCAGTTCAGTTTCGGCGTCACGAGCCGCCTGATCGACCCCGATAGCGGTCGCGAGCGCGTGACGGCAACTTTGGGCCAGACGCGCTATCTAAGAGCCCAACACGTCGCGCTGCCCGGCGCACAATTGAACGACGCGAACGCCTCGGACTACGTGGCTGAAGTCTCGATCGGTGTGCGTGACGCCTGGGCAATCGACCTCGGCTACCAATGGAACAGCGAAACGGATGCCACGGCCCGCGTTGAAACACGATTCGAATACCGACCGAAGGACGACCGGCTGTTCGGCTTCGGCTACCGCTACCGGCAAGGCCTTCTCGAGCAAGGCGATTTTTCTCTCGTTTGGCCGGTGGCACAGCGCTGGCGAATCATCGGCCGGTACAGCTACTCGTTCTTCGAGAAGGAGCCGCTCGAGACTTTCGTGGGGTGGGAGTACGACGCGTGCTGTTGGCGCTTTCGCCTCGTGAACCGCAGATACGTGAGCCGAACCACCGGGCAGACCGACAACGCGATCTCGGTCCAGCTCGAGCTGAAGGGCCTATCGAAGAGCGCCATTACGCCTGACGAGCTACTCGACCGTGGTATTCTTGGTTACAGAAAGATCGCCCGCGCCTACTGAGAAGAGCGAGTCATGAACCTTAGGATTACTGCCCTCGCGCTATGCGCCGCCTCGTTACTTGCTTTGAGCCAGCACGCGGGCGCGCAGGAGCGCGGCCTCGGTGCCGGCGGCCAGATGCTCGACGGCGTGGCCGCGGTCGTCAACGACGGCGTCGTGCTGAAGAGCGAGCTCAGCGAGCGTATCGAGTTCGTGCTCGCGAACCTGCGCAAACAGCAGGAAGAGCAGCCGCCGGATAAGCGGCGGGCGCTGCCGCCGAACACGGTCATCGAAGGGCAAGTGCTCGAGCAACTCGTGCTGCGCGAGATCCAGCTGCAGCGCGCGAAGCGCGTCGGCATCAACATCAGCGACGACATGCTGAACGAGGCGCTAACCCGCGTCGCCACCAACCTGGGCTACACACTCGAAGAGTTGCCGACCGTGCTGGCCTCGCAGAACGTGGACTACGTCGCGTATCGCGAGGACAGCCGCCAGGACATGATCATCGAGCAGCTGCAACAGCGCGACGTGATCAACCGTATCGCGATTACGCCGCGCGAGCTCGATCAGTGCCTCGCCAGCGCCAGCGTGAGCGCCACCAACGATTTCGACTACAACATCTCGCACATTCTCATCAGCGTGCCCGCCAACGCCACGGCGCAGGACATGGAAAAGGCCAAGCAAAAAGTCGAGGAGATACACTCGCGCCTCGACAGCGGCGAGGACTTCGCGCGTCTTGCCGTGGCCACCTCCCACGCGCAGACGGCGCTCGAAGGCGGTAGCCTAGGCTGGCGCAAAGGCGCTCAGCTGCCAACGTTGTTCAGAGATATCGTCGTCCGCATGAAGCCGGGCGACTATTCGGAGCCGATTCAGGCCGGCAGCGGCTTCCAGATCGTGAAGCTGAACGAGATGCGCGGCACGGAGCGCACGATGGTCGATCAGCTGCACATCCGGCACATTCTGCTGCGGCCGAACGAGATTCTCGATGACGCCGCTGTGCGGCAGAAGCTGCTCGGTGTTCGCGCGCAGATCATGGGCGGGGCGGAGTTCGCCACCGTGGCGCGCGCCGTATCCGAGGACCCGCAGTCGGCCACCGAGGGCGGCGACCTGGGGTGGTTGTCTCCCGGCGACACTGCACCGGATTTCGAGCAAGCGGTCTCGAAGATGCCTCTGAAGCAGTTGAGCGAGCCGATACGGTCGCGGTTCGGCTGGCATTTGATCGAGGTGCTCGAGCAACGCTCGCACGACGTGACCGACGAGAAAAAGAAGGAAGACTGCGGGCGCCAGATTCGCGCGAGCAAATCCGAGGAAGAGCGCGAGCTATGGCTGCGCCGGCTGCGCGACCAAACCTACGTCGACCTGCGCCACTGAGCGCACTTGAGCGCCGGCCATCCGCCGGCTCGAGCTCGTGAACAGCACGCTCCCCTTGATCGTCGTGAGTTCCGGCGAGCCTGCCGGCATCGGCCCGGACTTGGTATTGGCGCTCGGCTCGCGCGCATTCGCCGCGCGGCTCGCGGTGCTCGGTGACACCGAGCTGCTGGCAACACGCGGTCGCGCGCTAGGCAGCAACGTTCGCTTGCAAGAATGCGCGAACCCTGCGGCCGTCGGGCCGCACCAGCCCGGCCATCTGCGAATACTGCATGTGCCGCTGCGTGCGCCCGTCCGCGCCGGCGAGCTCGACACCGCCAATGCGCCTTACGTGCTCGACATGCTGCGCCGCGGCACGGAGCTCTGCGTGGCGGGTACCGCGGCCGCCATCGTCACGGCGCCCGTGCAGAAAAGCGTCATCAGCAACTCCGGCGTGAAATTCTCGGGGCACACCGAGTTCCTTGCGGAGCTGACGGGCGCCGCACAACCCGTGATGCTTCTCGCGGGAAAGTCGCTGCGCGTGGCCCTCGCCACCACGCACTTGCCGCTGCGCGACGTTGCAGACGCGCTCGACGTGGCCGCACTCACGAACATCATCCGCATCACGCACGACGATTTGCGGCGCCGCTTCCGCATCGAGAAGCCGCGCGTGCTCGTGCTCGGCATGAATCCGCACGCCGGCGAAAGCGGCACGATAGGCACCGAGGAGCTCACGCTGATCGAGCCCGCAGTGCGTGCACTCACGGCCGAAGGCTTGACCGTGATCGGCCCGGTGTCGGCCGACACTGCGTTCACGCCCGAGTCGCTTGCGCGCTGCGACGTCGTGGTCGCGATGTACCACGACCAGGGGCTGCCGGTGCTGAAAGCGTTGTCGTTCGGCGAGATCGTGAACGTGACGCTCGGTCTTCCGATCGTGCGGACTTCGGTCGATCACGGCACGGCGCTGCCGCTGGCCGGCACCGGGCGCGCGCGACCCGACAGCCTGTTCGCAGCTGTCGAGCTCGCGCTCAAGCTCGCTTGAGCGGCCCAGTGCGTGCGAAAAAGCGGCTCGGCCAACACTTCCTGCACGATCCGGGCGTCATCCGCAGGCTGATCGACGCCATTCGTCCGCAGCCGACTGACATCGTGGCCGAGATCGGCAGCGGCCCCGGCGCACTCACGGCGCCGCTCGTCGAGCGGCTCGAACGGCTGCACGTCGTCGAGATCGATCGCGACCTCGCGGCTTCGCTTCCCACGCGCGTGGCGCATCCCGAGCGCCTCGTTGTGCACGAAGCCGACGCGCTGCGTTTCGACTTTGGCGCCCTCGCGGCGGGGCCGCGCACGCTGCGCGTGGTCGGCAACCTGCCCTACAACATTTCGACGCCCCTGCTGTTTCATCTGCTCGGCTTCGGCGCGGTGCTCAAAGACCTGCACGTGATGCTGCAGCGCGAAGTCGTCGACCGCATGACGGCCGCCCCGGGCGGCAAGGAGTACGGCCGCCTCACGATCATGCTGGCCCTGTGGGCAAAGTCCGAAGCGCTCTTCGATGTGGGCCCCGGCGCCTTCACCCCACCACCGAAGGTCTGGTCGACTGTCGTCCGCCTCACCCCTCACACCTCGCCTCCGTTCCCCATCGCCGATCACGACCGCTACGCCAAACTCGTCGCCCACCTTTTCTCGATGCGCCGCAAAACCCTCGGCCGCTCCCTCAAGGGCCAGCTGACGCCGGCACAGATCACCGCCACCGGCATCGACCCGATGAGGCGCCCCGAAACGCTGGCACCGTCCGACTTCGCTCTTCTCTCCTCCCTCCTATAAAAAGAACGCGGCCGAGCGCGTTTGCTGTGAGGCAAGCCCGCGTCTCGGTGACGGTGCCAACCGTGACGGCGGCGTGAGAGGGGCCCTCTCACACCACCGTCACTCGCGAAGTGCAATGCGCGCGGGCACCGACGTTGCGCGCGCCCGAACCAGGCACGCGGCGCGGAGGTGAGGCGGGGGCGTGGGGGCATGGTTGCCGCGAAGTCTTGGTCGCCGCACGCGTGGGGCCGGAACGACTAGATGCGACCTCCTCGAAGCTGCCACCGCGAGCGAGACGCTCCTCTACTTCGAAGGCACGCTCAGGCCCCACATCCCATCTGCGAGCGCAGAGAAAACATCGGCGACCAAGGCTGAGCGGTAACTATGCCCCCACGCCCCCGCCTCGCCTCCGCGCCGCCGTCACGCCGGCACCGCACTCATCGCGGCTAGGCAAAGCGCAAGACCGTTGGTACGGTGCGAAGGATGGCAACGTACGCAATCGGTGATCTGCAGGGATGCGCGGAGGAGTTCGACGCGCTGCTGACGAAGATCGAGTTTCGCGCCGCGCGCGACACGCTGTGGCTCGTCGGCGACCTTGTGAATCGGGGTCCGGATTCGCTTGGAGTGCTCCGCCGTGTCATCGCGCTCGGCAAGAGCGCCATCACCGTCCTCGGTAACCACGACCTGCACCTGCTCGCCACCGTCGCCGGACGCCGCGAGCTCTCGAGTGACACGTTTCAAGACGTGCTCGAAGCGCCGGACGCGGACGAGCTCATCGACTGGCTGCGCCACCGCCCGCTGCTGCACCACGACGCCGCCGCGGGCCGCGTGCTCGTGCATGCCGGCATCCCGCCGGTATGGACCGTGCGCGAGGCGCGGACCCACGCGCGCGAGATCGAGACACTGCTGCGCGGCCGCCGCTGGCGTTTCGCGCTGCGCGGGATGTACGGAAACGAGCCCGAAACGTGGAGCCCTACGCTCGAACGTGAAGATCGCCGCCGCTTCACGATCAACGCGCTCACGCGTATGCGGTATTGCGACCGCCGCGGCCGGCTCGACCTGCGCAACTCAGGGCCGCCCGGCACGCAGCCAAAAGGCCTGCTGCCGTGGTTCGACGTGCCGGAACGCAAAGCGGCCAGCACCCACATCGTGTTTGGCCACTGGGCGGCGCTCGGCTTGTTGCGCCGGGCCGACGTCACTGCTGTCGACACGGGCTGCGCGTGGGGCAATCGCCTGACGGCAGTGAGGCTCGACGGCCCTGGCCGTTCCGTAAGTGTCCGTTGCTCCGCAGCTACCCAGCGTTACGCCCGAAAGCAGCGCAAACACAAGCGCTGAAATTCGGAAAATCCCTACACCGCCGGCTGGCGGCTTTAGGCATAATGCCCCGCCGCAGCGGGCTTTCACGGCCCGTTGCCCCTGATGAGGGTCCGATGAAAACCACGTTGCCGTTCAAGCTTCTCGACTGGATCGACGACAACCGCGAGCACCTAAAACCGCCTGTCTGCAACAAAGAAATGTTTGCGGGCAGCGGCTTCATCGTGCAGGTCGTCGGCGGTCCGAATGCGCGCACCGACTACCACGTGGACGAAGGCCCCGAGCTCTTCTACCAGGTCGAAGGCGAGATGTTGCTGAAGACCGTGCAGGACGGCGAGTTCGTCGACATCCCGATCGGCGAGGGCGACATCTTCATGCTGCCGGCACGCGTACCGCATTCGCCGCAGCGGCTGCCGAACACGGTCGGCATCGTCGTCGAGCGACCGCGCGAGCCGCACGAGCTCGACGGCTTCCTGTGGTTCTGCCCGAAGTGCGCAAACAAGCTCTATGAGGAATACCTGCACGTGGCGGACATCGTGAAGGACCTACCGCCCGTGTTCGACCGCTTCTTTGGTAGCGAGACGGCGCGCACCTGCAAGCGCTGCGGCAACGTCGTACCGCCAAGGTGAGCGTGGCTCGCGCTCCGTTCTCTCCCGGCGCGGCCGGCGCCCGCGCGCTCGATGCCGCCGACGAGCTGCGCAACCTGCGCCGGCAATTCGAGTTGCCGCACGAGCGCGGACGCACCCTGACTTACCTCTGCGGCCACTCGCTCGGGCTGATGCCGCGCGCGGCACGCCGCGTCGTAGACGCGGAGCTCGATCGCTGGGCTACGCACGCCGTCGACGGCCATTTCCCGGACGAACGCCACGGTGGCTGGCTCGATTACCACACGCAGTTCGCGGCACCGCTCGCCGCGCTCGTGGGTGCAGCGCGCGGCGAAGTCGTCGCCATGAACACGCTGACCGTGAATCTGCACCTGATGCTCGCGACGTTCTTTGCGCCGAGCTCGAAGCGTTACAAGATCCTGATCGAACGCGACGCGTTCTCGTCGGACCGCTACGCCGTCGAGTCGCACCTGCGCTGGCATGGGCTCGACCCCAAGAGCGCCCTGCTCGAGATCGGGCCACGCAGCGGCAGCTTCGAGCTCGACGCCGATCAGTTCGACAGGACGCTGAAGGCCGAGGGTGAGCGCATCGCACTCGTGTTGCTGCCGGGCGTCCAATATCTTTCCGGCGAGCGCCTCGACCTCGCGGCGTATTCGGGATGGGCACAAGCGTACGGCTGTCGCGTCGGTTTCGATCTCGCGCATGCGATCGGCAACGTACCGCTCGCGCTGCACGATTCCGGCGCCGATTTCGCCGTGTGGTGTAGCTACAAGTACTTGAACGCTGGCCCGGGCGCCGTCGGCGGCTGCTTCGTGCACGAGCGTCACGCCGAGGCGCACGACCTGCCGCGGTTCGCAGGCTGGTGGGGTCACGACCGCGCGCGGCGTTTCCTCATGGAGCCGCAGTTCGCGCCGCTGCGCGGCGCCGAAGGCTGGCAGCTCAGCAATCCACCTATTCTGTCGCTCGCCCCGCTCGCGGCATCGCTCGAGCTGTTTGCGACTGCGGGTTTGAAGCGCCTGCGCCGCAAATCGGAGCGGCTCACGCGTTACCTCGAATGGCTGCTGATGACGGAGCTCGGCGAGCGCGTGCGGATCTTGACGCCGCGTGACCCCGCGCGCCGCGGCTGCCACCTGGCCGTGCAGTTCGATCCGCCACCGCGGAAAGCGCAAACGCTCACCGCACGACTGCGCGCAGCCGGCGTCGTGGCCGACTGGCGCCAACCGAACGTGCTGCGGCTCGCCCCCGTTCCGCTGTATAACCGCTACCGTGACGTCTACGACGCCGTCACAGCCCTGAAACGCACGCTCGACGCATGACTTCGGCACCGCGGGTCGCAATCGTAGGTGGCGGCCCGGCCGGCAGCCTGCTCGCGATCCTGCTCGCGCGGCGCGGCGTTATTGCAACCGTCATCGAGCGCAGCCCTCCCTTTGTGGTCGGCCAGGCGGGCGGCCGTTCGATCAACCTCGCTCTCGCCGCGCGCGGCATCACGGCGTTGCGGCGCGCCGGCATCGACGCCGAAGTTACGGCCCTCATGATCGCGATGCGCGGCCGCATGCTGCACGAGCAAGACGGCAAGCAGCGATTCTTGAGTTACGGCCAACGCGTGACGGAAGAAATCTACTCCGTATCTCGCGCAGCTTTGAACGCGCTGATCTTCGAAATTGCGGCAAAGCGCTACGGAGTGCAGTACCGCTTCGGCGAAACGTGCGTCGGCGTGGATCTGACCGATGGCGCGCCGCTGATCGCCGCAGCCGATGGAAGTACGCGCCGGCTCGATGCGGACGTGGTGTTCGCAACCGACGGCGCGGGCTCCGAGGTGCGCCGCGCGTTGGCTGACGCCGGCGAGATCTCGGCCACCGAAGACCTGCTCGACCACGGCTACAAGGAGCTGACGATCGCGGCTGCGCAAGACGGTGGTTTCGCGCTCGAGCCGCATGCGCTGCACATCTGGCCTCGGGGCCGGTTCATGCTGATCGCGCTGCCGAACCCCGACCGCACGTTCACGGCCACGCTATTCCTGCCGCACACGGGCGATCCGAGCTTTGCCAGCATCGGCCCGAACGAAGTGCCGGCTTTCTTCCGCCGCGAATTCGCCGACGCCGTACCGCAGTTGCCGGCGCTCGCGCGCGACTACGTGAGCCATCCCACGGGCAACCTCGGCACGGTCACCTGCGGCCCTTGGAGCTTCAAGGACAAGGTGCTGATGGTCGGAGACGCGGCCCATGCGATCGTGCCGTTCCACGGCCAGGGCATGAACGCAGCGTTCGAGGACTGCGTGGCGCTCGACGACCTGATCGGCACACATGGCTACGACTGGCACGCGGTATTCGCAGCGTTCGAAGCAGAGCGCGCACCGAACGCGCGCGCAATCGCCGAGATGGCGCTCGAGAACTACCTCGAAATGCGCGACGAAGTGCGCGACGCAAAATTCGAGCTGCGCGCCGCGCTATCGTTCGAGCTCGAGCGGCGCTTCCCGGGCCACTGGGTGCCGCGCTACTCGATGGTGATGTTCCACCCGGAGATCCCCTACGCGGAGGCGCAGCGGCGCGGCGGTCTCCAAACGGGCATCCTGCGTAAGCTGACCGAAAACGTCAGCTCGGTCACCGAAGTCGATTTGACGCGGGCCACAGAGCTCGTCAGCACGGTCCTCGGCTAAGCCGAAGAGGAGATTCGATGATCGACCACATGGGCCTGACCGTCAGCGACCCCACGCGCAGCCGCCACTTCTACGACAAGGCGCTGGCGCCGATCGGCTACGAAGTGCTGATGGAAGTGCCCAAGGACTTTACCGAGGGTCGCGCGGTGTTCGGCTACGGCGTCGACCCGAAACCCGACTTCTGGGTCAGCGAAGGCGTGCCGAACCAGCCGCGCCTGCACGTGGCCTTCCGCGCCGAGCGGCGCACTCAGGTCGACGAGTTCTACACAGCAGCGCTCGCCGCCGGCGGCAAAGACAACGGCGCACCCGGCCTGCGCCCGCACTATCATCCCGATTACTACGGCGCGTTCGTGCTCGACCCCGACGGCCACAACATCGAAGTGGTCTGCCACGCGCCCTAGCGGCGTGCCTCGGTCACTGGCTTCGCGTCAACCGAGCGCGAGCCAGATCCCTACCGCCACCATCAGACTGCCCGCGGCTCGGTTCAGCCAACGCGCCTTGCCACGGCGATGCAACTGCTCGCTGAGTGCCCGCCCGCCGCGGGCGTAGATCAGCAACGAGATGAATTCGATCACCAGCATCAGTGCCAGCAACGCCAGGAGTTGCGGCGCGAGCGGACGACTCTTGTCGACGAACGGGGGCAACAGCGCGACCTGGAAGGCCCACGCCTTGGGATTCGCCACCGCAGTGATGAACCCCTGGACAATCAGCGAGGCAGGAGTGCGGCGCTGGCCGCCTGCCAGATCGAGCCGCGCCGGCTCCGAACGCCAGGTCTGCCAACCCATGTAGATCAGGTACGCCGCGCCGATCCATTTGAACACCGCGAACACGGTAGGCGCCTGGAGCAAGAGAGCGGCTACTCCGAGTACCGCGCAGATGCCCACCAGGGCGATGCCGGCGAGCTCGCCGGCCATCATCCATAGCGCACGGCGCACGCCGATGCTGATGCCGAGCGACATCGCCAACGTCATGCAAAGACCCGGGGACAACGCCACCAGGAAGAAGCTCGCGCTAAACGTGACGAGCAGCGTCAAGTCCATGGCGACGCCGTTCCTCGTTAAGCGAACAGCACCCAGCAGATGATGGCGCCGACGACCGTCATGCTCATGCCCCAGGCCAAGAGCTGATTGAAAAGCCGGCGGCTTGCGTCGCCCGACGGAATTCCCGCGATGCACAGCGCACCGATGGTCGATAGCGGCGACACGTCGACGAGATGCCCTGCCACATTCATCGTGGACGCAATGCCGAACGCGTTGCCACCGCCGAGATTTTCGACGAGACCAGGCACGGTCGGCAGGAACGCCGGCAGCACTACGCCCGACGTGCTCGAATACGCAGACACGACACCGATGATCACTGCGAGCTCCGGCACCACCGTGTGCTGCGTCGCGATGCTCGACAGCAGATCCGTGAAGATCTTCATGCCACCCGTCTTTTCGAGCAGGCTGATGAGCACGGTCACGCCGCAGACCATGATGATCGTGCTCCAGGGCATGCGCTTGATGGCCTCGCCGTCGTCGGCGGCTCGCAGCAACGCCAGCAGCACGGCGCCCGTGAACGCGGCCATACCGATGTTGAACTTGAAGAAGACCACGCCAAAGATCAGCACGAGGATCATGCCGAGCGTCGTCATCTGATGGCGGTCCAGCGTCTGTCGCGGCTCGTTTTCCATCTCCACGCGCTCCGAGCGAGTCAGCAACTTCAAGCCGCCGAAAATGAAGTAGCCGGCGAAGGCCACGATCGCGTGCGCGAGCAGGTTATAGAGCCACGTATCGATTTCGTATCCCGGTAAGCCGATCCGGTTCATGAGCCCGGTGACGATGAGGCCCGTGGGCGCGAGCGGCGACAACGAGCCGGAGTTACAGCCGTTGCCCACCATGATCGCCATCAGAAACGGTGAGATGCGCATGCGCACCGCCGTGGCCATGGCCACGGGCGCGAGCAACCCCGTGGTGGCGATGTTGCCGGGGCCCGCGGACGCGATGACTGCGCCGAGCCCGAAGTACATGATCGGCACGAGCCCCACGCGGCCTCGACACAGACGCATGGCGTTGTGCGCGACGATGTCGAGCGTGCCATTGACGTGCGCCTGGCTGAACAGCAGCGTCACGCCCGCCAGCGTGAGGAAGAGATCGATCGGAAACCCGGCCGTCACCTCGCGCAGCGGCAGGCCGGCGAAATACACGCCGATGACCCAAGCGAGCGCGATCGCGAGCAGTCCGACATTTAGGCGCGACGTGCAGCTCAGTATGACCGCGAGCGCAAGCGCCGCGAGAGTGACTTCCCCCAGGCCCATCTTTATTTCTTCTCCATGCTCTCGATCACTTGCCTCGTCATGCCGAGGGCGAGCTCGTGCTCACCCATGAACACGTGGCTGCCGCGATCTTTGCGCAGCAGCGCAGCCTCGTCGTCACTATGTGCGCGCACCACGATCTCGATGTCGGGCCGCACCGTCCGCGCGTGCTCCGCGATCGTGCGCGCCTGCAGCGCGTCGGGGATCGCGATCACGAGCAGACGTGCACCGGCCACGTGCGCCCGCTTGAGCACGGCCGTATCCGCAGCGTCACCGGACACGGCCGCGATGCCGCGCTTGCGCAATCGCTCGACGACGTCGCGATTCTGCTCGACGACGACCATCGACACATCGCGCTCCTTCAGCGCCGCACCGATCCGCTCCCCCACCCGCCCGAAGCCCACGATCAGCACATGGCCCGCGAGCCTATTCGACGGCAGGTCGATCGGCAACTTCGCGAGCGCGTCCGTCGGCCGCTCCATGTAGCGCGCGAGCCGCGAACGCGAGCGAATCCAGGCCACCGCAGGCTGCACGCCGCCGAACAGCAACGGATTCAAGGCGATGGAGATCAGCGCCCCCGCCAGAATCAGGTTTTGCCCTTCCACGGGCAACAGCTTCAGGCTCACACCGAGCCCCGCCAGGATGAACGAGAATTCGCCGATCTGCGCAAGACTGGCCGACACCGTGAGCGCCGTGTTCAACGGATAGCGGAACAAGAGCACGATGCCGAACGCAGCCAGCGTCTTGCCGACGACAATGATGCCGACCACGGTTAGCACGCGCAGCGGCTCCGTGAGCAGCATGTGCGGGTCGAATAGCATGCCCACCGAAACGAAGAACAGCACGG
Organism: Gammaproteobacteria bacterium; assembly: GCA_003155415.1. Classification (GTDB taxonomy): domain Bacteria; phylum Pseudomonadota; class Gammaproteobacteria; order Steroidobacterales; family Rariloculaceae; genus FEN-1219. Next base: position 352 of record PMCP01000208.1, on the reverse strand, counting down.
CGAATGCGTCGCGCAGCGGCAGTGTCTCGTTGGCGGCGCGATGGGAGAGCTCCGATTCGCGCATGACCATGCCGGCGAAGAACGCGCCGAGCGCAAAGCTCACGCCGAAGAGCGCCGCCGCGCCAAACGCAATGCCCACGGCTGCGGTGACCACGGTGAGCGTAAACAGCTCACGCGAGCCCGTGCGCGCCACCTGCGTGAGTACCCACGGCACGAACCGTTTGCCGAGCACGAGCATCAGCGCTATGAACACGGCTACCTTGCCGAGCGCAATGGCGAGCGTGAGGCCGAGCCCGGACCCTGGCGCTTCGACTTCGGACGCCGGTGCGCCCCCGAGCCACGTGCCGAACGC